>NZ_JACAPM010000038.1:0-145542 GCF_013385695.1 Pseudomonas sp. D8002
GGTGTGTTCGCCGGCCGCTTACGCTGGAAAGACGTTATTAAATATCGAAATGTAATAGTTAATATCTTTAGCATGTTTTGCATCCTGACCTGCTTGTTTGTAGTTAGCGCGATGATACCAAACTACCTAACCGACTACCTAAAGCTAGATGTACAGTCGATGGGACTCGTAATGTCCGCTATTGGTCTCGGAGGCTTTGCTGGTCAATTGATCCTTCCTGGGCTGTCTGACAAATTAGGGCGCAAAACAGTGCTTCTTGCCTCTTACATCGGCACGGGCGTGTTTCTGACCCTACTGATCAAAATGGGGCCAAATCCGCTCCCATTGTTCACAGCGCTGTTCTTCTCCACGTTTTTTAATTTCAGTCTTACCTGCCTCACGGTTGGCCCACTGACAAACGAAGCGGTCCCCCCCCATTTGGCAGCCACGGCGGTAGGTGTAGTTGTAGGCCTAGGTGAGATCTTTGGCGGTGGCGTCGCCCCTGCTCTAGCAGGCTACATCGCCCAGCACCACGGGATCCAATATACCCTGTATCTCGCCATGGGTGGACTGATTCTGGGGTTCTTCATAGCATTGTTCCTGAAAGAGACTGCCCCGCTTAAAGCCAACTCAAAAACTAGTTCACAGCCTACCATCAAGGTGTGATTTCGATGCTGCAGCCGCCGGCTTCGGTGGCTTTCCGGACGACGCTGGCGAACTGTTTAATCGCCGCGTCATCCGTCCCTCCTTTCTTCCAAAGCAATCCCGGCGTTCGGATTGGTGTTGGGTTCTCAAGCGCAATGACACTCAAACCAGAACGTGAACCGATTGCTGTTTCAGCAACGATACAAGCCAGATCCGTATGGCGTGCCAGCTCAAGCATTGGTAGCAAGGTATTCATTTCGACTGCAACGACCGGCTCCGCTCCAGAAGAGCGGAAGCACTCATCCAACTGCCGACGCGTCATGAAATGACGTGGAAGCAAAGTCATACGCAAGTTGTGCAGCTCGATCATGCGTACACTCTTACGCTTGGCAAGCGGGTGATCAGTGCTAACTACAAGCTTTAATTCTTCGTTGTAGAGCGGTTCGAACCAAAGATCGTGTCCGTCTGTGGGCCGATATGCGATGCCTAAATCCAATTCGTTACGCTCCAGACGCTCTATGATGAGATCCTGCGCAAGCTCCTCTGCTGAAACGCTTACATCAGGGTTACGTGAGAGGAAGCTGGCTATACAGGCCGGTACCAAACGAATGTTGAAGCTATATGTCGCTCCGATACGGATATGGCCACTGGCAGAACCTGGCGTACGGGTGATGGCATGAATGGCGACATCAATTTGCTTGAGGGCCGGTAGAACCTGGGAAAGCAACCGGTCACCAGCTTCGGTTATCGATACTTTCTTTCCGATGCGATCAAAGAGCCGGACACCGACCTCCTCCTCGAGCTGTCGGATCTGATGCGACAAGGTTGATTGAGTAACGTGGGTGCGCTCTGCGGCCCGCGTGAAATGCAGGGTTTCAGCCAGTGCAGCAAAGTATCTCAGGTGACGTAGCTCCATGACCAGCCTCAGTGATAGCATCGATTATTTTTATTCAAAATAATCACTTCTCTCTGTTAAGTCCAGGCCGTAACCTTCGCTGAGGTGCTGAAATTCTGCCTACGTAAATAACAAGAGAAGGAAGACCTCCATGGCCCAGTTCGACTGTGCGGCGCACTTGCGCGACGTGCTCAATAGCTTTGGTAGCTGCGATGAGCCCCGCTTCAAGCAAATCATGACTTCGGTCGTCCGCCATCTGCACGCCTGCGTAACGGAGCTGCAGCTCACTCCCGAAGAATGGTTTTCAGCCATCTGCTTTTTGACATCCACCGGACAGATCTGCACCGACAAACGTCAGGAATTCATCCTGCTTTCAGACTTGCTTGGCGTCTCCACACTAACCATCGGTATCAACCAGCATCGTGGTGACGACTGCCTCGAAGAAACGGTCGAGGGCCCCTACTACTGGCAAGGTGCGCCTGAGCTGCCTGAGGGTGCGGACATTTCCAATGGCGTGGCTGGCTTGAAGACTTACTATTACGGCTATGTCATCGATGACGCTGGCAATCCAATCGCCAATGCACTGCTGGATGTTTGGTCCGGCGACGGTGAAGGCAACTATGACATGCAGATACCTGGGCAGACAAAAATGCTCGCTCGAGGCAAATTCCTTACTGATAAGAACGGCAGATATAGCTTTTGGTCGATTAGACCCAATTATTACCCCATTCCTCAGGATGGTCCAGCTGGACTAATGCAAGCGAAGTTGGGCCGTCATCCCAATCGTCCAGGTCATATTCATTTCAAGCTCAGCGCTGACGGTTACCACCCGGTAAATACTCAACTTTTTGTCGCGAACAGCCCCTACCTCGACTCGGACTGCGTGTTCGGCGTGAAGCGCAGCCTGATTGTTGACTTCATCGAGCATCCGGCTGGTATCGCGCCCGACGGCACCAATGTGGCCCATATCTATTACACCGTGCCTTTCGACTTCCGCTTGACATCTGTCTGACCAGGAGACAAACCAATGAAAATCGGCAAAGAAACTATTCCTCGCAGTGCCATCTGCACATCCAACGAAGACACGATCGTGGTTCGGGGCTTGGACTTGTGTCAAGACGTAATTGGGCAGTTCAGCTTTAGCGAGTACTTCTTCCTTCTGCTGACTGGTAGTCGGCCGAGTAAAGCCACCCTAAAAGTGCTTGACGCGACCTTAGTTGCAATCACTGAACATGGGTTGGTACCAAGTGTACAAGCTGCGCGTATGACCCTCGCAGCATCTCCTGAAGCTGTACAAGGAGCAGTAGCCGCCGGCCTCCTCGGCTGCGGCTCTGTGATCCTTGGTGCGTCGGCGGATGCTGGTGCACTCCTTGATGAGATCAAGCAACTGATGGATAAAGATGTGAGTGTCGAGGATGCGGCTAGGGAAATTGTCACCGCTTACCGATTGGCTAAACGCCCTTTGCCTGGGTACGGCCACCCCTTACATAAAGAGCGAGACCCACGTGTTGCAGCATTGTTCAACACCGCTGAACAAGCCGGCTCAGATCTCACTTTCGTGAAAATTGCCGAAGTAGTCGAATCGGTCATTCCTTCGATAGTCGGCAAGGAACTGCGATTGAACGTATCGGCAGCAATTCCAGCTGTGCTTCTGGGTGCTGGATTCCCCCTGAAAGCACTGCGCGGGGTACCCATTTTGGCACGCAGCGCAGGTCTAATTGCGCATTTGCACGAAGAGCAAACCTCTGCGCCTATCGGGTTCGCGCTTTCCTATCAAGCTACCCGTGAGTACCAGTACACCGGTGATGCTCCGGACGGATTCAAGTTATAGCGCTTACACGACCTCCCTGGCAACAACTACAAAAATGGGCCAAGTCATGAAACATCTGATGACCGATGTAATTCTAATCGGATACGGACCAGTAAGCCGCGTCCTCTGTGCTCTCCTGGGCGAACAAGGGCACCACGTGACCGTTCTGGAACGCCACCCCTATGCCTATCCTCTGCCTCGTGCGGTGTGCATGGACCATGAGATTCACCGTGCCTTGCATGCCCACTATTGCTTAGCTAATTTCGACAGCTTTGCCGCGCCCTCACCTCGCTACCAGTGGATGAATCAGCATTGGGAAACACTCATCGACATCGACTGGACAGTAGACTCGATTTCCGGAGGACCTCAAGCATATTTCTTCCATCAGCCGTCCCTGGAGAAGGCGCTCGATTCTAGGGTGCGCAGTTTCTCGAATGTCTCCGTAATGCTAGAGCATGAAGCAAAGACCTTCAGCCAAACCACTGACGGCGTATCCGTAACTGCCGTCAATACTCCGACAGGCGAAGAGATGCTGATCACTGGTCGTTACCTTATTGGCGCTGACGGAGCGAACAGCGCAGTTCGCAATGCCCTTGGGATAGCCTGGGAAGATCGGGGTTTCCAGGCCGACTGGCTGGTGGTGGACGTTCAGCTAAATTCCGGAGTGGAGCTCGATATCCCTGCCGCAGGCCAACATTGCAATCCAGAACGCCCAACCACTTTCGTTCCTGGCGGCTTGGTTAATGGGCGCCCGTTACGTCGCTGGGAAATCATGCGGCTACCGCATGAGACACGTGAGCAGCTGGATGATACTGACTATGTCTGGGGCTTACTCAATCGCTGGGTACAACGTGATCAAGCGACACTTCTTCGACATGCGGTGTACACGTTCCGCTCTTTGGTCGCCCAACAGTGGCGTGACAACAACATCTTTTTAGTTGGTGATGCTGCTCATACAATGCCGCCGTTCATGGGCCAAGGCATGTGCTCTGGTATTCGCGATGCGCTGAACTTGGGGTGGCGACTAAATATGGTCTTGCAAAATAAAGCCAGTGAGGAGCTGCTAGATCACTATGAAATCGAACGCAAGTCGCACATTACCGAGGTGATCGATGCTTCGGTTTATCTAGGCGAAATTGTCTGTGTTGCCGATCCAATCAAAGCAGCAGCACGAGATAAAGCCTTCGTCGAAGGAACCCATCCACCAATGGCGCCGTTCCCTCATTTGCGAGAAGGCACCCTGGGCGGCGGCAACGAGGCACTCCTCGGCCGACTGGCACCACACTGCACCGTGCATCGTGGAAAAGAGACAGGCTCGATGGATCAATTGGTGGGCGGCGGCTTCTCGCTCCTCGTTCGCGAGAAGTCGATTCTCGCCGCGCTATCAGCCGAGCATCGCAAGTTCCTGGAGAGTATCAATGCGAAGGTCGCATATTTGGCGGCAGCAAATGAAACGACAGATCCCCACGCCATTTTTGACCCCAGTGACAAGCTACCCGGCTACTTCGCCGAGCATGGTCTAGACGCCATACTCGTTCGACCGGATTTCTACATTTTCGCAACAGCAGCATCGCCTGATGACCTTGGTCGCATGGTCTCCTCTTTGAGAGATGTCTTTTCGCCCCCGACCGTCGTTCTCCAAACCGGCTGCTCAGGCCTTCGCGCTGCCATTTGATCGTTCAGAAATTTTTCAGGAGCCAGCTATGGCCAAAGTTCTTTCCGGTATCCGCGTTATCGAACAAGGTACCTTCATCACCGGGCCTAACGCCGGCATGCTTCTCGCAGATCTGGGCGCCGAGGTCATCAAGATCGAACAGCCAGGTAGCGGTGACCCATTCCGGGCTTTTCAGGGCGAGCTCTATAGCCCGCACTTTCAGACCTATAATCGCAACAAGCGCAGCGTGACGCTCAACACCAAGCTACCGGAAGACCTAGCAGTTTTTGATCAGCTCATCACAGACGCTGACATCTACATTCAAAACTTCCGGCCCGGCGCTGCAGATCGTCTGGGCGCAGGCGAAAAGCGTTTGCGCGAACTCAACCCGCGGCTTATCTACTGCGCCATCAGTGGGTTTGGGCAGGACGGTCCAGCGTCGACAAGACCTGCATACGATACAGTTGCTCAGGCCGCTAGTGGTTTCCTCAATTTGCTGATCAATCCAGCAAACCCAAGGGTAGTCGGCCCGGCGCTGGCTGACGCACTCACCGGATTCTATGCAGCCTACGGGATCCTAGGTGCACTGCATGAGCGCAATCAGACAGGCTTGGGTAAGACGGTTGAGGTATCGATGCTTGAATCGATGTGCCACTTCAATCTCGACGCCTTCACTCACTATTTCGCAGAAAACGAGATCATGGGGCCATACAGCCGGCCAAGTGTCTCCCAGTCTTACGTACTCAAGTGCGCTGATGAAAAATGGATCGCGCTGCACATGTCTTCGCCCGAGAAGTTCTGGCAAGGACTGGCCAATGCCATTGATCGTCCGAACCTGTTCGAAGACGCGCGTTTCTGTAACCGCACTCAGCGCATTAAAAACCAAGAGCTGCTTATCGAACTGCTAGGTGCAGAGTTTGCCAGGCAGACACGAACCGAGTGGTGCCGCCGCCTTGAGTTTGAAGATGTGCCTCATGCACCCATGTACGACACTAGCGAAGCTTTGCTAGACCCGCAAGCTCAGCATTTACAACTCGAAATCAGCGCGCCGCATCCGCATAAGGGAACTTGGCGCACTGTTCGTTCCCCCATTAGCTTTGACGGAGAGCGCTCCTTGGAAGTAACCGCGCCTCCGCTCCTGGGTGAGTACGATGCTGAGTTACGTAACCGCTACCAAGCCAAGGTATGAGAGCATGCTCAAGTTCGCAGCTAACCTCTCGCTAATGTTTAACGAACTGCCATTCCAAGACCGCTTTGCCGCGGCCCGTGAGGCGGGTTTTTTGGCAGTGGAGTTCTTTCCACCCTCAGGGATAGCTATTGAGCGTGTAGCAGCATTGTTGGAGAGTCACGGCCTCACCCAGGCATTGGCCAACATGCCTCTAGTTGATCGCAGTAAAGGATTCGCGGCTCTCCCAGGTCAGAGCATACGCTTCAAGGCCCACTTCGAACAAGCACTCGATTGGGCTCTAGCAGTCAATGCCCCACTCCTTCATATAACTTGCGGGTGCGTCGAGCCAGCCGATCTTCACTTAGCAAGTCTGGCATTTCAGGAAAATTTGGAATGGTCTCTACAGCGCGCTGAAGGCCGTATCGAACTTGTCATTGAGGCCATAAACCAGACAGCGGTACCTGGTTACTTCATTCAGTCACTGGCAGACGCTCAGCGTTGGACGCAGACAGTGCCAGGCTTGACCTTGATCATGGATGTTTACCACGCTGCCATGGAAGGCCTCGACGTGGTAGACGCAATCCACCGTTATCTTCCTTATGCAGGTCATGTGCAGGTCGCAGGCTGGCCTGGCCGACATGAGCCCAACGTGGGCGATTTGCCTTGGCAGGGCATCCAGGATGCATTAGTAAAGGAAACATACTTGGGCTGGATCGGTTGCGAATACATCCCTGTTGGAGCAACTCTTGAAGGCTTGGGTTGGCTCCGTGACGCTTCCCTGGTGAATCATGGCTAAGACCCTATACGATAAGCTCTGGGAAAGCCACCTGGTTCCCGCTGCATCCAGCCAGCCCTTGCTCTACATCGACCGACACCTGATTAACGAAGTAACCAGCCCGCAAGCTTTCGAAGGTTTGCGGCAAGGTGCTCGGCAGCCCTGGAGAGCAGGGAGCATCATCGCGACTGCTGACCACAACACTCCCACCCGGGGCAGCGGTCCGATTCAAGATGAGTTGGCTCGCGAACAAGTGGACACCCTTGATGACAACATAAGGTCCAGTGGTGCAATGGCCTACTTCCCGTACCGAGCGCCTCAACAAGGTATCGTGCATGTTGTCGCCCCCGAACTGGGTGCTACACAACCTGGAATGACCATAGTTTGCGGTGACTCGCACACCTCGACTCATGGCGCATTTGCTGCGTTGGCATTTGGTATCGGCACCTCTGATGTTGAGCACGTGCTCGCTACGCAGACGCTACCGATGAAGAAGTCAAAAAACTATGCCATTAACATAAATGGAGAGCTTGTTCCGGGTGCCTATGCCAAGGATCTAGCGCTCACAATCATCGGTAAACTTAGCACGTCGGGGGCCACGGATCACGTTCTGGAATATCGTGGAACAACAATCGATCACCTATCGATGGAACAACGCATGACCCTTTGCAATATGTCGATTGAAGCTGGAGCTCGTGCCGGCATGATTGGTGTTGATGACGTAACGATCGAGTACCTCAGGGGACGGCCCTATGCACCGGCCGTTCAGTACCGTGCACAGGCAGAAACCTATTGGCGCTCCCTCCGTTCTGATCCTCACGCGGTCTATGATCGAGAGCTAATCATAGATGCGAGTCAGGTAGTCCCTACTGTAACTTGGGGTACCTCGCCGGACATGCAGAGCGGGATCGATGGCAAAGTACCTGACCCTGAGCTTGAGGCTGATCTTATTAAGCGTCAGGCTATGATCCGCGCTCTGCGCTACATGAATTTGATGCCAGGCACACGGATGCGAGACATCAATGTGGACAAGGTATTCATCGGCTCCTGTACGAACGCACGCCTCGAAGATCTCCGTGTCGCCGCACGCTTGGTAGAAGGCAGGAAGCTCGCAAAAAATGTCGTGCAAGCACTAGTTGTTCCAGGATCAGGTACAGTGAGGCAGCAAGCCGAGACCGAAGGCCTGCATGAAATTTTTCTTGCAGCTGGATTCGAATGGCGCGCACCAGGCTGCTCGATGTGCCTAGGTATGAACGAAGACAGGCTCAATCCTGGTGAGCGCTGCGCCTCGACTTCCAATCGCAACTTCGAAGGTCGTCAGGGGATGGGAGGGCGCAGTCATTTGATGAGCCCTGCAATGGCAGCTCTGGCAGCAATCAGTGGCCACTTGGCCGATGCAAGGGAGTACTGCTAAGTGGACCCAGTAAATGAAGTCAAAGGCATTGCGGCTTTCTTAGATCGCAATAACGTTGACACTGACGCGATCTTACCAAAACAGTTCATGAAGTCGATCAAGCGCAGTGGCTACGGCCCATTTTTGTTTGATGAATGGCGCTATCTAGACAAAGGTGAGCTTGGCATAGACTGCTCTACTCGCCCACTGAACCCAGAGTTTGAGCTCAACCAACCTCAAGCCGCGGGCGCAAGCATCTTGATTACCAGAAACAACTTCGGCTGCGGCTCTTCTCGTGAACATGCACCTTGGGCTCTTAAGGAATATGGGTTCAGTGCAATTGTTGCTGAGAGTTTCGCAGAGATATTTCGGAGTAACTGTCTTAAGAACGGCTTGCTGCCCATCACCTTACCAAAACAATATCTAGATGAGTTATTCAGCCGCGCCTTATCGCGCACTGCTGTCAGGATTGTCCTGAAATCGCAGACGCTGAGTGCTGACGGGCTCGAGTTTAGCTTTTGGTTCGACCCAATTGAAAAGAAGAAACTTCTACTTGGGCTAGATGATATAGCGTTGACTCTCCAGCATGCCGAGCAAATCCGTGCTTTTGAAGCTCATCGTTTTGAACTATTGCCTTGGCTACAAGACCCTCCAGTACGATAAGCGATTGGCGAGTTATATGGTTGCTGCAACACAGATTCGTAAATGCGAAACTACCGGATACGGCTCCTGAGAGTCGCCCCTAGTTTCGTAAACACCTCAATGCCTCATAATGAAGCCCACCAGGAGGTGCCATGACCAGCGCCTGGTCTCTCCCGAAACTGGTGGACAAGTGGTTAAGAGCTACTGCTCGCATTTAGCCGATCAAACTCCATAGAACTGAGATAGCCCAACGTCGAATGGCGACGACGGTGATCTTAAGAGCTGATGCAGTAGAACAGGTCGGCTTTGGCCTCTTGGTATTTGGTGTACCGAGTCACATACACCCGCTCAGCCTTCAGCGAGCGGAAGAAGCTTATCATCGCGGCGTTGTCCCAGCAGTTCCCCGGAGGTGGGTGGCTGGGCACGATTCGATGTCGCCGAAGCAAGGACTGGTAGCCGTGCGCCCAGTATTGGCTGCCATGATCCGAGTACAGTAGTAATTGTTCTTTCGGCTGTCGGCATGCAACGGCCCTATTCAGAGTAGAATACATCAGAGCTGATCGCCCAACCAACGACAGCGCGTGAATGGAGATCGAGTACACCGGCCAGATACAGCCAGCCTTGGGCGGTACGCACATAGGTCATCTCCGAGACCCTGTTCCGATTGGCGCGATCCGAGGCGAACTGGCGATCTAGCGGGTTCGGGTAATCGGTAGAGCATTACGACCGCTGGAAACCAGTCGCCAACGCTTGTGCGAACAAACACGCAGAACAGCTTCGCGCATCAGTCGATGCGACTCTGCGTCGGACCACACACATGCCCCAAGGCCGCAAACTCGGCCTTGATTCGCCGCGCTGGCCTAGATCCCATTCACCTCGTGGTGGGTGATGCGATCTCTTTGCTCAGACGCCGATTCGCCTTCTCTCTCGCCTAGGGAGGCCGCTGCTGCAGGCATAGAAACCGCTGCGGGATATCTGCAGCAGCCGGCACATCGGTGCTACGGGATAGCGACCGGCCAACGCCTCGATGTCGCCAAACTTCACTTAGTGGGGTTCGAGAAGATGGCGAGTGCCTTTTCTAGTACATCGCGCGCCATGGTGACCTACGCCAACTGCTGGCGTAAGCGACGAAGCGCCGCCCTCTCGCCCCGGTGCTTGCCGTTGCCCGGAAAGGCATCGTCAGCTTGCGGCTCATACTGGCGCATCCATTTGCCCACAGGCTTTCAGCAATGCCCACAGCGTCTCGGCTACATGACGAAGCGGCGTACCAGCAGCACCTGATATACCGCCTCGCGATTGAAGGATTCGGGAAAACGTCTTCTGGTATGGATCATGAACACTCCTTGCCGTAGATATGATCCACCTTAAGTCAGTGTCCACTCAGCCCGGGACAGACCACTCCCCCCGGAACAGGCCGGACTGAAAAGCTGAAGATAGCCGATTTGGATGGTGGCGCTCTCTTGAATGCTAAGCTCGGGATACATCTTAGAACAGGGCCTTATCAGAAGGGGCATGTGTTGCATCCCGTTTTACCGGCCGACATGCCCATCTTGAAGAATAATTATCAAGGCAAGTCCTTGAACTCTTCGCGCAATTGCGGAAGGAAACGAGCCAGATGGTTCATTTCTTGCGCACAGTGCATAAGCATAACGGGACCAAAATGGTCAGCCTTAACGCCCCCAAAGCGGCGCAAGATCGGCTCAACCACCCCCCCAAGCGGTGTTGTTAACAAGCGCCCTGCCCCACCACCGGCAATGGACGCAGATGGTAATCTCAAAACCTCAAGGTCATTCACGAAGAAGCGGGAGCGCATCTCACATCCGTTTGAGGTTGGCCGGATTTGATGAATCAACCAAGCAAAGCTGATCGGAGAGGTGCTAAATCCGCCACGAGCAACGATTGTTGTGCAGCCGGGTTTGGCCTCGAGAAAACCAACAGCCCGTGGGTCAAGAAAGCGCACGGACAAAGGGCTACTATCAGGGCCGAGATACTCATCCACGTATGAAACATTTCCCACATATCGCTGCCTATCGGTGAGACTACGATCAGAACGGCGATCCTGCCCGACGGCAGAATAGAAATGGGCACCGGGATGCCACAGCTTATAACGTGCCGTTTCTACTCCGTGCCACCCGAACCACCAATCCCAGTCCTCAGCACAGACGCCTGGCATATCTGTCAAAACTGAGACGAGTATCTTGCCGTCTGGCAGTTGCGCATACCCTGTCTCCATTGCCTCGTAGCCGGGACGAGACATGCGTACCGCTGCTTCATCGATTTGATATGCGAACTCATCAGGTTGGCGACCAACTGCAATGGCCTCAATCACATGCGGTTGAACTTTAGCAACTTGTTCTGTAAAATAATTGGCGTAGGGCTTAGAACAATCACTCTCCCGATAACCAAGGTAGCGTGGTTCAGTTTGATATGACGCGGGCGCTGGAGCAAAGTCGCTTTTTGAAAGTTTATATTTCACCGCACAATCCTCTCAACTGTAAGCTTAAGCAAAATTAAAATGTCCATGTCCATGACCAAAAGTATGATCTCCGATAACTAAATTGAGGTTAAACCTTAAAGCTAGACACGTTACTTTCCAGGGTATCAGCCACAAATTCTATTTTACTGCTGTAAACATCGTTATCAACAGCCGCCTCAGAAACTTTATGCCCTTGCTGTGCGACCCGATTGATAGAAAAACCGAGTTCACCCACAACGTCTTTTTGCTGCGCTGACGCCGAGGCGATCTGTGAATTCATGTCACCAATTAATTGGATAGCTGAATTTATCCTATCAATTGACACCATCGAATCATGCGCCCGCTCCATACTCATGCGAGATAGGGTTTTAGAGGCCACCATTACTTCAACTGCCTTGCCGGCGCCACTATGCAAGCGTTCCATCATATTTGAGATTTCATTTGTAGAGTTCTGAGTACGCTTAGCAAGGTTGCGAACCTCATCTGCAACCACTGCGAATCCGCGCCCAGACTCCCCTGCTCTTGCGGCCTCAATTGCAGCATTTAGCGCCAGGAGATTTGTTTGCTCTGCGATACCCTCAATTTCCTTTAAAACAGCAGAAATTGAACTAATTTCTTTACCCAAAACAGTGACAACATCGCAGGCAAGTGACAGCTCCCCTGAAAGACTTTTCACAGCATCGCATGATTCAATAACAGTCTTAAGCGCGTCCCCGACGCCGCGAACCCCGTCTGCTGAAGCCTCTGCCGCTAGTCTAGCGCTAACGGCCACCTCTTCGGCAGACGCTTCTAACTCCGACACAGACGAAGCGATACTATCAATTTCGATCTGCTGATTGTCTATGCTTTCTCTTGTAAAGTTTGAATTTCTCTTAAGGGCTAATACGCTGCTTTTCAGTTCACCAACTCCGCCTTGCCCCCCCGATACCAACTCATGGATTCGACGTACCAAGTCATTAAACCTTTCAGCCAAATCACCTGCCGCGCCCTTGCAGGAATTATCAAGCCTGAGTGTAAGGTCTACCTTAGCGCCAGCCACATTTTTCAACGCTTCAACGATATCCACAAATGGAGCCAACAAAAAATACTTGCAAACATAAAAAGACACAACAACAACCAGAACAAAACAAGCACAGAAAACCAACAATGTCGAGAAAGTCATTTCTGAGAACATCTATTCCCTCGCACCAGTTCGAAATATAAATAAATATCAATAAGTGCCATAAATAGAAAGTCAAAAACAGCAGTAAGAACGTCCAACAGCACACTATCGAAAAAGCAAGAGGCCTCCTCAGCCCCTCAATGTCTAGGCAGTTAACCCTTACCGAAGGATATCTGAGGAAACCACAACTAACCAATTAGAGGACAACGGTAGCGATACTTAAAATTCCAGTCAGCGCTCTACGATAGGGAGTGTCAAGACCGAATTAAATTCGCCACCAGTGTGTATCACGTGCTTGCCGACGTTAATTGACTCTGGGTAATCAACAGCTGGGAACCATTGCCCGCGCCTCTCATAACCCATAACACTCAGTCGGAGCGTATCTCCAGCACTCCACTTCATGCTGGTGGGCAAAATTGAAATATCTACAGGAACAACTTGACCGCGCGCTAGCTTCTGCTCAGAGTTAAACTTGTAAACCGGTAAATTTTCTTTGGAATTCACACCATCCAACTCTCGCCGAGATACCCGCAAGCGCCCATTGGGACCATTAAATATAGAGAAACCGTATTTAAAAATCCCTTTGCGATGCAAAAAACCAATCAAAGCAACCAAAGGCTTGAATGGAGGAGGCATGATAGATCGGAACAGCGGTTTTCGACGACGCACCTTTTCAACAACCACGTAGATGTCCATGTCATCTGCGTCGTCGCTATGCACCCACAAACGCAATGCGGGATACCCAGAAATCTCTGTGTCTTTAGTGAACTTAACTTCAAATTCTACTTTCCCTTTTCGGTCATCAGACTGATAGCTGACTTCCGAAGAACAAGCCACAGGATCATTAACCAATTTTCGAGCTCGGCCATCTAGATAGAACGATCTAAGAGTGGCACCTTTCGGAGGAAAGGTATCTTCTGGGCGATCAACAACATCTTTCCCACCAAGATCCAATACCGCCATTCTAACACGCGCGGTTTTTTCCCAGTCGTTCTTATTACCTTTGAGATAGCGATCAAAGAAGCGACGCATATCTTCAACATATGCAGGCGTATAAAAATCCGGCCACTCCATCGTATTATGGATACGAAGCCATGAAAGAGCGGGATCTAATTTTCTATACGCTGCAAAGGTGCCCTTACAATGCAGTTGATTTGTATAACTAGCAACCACATATGCTGGAATATTTATATTCTCAATATCGGGTGCCTTGTCAGCCCAATATTCGTCGTAGAAAGGCCGCTCCTTAAGAGCTGCACACACATCCTCAATCATCCCATTGCCATAGCTGTGATCAATTACATCGGCATGAAAACTTGGAAAAGGAATACCCCCACTACAAATATTTTCATGGTAATGATTTGAGAGACCCTCCCATGGAGCAATTGCCTTCAAGTGCGGTGGTCGCACCGCTGCTGCAGCCCACTGAATCATCGCCAGTTGAGAATTCCCCGCCATCCCCACACTGCCATTACACCACGACTGGGCCGCAATCCACTCAATAGCATCATAAGCGTCATTAGCGCTAGAACTACCCTGGAAGTTGTGATCACCTTCTGAATGATCAGTTCCTCGCGCACAAACATACACAACACAATAGCCGTGATCACACCAATACGCAGGATCTGGTGCTTCAAATGATTGCAGACCAGACAGAGAGTCTAGGGGAATGCCTCCGTTAAACGGGAAACGACCTAAATGCCAATACCCACCCATTTTTCCATACGGGGTAAACGACATCACAACCGGTAGTTGCTGAACATCGCCCTCGGGTCGATAAATATTTGCTACGAGTTTAATTCCGTCCCGCATAGGCACGCTGACATCTTGGTCAAGAACAATACTGCAAGGCAGCCTCAACCCCTTTGCAACAAGTTGTTCACCTTTCGGGAACCGTTTGGTGCCTGGCGCAAAAGCCGGTGTGCGCGCCTCGGGCAATAGTGGACTTTTCATCTCAATATAAGGCACAGAGACACCAGGAAGAATATCAGCTCGTTTGACTTTCACAACCCACACCATTCATCTAATGATTACTGGAACTAGGGAGCCACATACTCACGCCAGCACTATCACTACAGGACAGAGTATGAACCCCCTATACGAAAGCTACTACTAGAAGCTCTTCGACACCCCAAACAATATATAGTTATAATCTACATCAAGCCGGGTTCCAGTGCTTGCACCAGAGCCTTCAAGCTTCTCAGGCAATTGTCGTTCATAACCTAACTGTAGGTCGTAACCGTCAGAAAGAGCATAGCTAAAACCAAGCGCAAAGCTCTTATTTGAGATACCTGGGCCACGAAAGAGTCCATCCGCGTACTCAGAGCGCGCAAATTTATCTGCGTGGCTATAGCCAGCGCGAAATACAAGTCGATCTGTAATATCTTGGGAAATGCCAATGCGATAAACAGTCATGTCCTCGTATCCGGACCCCCCTTTCGCATTAAGGAAGTCAACGTCACCCCAATAGATTCGCATCGCATCGGCGGCGATGGTAGTACCAGGTGCGACCTTGTAAGCAAAGCCGACACCAAGTTGCTCTGGCGCATCAAACCTACCATTTGAAGATGCAAATATATCGTTTTTATATCTTCCCCACTCTCCGGCCTTAGTGCGCGGGGTGTACATCATACCAAGGGATAATTGCTCAGTTGCTTCCCATAGAGCCCCTACGCGAAATCCGTAAGCAGTAGCCGAGTCAGAAGTATCTTTTTTCCCAGGAACACCATTAGTCTCAATTGACGTGTACATAATAGTCGGCGAGAAACCGACATAGAAAGACTCACCAAAACGTTTAGTAATGGTAGGTGCGATGGTTATCTGATTGAGAGTGTTACTGGACTTACTTAGACCGGGGATTGGAACGACCTGTTTCTCGTAGTCAGTAGCCATCCCGCTACCAAAAACTGATAAGCCGATTGTGACATCATCACTGAACTGGTAGTTTGCACCCATTTCAGGAATTGCCATCGTCATGTCTTCGATTTCATTATCATTCCCATGGAATGAGTTATCCGCGTCCCCATGGAATATACGCAAACCAAAGTCTACACGCGTACCGACCTTACCCATACCTGCCGGATTGTTAGCTGCGGCGATTGAATCAAGCGGAAGCGCAATCGACGCCCCCCCCATCATCGAGTTCTTTGTCCCATAACCAGACATAATGGTGCCATTACTCGCCATAACAGAAGCGGAAAGCAGAGACAGCGTAGATACCAAAGAAAACTTTGTTAGTTTCATAACTTTCACTCTTTAATTAGCAGCTCTAAGTTTATTAGCTTGCTAGCTACAAAGATTACGTCTGCGTCATACGCAGAACAAAAGATTTTTAGAGCAGCCATCTTGACTGTGACCAAGAGAGAAAGGTCTTGAATGTGATGAGGTGGGTTACTGGTCGAGTTGAACGAGACTCTGCACGCGAGATCATCGAGTTAGCTCCGATTTTTATTTTTGTTTTCTTATCCCGATCTGCGCATTGCGATCGAGGCGCGGTGTAGTCACACATAGGATACACATACACATGTGTATTTATGACGCGTGAAAAACGTTCTGTCAACAGAATTCATTGAGTTTTTTGGCGCCAAGCAAGAATCCGACAAAATGCAATACTGTATGCCAGCTCATACGCTCCACCGCCAGCCAGGCCTCAGGATCAGAAGCTTCGCTACTGCACTGTCAAACACGGCACCGCTCAGCCGTCAGAATCAATCAGAACCCACTTCTGATCCACGGCCCTTACCAGCTCTCGATGTGCTCTTCGCTGCTGACATGACTTTCTGGCGAAAACTCGTAGATGCCATGAGCACCAACCACACGCCCACTGCTCTCCAGGGCCGCACGCAGCGCTTTTCGGAACTCAACGCTTCCTGGGCGGGCACTGCTCAGGGCGTTTGGAGTCGAGGCGGCTATGAGCTGCATAGCGTCATATAAATATGTCCCGAATACAGAAACGCTGTCCGGGCCCATCCCCCGCTCATAGGCTTTTGAGAAGTCGCGCGCTTTTCGCTTTGAGGGATGACTCTCAGGGAGCTGATCCCACACCAAGACAGGTCCGACAGGCAGAACGGCGCCATCCAGCGCCTTTCCTCCCATACGCAAAAATGCCTGATTAGCTGCCGCGTGCGTGTGGTCGATCTGCCCTTTGTATCCGAGTCGCTTCAACTCTGTATGAGGAACTGTCGCGGAGGCTCCTCCGGCAGCAATGAAAATGGCGTCGGGACTGGAGGCCAGGGCTTGTTGCGCCTATACTGATACCGAAGCATCGCTGGGATCGTATCGCTCATCAGAGATAGTTCTGATTCCCGTACTGCCAGCAAAGCGACTCAAAACTCCAAACCACTCATCGCCCTAAATATTGTCACCCTATAATGCCCAGTGATAAGACGCCATGAACCTGCATATACTTGATCAAGGCTTGTGCCATCAACTCATTAGTTTGCGGGATGGTAAAGACCCAGCCCTAGGTTGCCCCCTGAGAAACCAGAGGCGAAAGGATGATGAATGGAGTTGATTTTGATTTCGCAACTTCAGAGATAGGGATAGCGGTGGGAATAATTGAACCTCCGATCAAGACATCGACGTTATGCTCATCGACTAAGCTTTCAAAATTATCTTTTGCCCGACCTGGAATGCTGCCATCATCAATAACCATGTAATCAACTTTTATTCCAGCTATCTCTTTTGGGAATAGTCTGACTGTATAACGCCCAGGAATACCTAAAGATGCCGCAGGGCCAGAGGAGGAGATAGAGAGCCCTACCCTTATGTCCGCCTGCGCCGCTTCCATAAGCGACGCTAGAGCAACAATAATGTGTAAGAAATTCATTCTGTAACTCCAAATTATTGCTCTCATTTTAATGGCTCCAGCCCATTCCCAAGGACGGTTTGAAAAAGGCTGAAAACTTCATATTTCCGGGAAACTCTATTACGCATTCGTAGGTTATGAAAACGCTCGATGCAGTCGAGTAGATACGCTGATGCTTCATCATGGATTCGATACGACAGATGGCCGACGCACTCCCGTTTGAGCTGACCTAAGAAACCTTCACAGACAGTGTTGTCACCGCAATGCTCGACATCGCTCATGCTGCAATCAGTGTGTTGCACTCAGAAAGCGCTGGTGGTCAAGGTCGTCGCCGGCGCGTGAGATCGACTGGCTGGCCAGCTCCATGCTGCTGATCACTTGTTGAGCGGCGTCGACCAAACGGTTGAAGCTATACGCCACCTGGGTCAGCTCGTCGTTGCCATCGAGGGGTAGGAGCATGGTCAGATCGGTCTGCTCGCGCGTCGCGCGGGAAAGCGCCGAGACCGTGTCGTTGAGCGGTGGATGATGGTGCGGATTGGCAGCCGGGCGAACAGTTTGCCGTTGACGTCCTCGAAACCTTCGACCTGCTTACCGACCTGCGCTGGCGCGGTCGGATGCATGACCATCAGGTAGTCGAGGTCGAGGATCAGCAGGTAATTGTCACCCAGATAGCGGATGGTGCTGACAACTTCAGCAGCTTGGCGCTGAGCCTCCTCGAGGCTAAGGTGACCAGCGAACACCTGCTTGTCGTAGTGGGCCAACAGGTCGGATGCGGTATCCAACGGGGTGCAAATACCTGAGATCTTCTCTTCCAGCAGGTTACGCTGCAACACAGAGCCTAACCAAAGGCTCAGGCAGACAATGAACACCACTACACTGAGGATCAAAAGCAGGATGCGCGTGCTAGTACGCATGTGTCGCAACCCGGGCACTATCGGTGTATGCCTCAATTGTTGTTAGGGCAAGTTGAAGGCTGCCGCATTCCTGCGGCATCCATAAGCTTTTTTCAGCTGCTGGCTGACAGCCCTCTTTTAGATCTATCTTGGTCAAATAGCTGTCGCAGAAACTCCATCAGATCCGCCCAGGAACGCTGGTCGGCGACCTTGCGGTAGTTGGGAGAAGCCGGATTGCTGTAGGAGTGCAGCGCGCCCGAGTAGCGCTTGAGGCTGTAGCGCACGCCAGCCTCATACATCTCGACTTCGAAGCGCGACAAATCACTCTCGCTCACCAGCTCGTCGGCGTCGCCATGGGCAACCAGAATCACCGCCTTAACCATGCCGGGGATCGCCGGAGTGTCGGTACCGAGCAGGCCATGGAAGCTGGCCACCCCGATCAGGTCGAGCCCTTGACGTGCCATATCGAGTACCACCCGACCGCCAAAGCAGTAACCTATAGCCGCGACCTGCTGATCGCTGACCTGCGGCTGACGGCGTAGCAGCTCCAGACCGGCCTCGAAGCGCATACGCAGCCGCTCAGAATCGGCCAGTGCATCCAAGTGCGCGCTTCATCGGGCGAAGTGGTTGTTTAACCATTTCCATACATGTCGAGTGCCAATGCCGCATAGCCCTGCTTGGCCAATTGACGGGCGCGGTTGCGCGGATAATCGTTATTGCCCCACCACTCGTGCGCCACCAGCACGGCCGGAGTAGGTTTAGTGCCTGCTGGCAGGGCCAAATACGCCACCAGTGGCACACCATCATTGCCTCGGTAATCCAGGCGCTGCACCATCACGCAAGCACTGTCGTTCATGTACGCTTCTCCTGTAAGAGGGCTAAACGAAGGCATCGGCGAAGAAGTTGTCCGCCAGCAAGCCGAGCTGCTCGACGTAGTCACGTCGTGCCGAGTCGACCACGATAGGCGCGCCGCAGGCATATACCTCGAACTCACGCAGGGAGCGGAAATCCCTGAGTACCTGCTGATGGACGAAGCCCGTCGCACCCTGCCAGTCACACGCCTCGCTGGCATCGGACAACACCGGGGTGTAACTGAGCCAGGGCAGTTCGGCGGTCCATCGCAGCAGTTGCTCGTGGCGGTACAGATCCTCACGTCGGCGCCCCCCCCAGTAAAGGTAGACGGGGCGCGTATTGCCCTGCTCGCGCAGTTGCTCGAGCAGCGCCTGGATCGGCGCGAAGCCGGTGCCACTGGCTAGGAAGATCATCGGCGCAGCAGTGTCACGCAGGAAGAAGGAGCCGAATGGGCCTTCCATGCGCAGCATCGCCTTGGGCTGCAGGCCAGTGAAGACGAAGCCGCTGAACACTCCGCCCGGCATATGGCGAATATGCAGTTCCAGCTGATTGCCGCGCAGCGCAGATGTGGCCATCGAGTAACTGCGTCGTGAGCCATCCTTGAGCAGGAATTGCAGGTACTGCCCCGGGAGATAACGGAAGGTAGTGCCTGGCGGCAACGCCACGCGCAGCACCATCACATCGTGGCTGACCTTCTCCAACGTCATTACCCTTCCGGCCGTCTGCTGGATACTTATCCCGCGCAGTTCGGTAACTTCCGGTGCGTCGATGATCAGGTCGGACTTGGCCCGTGCGCAGCAGAATAGTGCCAGCCCCTCAGCACGCTCCTGCTCACTGAGCACATCCATAGGGCTGTCTCCATGATCGACTGTCCCGGATACCAACCGGCCCTTACAACTGCCGCAGGTGCCCTCACGGCAGCTGTGCTTGAGCATCAACCCATCTGCCAAGGCGCCATCGAGGATAGTCAGTTCCTCCGCCAGCTCGAAGCTCTGGCCTGAAGGTTGAATCTTCACTGCATAAGTCATGAGCCTGTCCTCAGTATCACTTGGCGCCTTGCGGCACCGCCATGGTCACGCGCGAAAGGCAGGCCAGAGCGCACTTTTCGTTGTCGATACGCACTTTCCTGATTTGAATCTTGCGCCCGGGCGAGGCGGGCTTGACCGTGCCACAGACAATCCTTCCGACCACGGCCTGGCGCATGATTACCGTTGGTATCCAACCGAGCACAGTAATAAGTAGCGCTGTCCAGAACGAAAGCGCCAACCCAGGAGGCCAGGGACTCGGTGAAGGCGATGGAGGCGCCGCCATGCAACACACCGGCCGAATTGGCGGTGTGCTCGCCCAACGGCATGCTGCCCTTGAGGTCGTCCGCGCCTGCCACCAACAGACCGATACCAAGATTGCCGTTGAGGCTACGGTCACTACGCCGGTTGCAATACTCCAAGGCGAGCTCGCCCCCGAACCAGATCGACATCACCATCAACTCAGAATTTCTGGCGGGCAGCGAGCAGATCCAGCGCCACGTCGACGATCATGTCTTCCTGGCCACCAACCATGCGCCGTTTGCCCAGCTCGACGAGGATGTCGAGAGTCTTCAGTCCGTACTTCTCGGCCGCCACCTCGGCATGACGCAGGAAGCTGGAGTAGACGCCGGCATAGCCCAGGCCGAGAGTTTCGCGGTCGACCCGTACCGGGCGATCCTGAAGCGGCCGCACCAAGTCGTCGGCGGCGTTCATCAGATTGTAGAGGTGGGTGCCGTGATTCCAGCCCATGCGCTCGGCAGCGGCGATGAACACCTCCAGCGGGGCGTTGCCGGCGCCGGCGCCCATGCCGGCCAGGCTGGCATCGACACGGTCACAGCCCTCTTCCACCGCGACGATAGAGTTGGCCACGCCGAGGCTGAGGTTGTGGTGGGCGTGCATGCCAGTCTGGGTCTCGGGATTCAGCGTGGCCTTGAACGCGCGCATACGGTCACGGATGTCGTTCATGTTCATTGCGCCGCCGGAGTCGGCCATGTAGATGCACTGCGCGCCGTAGCTCTCCATCAGCTTGCCCTGACGCGCTAGTTCCTCGGCCGGAATCATGTGGCTCATCATCAAGAAGCCCACGGTATCCATCCCCAAGCTGCGGGCGTATTCGATGTGTTGCTTGGACACATCGGCCTCGGTGCAGTGGGTGGCCACACGCACGGTGCGTGCACCGGCATCATAGGCGGCCTTGAGATCATGCACCGTGCCGATTCCCGGCAACAGCAGCACAGCGATGCGCGCGTGCTCGATGACATCGGCGGCCGCTTCGATCCACTCAAGGTCGCTGTGCGCGCCGAAGCCGTAATTGAAGCTGGACCCCTGAAGGCCGTCGCCATGGGTCACTTCGATGGAGTCGACCCTGGCCTTGTCCAGCGCGCGGGCGATGTCCTGCACGTTCTGGATCGAGTACTGGTGGCGTATGGCGTGGCTACCATCACGCAGGGTGACGTCGGAGATAAAAAGTTTCTTGCCGTTCATATCAGTGTCCTCAACCGTTGAGCATCGACAGGGCCATACGCTCGGCGGTGGCCAGCGCGGCGGAGGTCATAATGTCGAGATTGCCGGCGTAGGCCGGCAGGTAATGGGCGGCGCCTTCAACCTCGAGGAAGATCGAGGTCTTCAGGCCGCTGAAGCGACCGTGGCCAGGGATGTTCAGTGGTGCTGACTCAGGGATGATGTCGAACTGCACCCTTTGCTTGAGACGGTAGCCCGGGACATAGGCCTGCACGGCGGCGGCCATGTCCTCGATGCTAGCGGCGATCCTGGACTGATCGGCGGCTTCACTTAGCACGAACACGGTGTCGCGCATCATCAAGGGCGGCTCCGCTGGGTTCATGATAATGATCGCCTTGCCCTTGGCAGCCCCGCCGATCACCTCGATTGCCTTGGAAGTGGTCTCGGTGAACTCGTCGATATTGGCGCGAGTGCCTGGGCCGGCGGATTTGCTGGCGATCGAGGCGATGATCTCGGCATAGTGCACCTTAGCAACACGCGAGACAGCCGCCACCATGGGGATAGTGGCCTGGCCACCGCAGGTGACCATATTGACGTTGAGCTGTCCGAGGTTCTGCTCTAGGTTGACCACCGGCACGCAATAGGGACCTATCGCGGCCGGGGTCAGATCGATCAGGCGAATACCGGGCTTGTGGCCCCGCAGAAATGCGTCGTTCTTCACGTGCGCGTATGCAGATGTAGCATCGAAGACGAAGTCGATCTCGTTGAAGATCGGTAGGCGGGTCAGACCCTCGACGCCTTCATGGGTAGTGGCCACGCCCATTCGTGATGCTCGGGCCAGACCGTCGGACGCTGGATCGATACCGACCATAACACCCATTTCCAGATACTGCGCGTTGCGCAGCACCTTGATCATCAAGTCGGTACCAATGTTGCCCGAGCCGACGATAGCGACTTTCAATTTCTTGCTCATGCGGATTCTCCATAGGCTTCGGCGAGCAGAATTACGGCGGGGTCGAGGGTCTCGGCGTAAAGCCGCTTGACCTGCTCGGCGCGCAGGCTCAGAGCCATGCGCTGATTGATATAACCCTTGTCGGTGATTTCGCCGGCGTCCGGGCTTGGTGGCGTATCAAGGATCAACGCGCGGAAGGCGTGCTGCGACGAAGCGGGGTATTGCTTGGCCAGTGCCTGCAGTCCGGCGTACAAGGCCAGGCGCACTTCAGGCAGCAGCGCCAGTTCATCGGCGCTCAGCGTCGCCCCGACGGTACCGGCCAGCTCGCGAAGCGCTGGGCTGGGATAGATCAGCGCACCGATCATTTCCTGGTCATGGCCGCAGATCACACAGTCTGTTGCATAGGGCGCCAGAGCGCTGACCAGCTTGGGCCGTAGGGTGCCGACAGAGACCCAGGTGCCGCTACTGAGCTTAAAGTCCTCGGTGACCCGGCCATCAAACTGGATGCCTAGCTCGGGCCGTTCGGGATCGACCAGGCGTCCGGCATCGCCGATGCAATAGAAGCCTTCGGCATCGAAAGCCTCGGCGGTCTTTTGCGGCGCGCCCAGGTATTCACGAAACACCGAGGGGCCACGTACACGCATCTCATGCTTACCGCCGGATGGCACGAACTTGATCTCCGTTCCCGGCACCGGCAAACCGATGGTACCGGGGCGGTCGATCAGGTAATGCACGCTGGTCAGCACCGGCGTAGTTTCCGTGGAACCCCACTCGCTGGCGAAGAACAACCGCTCGCTGCGGACCTTGCGCGCACAGGCGACCAGCCGATCCCAGGTGCTGACGGGCAGCGAGGCCGCCGCGTAGAGCAGCAGCTCCAGGCGGCCAAACAGCGCCTGGGCCAGTTCCTCGTCGCGCTCCAGATAAGGCAGCAACACGTCATAGCCACGCGGCACGTTAAAGTACAGGGTCGGCTTGACCAGCTTTATGTTCTCGATGCTGCGTTCGATCAGGCCAGGCACGGGACGGCCATCGTCGATATACAGGCTGCCGCCGTTGCGCAGCACCAGATTGAAGTTGTGGTTGGCGCCGAACACGTGGCTCCACGGCAGCCAATCCAGCACCACCACCGGCACCTGTTCGAGGAACGGCCAGCACTGGGCGATGGCCTGCTGGTTGGCGCAGAGCATGCCGTGGCTGTTGACCACCGCCTTGGGCGTCCCGGTCGAACCCGAGGTCATCAGGTAGCGCGCCGGGGTGTCGCCAGTAACTCGCGCGAAAGCTTGCATCACCGCCGGCGTCTCGGTCTTATAAAGCTGCGCCAGCGGCCAGGCACCCGGATATTCCTGGGCATTGCGTGCGGCCACCACAAGGCAGTCGGGCCTGATCAGCTCCAGCGCACGGTAGTAGGCATCACTATCGCTCACGAAAATCACGGCCGGGTCGAGTACCTCGATGATCGCCTTGAGCTTGCTGCAGCCATCGCCGGTATGGCGCGCATAAGCCACCGAGGTGGTAGCCACGGGAATGCCGACGTGCAAGGCAGCTAGGCTAAGCAGCGCCTGATCGACGTCGATGTCGGACAGGTTGAGCACCGGGCGACCCGCAGGAATGTCCAGGTCGAGCAGGCCCTGGGCTAGGCTGCCGACGCGCTGGCGCACCTCACGGTAGGTCATGCGGTGCCAACCGCCATTGTGCCGCTCGGCCAGATAGACCTGATCGGGGCGCTCGCATGCCCAGCGTTCCAGCCATTCGCCGATGCAACGCGCATAGGGTTGCAGGGGTTGCGGCGAGCGCAGGACGAATTCGCCATTGTCGCGCGGTTCGAAAATTACCTCGGCAGGGGCCAGCCGTGCCGCAAGGTTCGGGGAATCGGTCATATCCAGGTGCCTCGTGAGTCGGCACGGGGCCGCTCCTACGGTTGTTTTTGTAAAGCACTGATCTGTTTGGGCCGGCTTAGAGGCCCTGCACGCAACGGTGATTCAGATGAACCGGCAGCTCACCTCGCCCAGTCGGGTCAAACGCAGACGCAGGCTGTCGCCGGCTACCACCGGGGTCATCGGTCCCAGCGCACCGGACAGCAGCACATCGCCGGCACGCAGCGGCTGGCCGAGTTCGGCCATGGTGCGCGCCAGCCACAGGCAGGCATTCAGCGGGTTGCCCAGGCAGGCCGCACCGAGACCGACCGAAGCCTGCACACCGTTCTTCTCCAGCAGCATGCCTTCGAGGGTCAGATCGAGGCCGTCTAGCTTCACCGGCTGATCGCCGAGCACGTAGAGGCCCGAGGAGGCATTGTCGGCGACGGTGTCGACCAGGGTGATCTTCCAGTCCTCGATGGCCGAGTCGACGATCTCCAGCGCCGGAAGCAGGTAATCGACGGAGCTGATCAGCTCGCCCAAGGTCGTGTCGGCATTCGGCAGATCGCGGCCGAGGACGAAGGCGATCTCACCTTCGGCCTTCGGCTGGATCAGCCGTGCGGTAGGCACATCCTGGCCATGGCGGTATTCCATATCGGCGAACAGCATGCCGAAGTCTGGTTGGTCGACACCCAGTTGCTGCTGCACAGCCAGCGAGGTGAGCCCTATCTTGCAGCCGCTGAGGCGACGACCGACGTCCAGCGCTGCGCGGGTGTTGATGGCCTGCACGTCATAGGCATCCTGCAGGCTGGCAATGTCGAAAAGCTCGGACACCCGACCGCAGGGTTGTCGGCTCTGGCGCGCCTGGGCAAGTGCGGCGGCGGCGGATTGCAGATGGGTATGGCTCATGATCGGTGCACTCCTGTTCAACGACGGTTTTGGCCCAGCGGGCGGTCGAGGCTGACGCGATAACCATCGACCAGCTCGCTGACGAGTTCGGCGACGCTGGACGGACGAGTGATCTGGCCCACGCCCTGGCCAGCCGACCAGACGTGCTTCCAGGCCTTGTTGGCGCTGGCGATATTGCCGGAGAAGTCGACGCTGGCTTTGCCTTCGGCGCTGGCATCGATGCCAGCCTTCTCCATCGAGGGGCGCATCCAGTTGGCGAGCACGCCACTGACGGCCTTGCTCAGCACCACGTCATCCATGCGGCAGTCGACAAGCATCTGCCGGTAGTCGTCATCGACCAGGCTTTCGTGCGTGGCGATCAGACGGGTACCCACCACGGCGAAGTCATAGCCCAGCACCTGCGCGGCGTGCACATCGCGGCCATTGGAAATGGCTCCGGCGATGCCCAGCGGGCCGTCCCAGAAACTACGTACTTCCTCGACGAAGGCGAACGGGTTGTTGGTACCAGTGTGGCCACCAGCGCCGTTGCACACCAGAATCAGCGCATCAACGCCAGCATCGGCGGCCTTGCGCGCCATCGCCGGGGTAATCACGTCGGCCATCACCACACCACCATAGGCGTGCACGTCTTCAAGTACCCGCTTTGGGCTGCCGAGGGCGGTGGAGACGATCGGTGGCTGGAAGCGCTTCACCAGTTCCAGCTCGGCGGCGAACCGGTCGTAGGTGCTGTGCACAATCATGTTGAGCATCCATGGCGCCAGCGTGGTACCTGCCGCCTGGACCTGCTCGCGCTCGGCGGTGATCTGCTGCAGCCACTGTTCGAGGATTTCCACCGTACGGGCATTGGGCGCCGGCATGCTGCCGATAATGCCGGCATGACAGCAGGCGCTAAGCAGCTGCGGACCGGAGACTAGGAACATCGGCGCCGCCAGCACAGGCACGGGCAGCGCAGCGAACAGCTCCAGCACCTTGTGCTGGGAAGGGGTATGCGCACTCATCGGCAATGACTCATCTTATGTTTGTTATCAGTAACGCTTATTGCGGTACTTCGTTGTCGGTTTCTCTGCCTAACGACCACCCGCGCTGCGGACTTCCCAGCCACCATCGCTATGGATGATGTGCGCGGTGGTCAACGACGAATTCTCTCGCGAGGCCAGCAGCACGTAATGGCCGGTGTGATCCTCCGGCTCGGCAATGCGCTGCAGGGGCACCGCACGCGCGGCAGCTTCCTCGAAACCAGGAATGGCATTGAGTGGCTGGCTTCGCTTGTTCAGGCCCTCTAGGCTTTTCATCGGCGTATTGGTAGCGCCAGGTGCGACGCCGTTGACGCGAATGTCAGGCGCCAGCTCGTAGGCCAGTTGGCGGATCATGCCAACCAGCGCGTGCTTAGCGGTGACGTAGAGAATTCCGCCGCCGCCGGCGTAGAAGGCGCTGTTGGACAGGGTGAAAATCATACTGCCGCGTGTCTCGCGCAGAGCATCGGTGGCGCATCGCGCGCCGAGTAGATACCCCTGCACGTTGATCGCGAACAGGCGCTGGAAGGCCTGCTCCAGCTCCTCCGGGGCGATACGGTCGAGACGAGTGAAGTAATCGAATACCGCCGCGTTGCCGACGAACGTATCCAGCTTGCCGAAAGCCTCCAGCGTCTGCGCCACCGCGCGCTGGTTGTCGGCGAGGCTGGAAACGTCGCCCTGGATCACCACCAAGGCATCACCCAGCTCAGCCTGCAGTGCATCGAGCTGCTCGCGGTTGCGCGCCATCACGCCGACCCGCGCCCCTTCCTGCACATAGCGGCGCACGATGGCGCTGCCGATTCCGCCAGTGCCGCCGGTCACCAGCGCCACCTGTCCTTCTAACCAACCCATGAGGCGCTCCTTCAGAGAAAGGTGTTAATGTTCTTGCACAGCAACATTGCATTGGGGATGAGGATCTTGCGCTTAAGCAGCTTCAGTCCATCTGCCTCGCGGCGGATAATGTCCTCGCGCCGCCCGGTGATCTGGTGCTGCTCGTCAAGGCCACGGCTACGCACGTTGATGAAGCACGAGTGGACGATATATTCGTTTGCTTTGGCCCCGGCGAGGACCTCGACATTGGTAACTAGGTGTACGTTGCGCGTCGGCGGGTTCTCGGCCCAGGCCGACGGCTGTTTGAAGCGCGCCACGCGACGCTGCAGCTCGCGCAGACCGTCGTCGAAAAAGGCCATGTGCTCAAGCTTATAGGGCCCGGAGCGGTCCTCGCGACGGCGGTTCTCGATGCCAGGCATCCAGTAGTGGATGGCCTCGGACAGACCCGCCAGCCAGTCATCCCAACGTTCGTCATCGAGCAAACGGGCTTCACGCAGGAGGAAGGCCTCGACTTCACGGGCCTGTTCGAACGGCACCGGCAGTTCACGATCGATATCAGTCATGGCGTTCTCCTCAGCGCATCTTGCCGTTGCGATCCGGCACATCCGCCCAGGTCGGCGACTGCAGCAGATCTTTCCAGCGCTGATAAAAGGCGCGGGCGTTGCATTCGTTGAGTTGGCCACGGAAAACGTTGCCGGGCAGCTCGCTGCCGTCGATGCGCGTGTGCATGCCGAGTCCAACGTACAAGTCCTGGTAGCGAGTGACCATGCCGCGGCTAGTTTTGGTGCAGTACTCCCAGTTCTCGCCGTCGTCCATCTCGAACACGCCGGTGGGCGAGAAGGTCATCATCGCGCCACGGCGCCACTTGTCCTTGATCTCCTGCGGGGCGTTCTTGTTGACGATCACCCAAGTGTAAAGGTCGATCTTATCCGGCCCACGTGGCTGCCAGACGCGCACAGTGTTTTGTCCCGGAAGGAAGGAGAAGTTGGGGAACACGGTGAACGAAGAAATCGCACCAATCAGCTTGGAGCGGAACTCGCCCAAACGCTCGGCCACCTTCGGCCGCAGGGTATGCAGGTATTTGTTGATTTCGCGCTCGCCGAGGGTTGCGGCGTTGCCCACTACATCGGTGGCAAACTCGTAGCCATGGCCGTTCCAGTTCACCGAGTAGGATTCCGGCAGCTCGCCGACATTGGTCACCGGCCCGCCGAGCATGGCCTTGGCCGCCGAGTCGTGCGTCCAGCCGCCGTGGAGGATGTCACCGACGAAGTTCTCGGCTGCGATCTTCCAGTTACATTCGATGGTCGAGCGGATGCAACCGCCGAAAAACTCGCTGCCGCCCTCGTCCATGTCGAGCATCACATCCAGGTACCAGGTCATCGGTCCGAGGTATTCTTCCAGTGTCGGCGCATCTGCCGCGAAGGTGGCGAACACTAAGCCCTTGTAACTGGCCACACGCGCCTGGCGCAGGCCGTGCTGGGACTTGTCGAAGCCGCTTTCCTCGTAGCACTTGGATTCGTGCATACCCATTAGCCGGCCACCATCGGCACCGAATGACCAGCCGTGGTAGTTACAGATGAAACCACGCGCGTGGCCCGCTTCGGCGAAGCACACCTTGTTACCACGGTGCGGGCAGGCATTAAGCATGACGCGGATCGAAGCATCCTTCTGCCGCACTACTAGAACCTCGTCCTCACCCATGGTGGTGGTCAGGTAGTCACCGGCTTTGGGTAGCTGCGACTCATGGGCAACGAACAACCAGCAACGAGCGAAGACCTTCTCCAGCTCCTGCTCGTAGATTTCCTTGTCCCAGAAGATTTTGCCGGACATCCGACCCGACTCCATGTCGCAGATACGGTCGAGGTTCTTCAGCGGTTCGCTGCTTTCGATCGGCCGGAGTTTGATGATCTCATTCATGGCGCTCACACGGTCTTTTTCTTGTTGGGTGGTTGGTTCAGATCGGGCTGGCGGCGGCCAGCTCGGCCTCTTCCGACTCGGCCGAGGTATCGGCGAATACCTCCTTGTCGGTGGTGATGATGCGGTAGGTACGCACCGCTCTCTCGCAAGGGAAAGTCACCGCTTGGCCGCTGGGAATGTGAAACTGTCCCCAGTGCACCGGGCAGGTGATCAGGTCACCTTCCAGGTCACCTTCGGCCAGCGAGGCTGTGGCATGAGTACACATATCGGCGGTGGCATAGAACTTGCCATCGAGGTTGTACACGCAGATGTCACCCGCCTCGCCACCGGCAACCTTCTTCAAGGTGCCCGGTTCGAGCTCATCGCGTTTACAAAGGAATATCTGGCTCATCGGGTCATCTCCTGGGGATACAACTGAAGAAAACCGAGGCCGGTCACCCAGGCTGGCACCGGCTCGTAGGCGATCACTTCACCACGAGCGTTGGGCACGGCCGCCATGGCCAGGGCGAAGTTGCGGATTTCCATTGCGCCATTGCCACCACGCTCGAGAATATCCTCGTCGCGATAGGCGCACAGCGCCTCAAGATCACCCTTGATGCCCAGGCTCAGCACTTCGTGGTCGAAGTCTTCGCTGACCCGGCCCATGTCGTGGGTGCCGACGCGGTGGCTGATGCCGCCACTGCCGATCACCACCACGCGCTCGTCTGCGGCGAAGCTCTCGACGGCTGCACGGATTTGGCGGCCAAGGTCGGCGGCGCGACGGAGACTAATGTAAGGGTCGACGCCGCAGGCCAGATACACCGGGATGCTCGGCAGCTCACGGCCCAGATGCTGTTCGGCGACCTGGACGATCAGTTGGTGCGGGATGGCGAAGGAGTGATCCATGGTGAAGCTGCGCGCCACCGTCCAGTCGATGTTCTGCTTCTCACCCTGCGCGACAATGTGATTGGCCAGTTGCTCCTGATTCTTCACCACTCGGCGCGGCAACCCTGGTAGGCGGTCAATCGGTCCGTCGACGTCGCCTGTACCGATCAGGTAGCGCGGCAGGCAGTGGGTGCCGAAGAGGATGTAATGGTCGCAACCGACGATGATCACAGAAGTGGCGTCCAACTCGGCCAGGCGCTCACCACACTGCCGGTAAGCATCCCAGATCACGTCACGTTGCGCCTGCGTCGGCGCCTCAGGGGCAACGAACATCACTGGGTCATGCGGCACCCAGAAACCGCCAACGATCTTGCCCATGACTCTACCCCTTCAAGGCCGCGGAGAAACCCGCGCTGTTTTCATCGGTCGCCCCGAGCAGAGCTTTGTACTGCTTCATGCTTGGAGTGGGCGACAATTCCTGCCAGAAACCCATGGTCAGCATAGGATTGACCCCAATGCGCTGAAGGGCGGCAACATCAAAACCGGCAACCATTTCTACTTCCTCTTCACTCAAGGCGAAGCGAGACAGAAAATGGCGAGGATCTTCACGAAACTTGTCCTTCGCCGCGCGCTCGGTGGACAACTGCCAGAGCACACGCTCCAACGTATTGCGACTCATGGCGCATCACTCCGAAAGAAAGTCGCGCACCAAGGCGACAAAGCGGCGCGGCTGCTCGGCCTGCACCCAGTGGCCGCAACGGCCGAACAGATGCAGGTCGGCATCCGGCACACTGTTGGCGATCAGCAACCCGCATTGGGGCGGCACCACACGGTCTTCGCGGCCATGTACCACCAGGGTCGGCGCGGTAATCTTGGCGAGCGCGGCGGCCGGGAAGCCCTTGACGATGGTTTCGCCATCCGGGTTCGGCTGCGGGATCAGCTTGCGCAGCGCAGCTTGGGCACCAGGACGGGCTGAGGCTTCGTAGCGACTCTGAACCAGCTCGGGCGTGATCAAGTCCTGCTCATAGGGAAAAAGCGCCATCAGCTCACGCATGTTGTCCAGCGACGGCTCATATTCCCAAGCACCACGCAGGCCAGCGGTCTGCACAAATTCGCCAGCAGGCGTTCCAAGCAGCACCAGGCGCTTGACCCGCTCCGGCGCAAACACCGCCAGACCGATGGCCAGAGCACCGCCGAAGGAATTGCCGACGAAAGACGCCTTATCGATATCGAGCGCGTCCATGATGCCGACCAGATGGGATACCCATAGTTTGATATCATATTTGATGTCATTCTTGAGCTCAGTAAAGCCAAAACCGGCGATATCCGGAACGATCACCCGCCACTTGTCGGAGAAAGCCGGCATGCTCTTCGCCCAGTTACTCCAGCCAGAAACCCCAGGGCCCGAGCCATGCAGCAGAAACAGCGCCTCACCCTGGCCAGCCTCGTGATAATTGGTCTTATGACCTGCCGCAACCAAGCTCTTGCCGATATCTTCCATCATGCCTCCACGACTCTTGTCCCATCAGAATACAGATGTGTATGTGTATGTTAGAGAAGCAAGCCAACGTCGTCAACACTCTTCAATACACCAATGTACGCTCCCATAGCCAAATGAGAAGGCCAATGCAGCGGAAAGCCCTAAAAATGCGGAATACACCACTGCTTACCAACCGTCACCCCACCAAAATAAAAACATACATTTATGTACCTTGATGGCGTTTACGCATAGAAGATTCGCTGATCCATCCATCGTAGGGTGCTGGAGACCTTCAGGAAGCTGAGATGCAGCAATGAATGCTGGATGAGAAATGGTGACAATTGCGGGCTCGCGACATGCATACCATGCCCAGGGGGGAAACATGAGTTAGAATCCCAACCTCGTAGCCGACCGTCAGCCATACACGGCCGAACCTTTTTAACCCTCAGTACAAGGCCCCCAACAATGTCTGTACGCCCCAATCTGACCCGAGAAGATTGGATCCATGCCGCCCAGCAGGTACTGGTCAAGGGCGGCGTCGATGCCGTCCGAGTCGACATGCTGGCCAAGGAACTGAACATCACTCGCGGCAGCTTCTACTATCATTTCAAGAGCCGTAACGAGCTGCTCGAAGGCATCCTTGGAGACTGGCGCACACGTGCCACGGAAGACGTCATCCTCCACTTGAGCGATGCCAAGGCCACGCCACAGCAACAACTTCAGCGCCTGATGGAACTACCCCTGCACGGCCAGACCGCCATAGAAGCCGCTGCCATCGAGCTAGCCATCCGAGCCTGGGCGCGCCGTGACGAGCACGCCCGCCAGTCCATCGACGAAGTCGATCGCTATCGCCTCAGCTACATCAAAGGTCTGCTACTGCAGGCCGGCGTCGACCCGCAGGACGCCAGCGACCGTGCCTACCTGATCTATGCCTACCAGATAAGCCTTTCGCTGCTGAACAACAGCGAACCGGTAGGCGAGCGCATGGCACGTAATAACCGCCTCGGCGAGTTGCTGGTGCCCACCTCACACCCCGCCTGAGGCCTATAGCGGCCGACAGCGACGGCCGCACCTACAAGGCTAGGTGCCCCCAAGCGCCGCCCCTTAACTCCGCCGCTCATAATCGATACCTCAGATTGTTGGGCTGACGGCCGGTCAGTCCCATCATCTCCACGCCTCATCCCTCCATGGTCAGTTAATACAAGACCGTCTGCAGCACGTCGCCATCAGCCCCTGCGAAGCTTTCAAGCTTTACGGGCTACCCGTGTTCAACCACGTGCACTAAGTACTGACCAAGCCGATCAGGCCGCAACTTTGCTGTCCATTCCTTGCCAATACACGACCATGTCGGCGAAACGGTCGCCATTGAGCCCTCCGCCGCTCGGTGGACAGTTAAAATTCTGCGTCAGCGGCCTGAATCCGGGCAACGGGAGTGAAGGTTAAGTACTTGTCATTTAATGCATGGTGGGTTTGAATTGCGGTCTTATGCCGTAGTTCGTCAAGCATTCCACCGATGCGTTGAGCGCTCGCCGATGCAGCCCGGGCTTTTGCCGCACACGTCGAGCGTGGGGCTTTACCGGGACCGGAGCACAGGTTTTGACCTCCAGCCCATGCCCTGCTCACTGCCACTACGTCCATCGGTTGACAATCTGCACTTGAAAACGGAACGTAACAGTGTTCTGACTGTTACGCTCCGCCCTACCAACGCCGGCTGGCGGCTATCGCAATTCACTGTAAGTTGCTTGCGCCATATGGGGTAACACTGCGGGGGGGGTGATCAACGGCGTCAACTATCGACTAAATGTCAAAGGTGTTGCGTTCATCCTACGTCACGGCGAATGCAAACTGCTGCTGGTCGATCGCGAGTTTGCCAACCCCGCGGCGGCGGCAATGGAGCGGCTCTGATATCCCTTGACAGTGATCGATATCAACGACCATCTCGCGCCCATCGAGCCGGCGATTGGCGAGACCGACTATGAACGCTTGCTTGCAAGCGAAGGGCAACCGATTGCCCTCTACTATATCTCCGCCACCACCGGCGACCCCAAGGGCGCGGTTGCCAGCCATCGCGGCACCTATCTGATGAGTCTGCTGGAGCTTACCACCTGGCCAACGGGCCGAGCGTCCGCGCTATCTGCGGACGCTGCCGAAGTTCCATGCCAATGGCTAGTGCTTTGCATGGGCGATCACCGCCGCAGATACCCACGTATTCCTGCACAGCTTGTCGCTTCTGCTCCTTCGTCGCTGAACAAATGTTTTCGAGAACTGTCACGTTCATGTTGTCGAAATTATCCCGTGTTAGATCGCTCGCTGGACACATGCACCGCCCTCGCCAGCGATTTCAGGAAGAACGCAGCAGGAGGCTGTGTGCCATGATCTCGATCAGAAGCTCTTATCATCCTATCGACGCAGCCATTCTATGGTGTGGCCTTGCCGACCACGAGGAAGAAATCCTGCGGGTCGATCTTTCCCACCCAGGCAGCCTGCTCAAGCATTTTCCCCAGTGGCCGTTTCTGCACATTTACGCGGAATGTATCTACGACGCCATTGTCAGTGGTGAGCTGCCAGCGACGTGCTTGGGCCGCCCAATTACGTTGGACAACCAGGTACATCGAGAGTACTGGACTATTCGGCGTGCCGATTTGCTGGTCTGGTTCGCTCGCAACTACCCCGGTGAAAAGCCTGCGTTCCTATTCCCGCAGAATCTCAACCATTTGAACTGTGTCAGCCTTAATGCTCATCTGGTACAGGAAGCAGAAGTCTCTGCTGCCCAGCGCACGATCGACAAGCTGCGCGACGAGCTTGCAGCAAGGGCTGAAGAGCTGGCAACGCTCACCTCATGTAATAGCGAGCTGACAACGCGACTTGAGGCCCAGGGCATTCCCTCCGAGGCCTCCGAAAGCACGCACAACATGCTCGTGGGCGCCATGCTGGCAGTGACGGTAGGCAAATCGAAGGACGGCCGCCAGCAGTCGATCTACAAGTCCCAGAGCGATCTGGTCCAAGAGATTTTGCGCCGTTTCCCGGGGTTGCCGAGCTTGAGCAAAAGCACCATTGATCGGAGATTTGCCCACGCGCGCCGGTATTTTGCCCAGGTAGGGCGGGGCTGAAATCGCATTGTCAGGCAATGCTCGGCATTGCCTGACAATGTTTTTTCTTCCGCGTCGAACTTCACTGACTGTCACATCCCACTGCGCACCACATGGTGCTAAGGAGTGACATCATGCAACCGATCAGCCCTGCCCCGCTGCCTGCCGACCGCCACATCATGCGCCGCAACGAGGTGGAGCAAAGAACCGGCTTCAAGCGTTCGCACATCTACAACCTGATGAAAGCCGGGCTGTTCCCACAATGCCGGCGCATAGGTGCTCGCGCCGTCGGTTGGGACTCGCTGGAAATCGAGCAGTGGGTGCATGATCGACTGTCGGCCAGGGAGTAGCGTCATGGACGTCCTCTCGCTGATCTCAACCAAGGGCGGCGCGGGCAAAACCACTATCGCCGCCAACCTGGGCGGTATGCTCGCCGATGCGGGCCTTCGTGTCCTGTTGCTGGATCTGGACAGCCAACCGACGCTGTCCAGCTACTACGCGTTGCGTGAATCCCGTGAGGCTGGTGGCTACGAGTTTATCGCGCAACGACTCACGGCACCTGAACAGGTGATTTCCGCCACCGTCATCCCGCATCTGGACCTGATCGTCTCCAATGACCGCGCCGGGCACATCAGCACCCTGCTATTGCACGCCGCCGACGGTCGTCTGCGCCTCCGCAATATGCTGCCGGCTTTCTCGAGTCTCTACGACGTGCTGATCATCGATACCCAAGGCGCGCGCAGTGTCGTCGTGGAGATGGTTATCCTCGCGTCCGACTGTGCGCTGTGTCCGGTCCCCCCAGAAATGCTCGCCGCACGTGAACTGCGGCGTGGCACGCTGGCGCTGTTTGAAGAGTTGGAGCTCTACCGCTACCTGGGCGTCGCTTTACCATCGGTGAAGCTACTGCTCAACCAGGTCAACGCCAATCGTCGTGACACGCGCTTGATCATGCAGAGCCTGCAAGCTTCTTTCCACGCCGATCCCCATGTCAGCGTCTGCACCACGGTCATCCCCGACCGTGTGGCCTACCCCAATGCCGCCTCGCTGGGACTGCCGGTTCACCGCGTCGAGCCCACTCCACCATCCGGCAGCAGCGGCCCTTGCGGTGCGGCGGTCATGCGCGCGCTGGCCATCGAATTATTTCCGCACTGGGCTGAGCGACTTGTCGACTCGGGCGCACAGGAGCCGGGCCAATCGTTCGTAGCCGACCGCCGGCTCAGTCGTCGTGGCTGAAGGGAGAGTCTGTGATGAAGCCGCCCTCCTCCAACGACATCACCCGTCAATTGCAGCAGGCGCATTTTCCGCAGAATCATGGCCGCGACACTACGCCTATGCCCATCGGTGACACACCGCTGGTGGTCAGCCTCGAACAACTGCGCCCGTACGAACTCAACCCACGGGTGGTCCGCAACCCGCTGTATGACCAAATCAAAGCCTCGATCCGCGAACGCGGCCTAGACCAGCCCCCCGCGATAACACGCCGCCCGGGTGAGCCGCACTTCATCATCCGCAACGGCGGCAACACGCGTTTAAGCATCCTCGGCGAACTGTGGCAGGAAACCCGGGAGGAGCGATTCTTTCACATCCACTGCCTGTTCCGCCCTTGGCTGTCCGAGTCGCATGCCTTGATCGGGCACCTGGCCGAAAGTGACCTGCATGGTCAGCTTACGTTCATTGAGCGAGCCCTGGCGGTGGCGAAACTCAAGGACATGTTGCAGGCGCCGGATACCCCTCTCAGTCAGCGAGAACTGTCCACACGCTTGAGCAAGAGCGGCTACCCGATTTCGCAGTCGCACATCAGCCGTATGTTCGACACCCTCGAGCATCTGCTTCCGGTTATTCCACAGGTGTTGTATGCCGGTCTGGGCAAGCCCACCATCGTCCGAGTCATAAACCTGCGGCGCCGGGCAGAGTCGATCTGGAATCAGTATTTGGGGGACGTTCAACAATTTGCGCTGTTGTGGTTCGAAGCGCTGTCGGCGTTCGACAGTGATAGGCCCGAGCTGAACTGGGGTGAGCTGCAGGACGAACTGATCGCCAGGATGGCGGTGCAGTTGAAGCAGACACCCCGCCTCCTAGCGCTGGAAATGCATCAGGAATCGCATCGCTCACTCCCGCCTTCTGACACGCCTCAGCCTCTCCCGCAAGCCTCACACCGCGAGTCCTTCCCCCAGACATCTGCCAGCGAAGCCGAAGCACAATCGGCGTATCAATCGCCCGCACCTGAGCCGATGAACAGCGCGGACAACACTGCGGCAGCCGAGGCGCCACGCCTCCCCAACATCCGCGAAGCGCTGAGTGATGACGAACCGCTTGCAGCGGGGTGGCCAAACACCCTTGAGGTCGGTGAGCCCTCCCCGCGCTCCGCCTCACCTCGCGCACCGATACAGGATGACATCAATGCATTGCGTGAGCGTTGCGCCGCCCTGGCGACTGACCTAGCAACCTATGCCGAAGCAAGTGCCATGGTCAAACCGCACGCAGAGGGCTTGGGTTTCACCCTGGCCATCGAACATGGCCCGCAGTTGAGCCCACGACACACCGGCATTCAGCTAGTGCTTTCGGCCCTGCTGCGACTGCAGGACGACGTGACCTGGCAGCAACGCCAGCAGTTGCCGGCCGCACTGTTCGGCCAACTGCTGATTGGCGCTTACGACCTGCCCTTCCTCGAACGCCCTGCCCTGACCGTGGGCCTTGAACGACTACCCAATACCCAGCTGGAGCAGCTGTTCAGCCTAATCCGCCACGCCCGGCAGTTGATCGACCTGACGCTGTCGTCCAATCGTTAAGTGAGGAGCCGCCTCATGAGTACGACTTTCAATCTGTTGAACCATGCGATGTTGAACCAGGTGCTGCATGAGCTGCGCCATGGCCGCCTGCAACGCTGCAAAGCACTAGGCCTTGCCGACGAGGACATCGAGGTGCTGCAATCGCTGCCTCCAACCACCCTGTCCCACTTGGCGCATTCATCGATTGCCTGGGTTGAGGTCAAGGTCGATATCACCGTGCTGCGCCGCCTGATCATCCAGGCCGAGCGCGACGAGCAGAACGAACGCCTGATCAACCGGGCGCTCAAGCTTGGCGCGAGCTCGACCATCATGTACCGCTGCTTCGGCCTGGACCATTCGGAAACGGCGTTGCGCCGCCGCGTGCTGAAAATCGAGACCCACCGCGGCCGCCCGGTCCAGCTCAGTGAAGCCCAGGAGCATGCGGTGTGGAACCGCTGGAGCCAACTGCGGAAGGAAGATCCAGACAACGATCCACTGGACACCATGATGATGCTGGCCGAGGAACAACACATCAGCCTGACGCTGGTCTGGCAACAGGTCGAACAGTACGGAGGCGCACCATGCTGAGCTTCTACGAGGTCGACTGGCAGGACGTGGTGCGCCAGTGCTACGACGCCCTTCGACGCCGAAATGAGTGTCAGGCTGCCCGGGTCCAACAAGCAACTGCTGCGGAACCGGCGCTGCGCACGATCTACTACGGCGACAACAATCCCTTGCCGCAGGCCTTGCTACTCGATCGTCGGCTGACCCCGCTGGAGCGCAACACCTGGCAGGTGCTGCACTGGCTGATCACCGAGCGCCAGGTGAAAACGCCTCGCTACCAGGACCTGCAGCCCTACCTGGCGACCAGCCCCTGTGGTACCCAGGCGTCGCGCGAGACCATCGCCCGCGCACTGAACGTCCTGCGTACCACCCGCTGGCTCAGCCTGGTCGACCGCTCGCGCGATGCCCAAGGCTGCCTGCGCGGTTGCATCTACGTGCTGCACGGCGATCCGTTGACACCGGCCGAGCAGCTGGAGCTGGACAGCGGCTACGCGGGGTTGCTGCAACAGAACCTCAGCCATGCCACCAAGGGCGTGCGTGAGGTGACGCAGCATGTGCTTAGCGAAATTCAAGCCGACCCGCAGGTTGTCCAGGGCGACAAGGACCGACTGGGCGCACTGCCGCCGGCACAGCAGCACACGCTGCCACTGATGAACGACGGCGCGCAGGCGCACCATTCCGAACCTGGTCTGCGCCACCCCGTTCGGAATGCTCACGCCTCGGCCGCCGATTGCGACCCCTGCGGCAAGGCACCTGATTCGGCTGTGGTTCGGAATGCCGACGCCGGCCGTACAGTACAGAAAGACCAAAGCAAAAAAAGTACGGTACTGGAGCAGGTGGAGTTTGGTCGAGCGCGCTGGCCTGCGGATTTACCGCTGAACACGAACGAGCGGCGCATGGCCTCGCAGGCGATGCGTCAGCTCGAGCCGGAACAGCAACAAGCGGTAATCAACGAAGCGGCGGTGCGCTGCGCCCGCGGAGAGATCCGAAAACCCGTCGCCTACCTGATGGGTTTGATCAAGCGCGCCTGCAAGGACGAGTTCACCCTGTGGGCCGCGCGTTCCGAGGAAGTAAAATCCTCAACCCCTTCCTCACGCACAGCCAAGCCTGCGTCGGAAGATCCGCCTCGCGAGCGATCCAAGCGCAGCGGTCAGCGCACTGCGTCGCCACTCGCCCTCTCTTGCCTGGAGGAATTGAAACAACGTTGCCGAGGGATCAGTGTGGCTAAATAGGGCTGGAACTCGGTGGATTTAATGCCTATGCCATCGTTTCCAGGGAAGTCCACCTTCGGGAAAATGCGAGCAATCCACCTTCAGGTTGATCCGCATCGCCAGCCAAGGATCGGCCCATCGTCGGCGTCATTCCGACGGCGAGGTACTGGCGATGGTCGATCACTACCAACTCAACCTGGGCTCCCTGCGCAGCAGCATCACCCTGACCCTGCACACCCACCATGCCGCGCGACTGTGGCAAGGGCGCAGCGGCCGCGACGGGGTACATCCGATCCTGGGCATGCCCGGTTACATCAGCGTCACCAACCTGCTCAAGCACTCCAGCAGCCAGGGCGATCCGTACGCGGACTGGTTCATGCTGCAGCTGGAGGAAAAGCTGCTGCAGGCCAGGTTGGACATGGCCACGCTGACGCAGCAAATGAGCCGCGTGGAACGGGCCCTGCCCCCGCAAGTCGATGTCGGTGACAACCTCAACATCCACCCCGTCACCCTGCCGCTGTTCATCGGCAGCCAGCTGGGCTTTCTCGCGATCTACCTGCTCACCGACTACGACACCCTCGTCCGGCGGGTACTGCTCGCCCACCACACAGCGCTGATCGGCCGGGGCGACATGGAGTCCTGGATCGATGGCGGCGCACATCTGCTGCGCAGCCTGTTCGGCCTGGCGCAGCGCTACCGCCTGGCCGGGGTGAGCCGCGACGACATGGCCGCCAACAACGCCCGCGCCCGCGAAGCCATCGACAAGTTCGGCACCCTGCCGCAGGACATTCTTGAAGGGACGCGCCGCTCACAATTCGCCCCACCGATCGCCCGCAGCAAAGCGCCGTCCGAGATCGAAGGCCCTAATCCTGCCGAAGCCGAGGAACAGCCCACAGCCGACACCCCGAACGACGGGGGTGAGGCATGACCCTGGCCGAAGCCATTGCCCGGCGGTTGTCAGCCGATGCCTATCGCGAGTTTGCACAAGGTGGCTCCCTAAAAGGCCTTTTAAAGCCTTTTAAGGGTAAGGGGGAGCTGCGGCAGTTCGCCGAGTCGATCCTGCGCCTGCGCACCCAGGTCGCCGAGTTGATGGCGGTGATGCTGGCGATCATGGCCCAGCCACCCTTCTCGTTTCTGGACCTGCGTTTGGTCGTCCAGCACAGCGCGACGGGCACCGATTTCCTGCGCTGGCGCAGCCCAGACTTTCAGCGCATGGGCGTGCAGGTGTGGCAAGAGGCGGTGGTTCAGCCGCGTCTGCACCCGGAACTGCGGCAGGCGTTGTATCAGCTGGAGACCAACCGTGTGGTGCTGAACCTGCAGATGAGCAGCCTGCAGTCGCTGTATCGCCAGGCCATCACCGGTGCCAGCAAGCTTGAGGCCGCCGAGCTCGCCCTAACCCGTTCCCCCACCGAGGAGTAACCCGCATGAGTACTTTGTTTGTTGGTGAAGGCAACATCGGCAGCGTGCCGGAGTATCAGGAGTTCAACACCAACCCGGATGAGCCGCGGCGCCTACTGCGGCTGAATGTCTATTTCGACAACCCGGTACCGCGGGAAGGCGGCTACGAGGATCGCGGCGGCTACTGGGCGCCCGTCGAGCTCTGGAACCGCGACGCCGAACACTGGGCCACGCTGTACCAGAAAGGCATGCGCGTCCTGGTTGAAGGGCGCACGGTCAAGGAGGAGTGGGAAGACAGCGAGGACAACGCGCGCGTGACGTTCAAGGTGGAGGCGCGGCGCATCGGTATTCTGCCGCACCGCCTGGCCTCGGTGACCATGCGCGAGAAAGCCAGCGACAACGCCAGCTCATCGCGCAAAGGGGGAGGCAAGAAAGCGCCACGCAAGTCCGGATAAGTGCGTGGTACTCAGTGGAATCGCCGCCCGCAGCGCGATATCACTGGAGCCATACAGTCAGCTCAGCGGGCAACATTAGCTACTGCCGTTGCTTTACTCCCGCCGGGCACTCTTTTTTCGCTCATGCTCCAGCATTTGCTTCACTTCCGCCAAATACTGGTCCAGGGCAAGGAACGCCCGCCAGTGCAGCGGACTCTCCTGAACCCATGCAATCAACCGGGCGCGAGCCTGCTCCTTGTCCGGTTCCAGATGGGTGGCCATGAACAGCTCATAGGCCTTGATCGCTAGCGCATCTGCCTCACTCTGGTGGGATCCGTGCAAGTTTGTCGCCTCCGTGGTGACGGTCGGGTCATCCAGCATTTTTCGGTGATACGCCCCACAGGGTTGTTAGTCAACCTTTTGAGTCGTTCATATCTTTGGGGTGCTGTTCGACCATATGGGTCGAATTGGAGAGCGCCCCCATTGCCAGTGAAAGAGCCTAGCCCACATCACATTGGTCGCCAGTTGGCGAAGTATCGTCGTGCCCGGCACTTGACCCAGGCGCAGGTCGGCGAGCACCTGCAGATCTCCGGCGAAGCGGTGTCGCGCCTGGAGCGAGGCTTCGTTGAGCTCTCGGTGTCCAAGCTTCTGCAATTGGCCGACTTGTACGGCTGTCCCGCCGATGAGCTGCTGCTCGCGATCAGCCCTCGGCCGCAGGACCTGGGCGTGCAGATCAACTCCATTATCAAGGAGCTCAATGAGGCGGATAAGCAGTTTGCCTTGGAGTCCTTGAAAGCGCTGGCAAACCACCTCGCGCAACGCAAGTAACACTCGCCCGCCGATATGACCTAGACACCTTCGGATTTACCCTGGCGCTCAGCGACGATATCCCCACCCTGTCGGTATCCACCGAGAGGGCCCATGTATGCGCCTGTTCATCTGCGAAAAACCTTCCCAAGCCCGCGACATCGCCCGGGTGCTGCAGGCCAGCCGCCGCGGTGATGGTTGCCTGCTGGGCCAAAACATCACCGTCACCTGGTGCGTCGGCCATCTGCTGGAAACCGCGCCGCCTGAAGCCTATGGCGATTACAAACGCTGGTCCCTGGACGATCTACCGATCATTCCCGGCCATTGGCAACTGGTAGCCAAGCCCAAGGTCGCTGGCCAGCTCAAGGTGATTAGCCAGCTGCTGCGCACCTGCAGCGAAGTAGTCATCGCCACCGACGCAGACCGCGAAGGCGAGATGATCGCCCGGGAAATCCTTGAGCGCTACCAGTACCAGGGGCCGATTCTGCGTCTGTGGTTGTCCGCGTTGGATGACGCATCGATCCGCCGGGGCTTGTCCAGCTTGCTTCCGGGGGAGCAGACCTTGCCGCTGTACCATTGTGCCCTCGCCCGCTCGCGAGCCGACTGGCTGGTCGGCATCAACCTGAGCCGGCTGTTCACGTTGCTCGGCCGCCGGGCCGGGTTCGATGGCCTGCTTCCGGTGGGACGCGTACAGACACCAACCCTGCGCCTGGTGGTCGAGCGCGACCGGGCGATCGCCAGCTTTGTGCCGCAACCGTTCTGGACCGTCGATGCGCACCTGGAGCAGAACGGGATCCGCTTTAAAGCGCGCTGGCAGCCCACGACCGCGGTCAGCGATGCGGTTGGACGCTGTATCGACGAAACCGCCGCAGAGCAGGCGCTGAAACGCCTTATTCAAGTCGGCACCGCCGTGATCGACAATCTGGAAGTCGAACACGTGCGAGAAGGCCCGCCGCTGCTGTTCGACCTGGGCACACTGCAGGAGATCTGCTCGGCCAAGCTCGGGCTCGGTGCACAGGAGACCCTGGCCACCGCCCAGGCCCTGTATGAAACCCACAAGGCGACGACCTATCCGCGTACCGATTGCGGCTACATACCGGAGAGCATGCTCGATGAGGTGCCGCACGTCCTTCACGCCTTGGCCGCCGCCGCACCATCGCTGGGGGCAGTGCTCAAGGAAGTCGACCCCAGCCGCCGCTCACGCGCCTGGAACAGCAGCAAGATCACCGCGCACCACGGCATCATTCCCACCGCCGTCAGACTGGATTTGGCGCAGCTCTCCGAGCGCGAGCGGGCGGTTTACACGCTGATTCGCGCCCGCTACCTCGCGCAGCTCATGCCCGAGCACGAGTACCTGAAAACCCAGGCGCTGCTGCACAGCCAGGCAGATCACCTGGTGGCGCGCGGCAAACAGATCCTGGTCCGCGGCTGGAAGGCAGTGATCAACGAGGCCGACGGCACCGAGCCGGCCGAACAGGCGCAGCGCTTGCCGACGTTGCGTGAATCCGCGACGGTGGCGCTGATTGACGCCACGCTCAACGCACAGCGCACACAACCGCCCAAGGCGTATACCGAAGGTACGCTGGTCAAAGCGATGAAGACCATCGCCAACCAGGTGGCCGATCCGCGTCTCAAGCAGAAGCTCAAGGACAGTTGCGGGCTCGGTACCGAGGCCACCCGCGCAGCGATCATCCAAGGCCTGATCGACCACGGTTACCTGACCAAGAAGAAACGCAGCCTGGCTGCCTCAGCGGCGGCGCATACCTTGATCGAAGCGGTGCCGCCAGAAGTGGCCGACCCGGTGATGACCGCGCTATGGGAGCAGGCGCTGGACCGCATCGAATCGGGCCAGCTGAGCGTCGAGACCTTTCTCGCCAAACAGGCAGAATGGCTGACTCGACTGGTGCGCAGTAACGCCACGCTCACCCTGCGCCCGCCCCCCAGCAAGGGGCCCTTCTGCCCGGTATGCCGCAGCGGCATGCGCCAGCGCAAAGGTCGCACCGGCAGCTTCTGGTCGTGCATCCGCTACCCCGAGTGCAAGGGCACCAAACCGGTGGCGAAAGCCAAGCGGGCGAAAAACGCATGACTTGACGGCACACTGCAGCGCTGGTGTAGTGATCTAGCCCCTCGCCGCTTGGCGACCAAGACCGATTCGCTCCGGGAAGCTCGGTCAGACTCCTAGAGTTCGGAGCCATACTTCACGTCATCAGCAGATGCCTATTCAGCGTTTCCAAGTCTCCCAGGTGGATGACCCGTGCGGCTTGCACCAGGCCTCAGGGGTCATCCGCTTCGGCGACGATGCTCAGCTCCGGTGCCCGCCGGCGAAACACTGGGCACCTTTTGTGCGCGGATGCGTGCCAGTTGATTCCGACCCAGGCCACGACAAGGGTCGGTTGATCCAGGTGGATCGGCAGTGGAGGTCTGCGACGGACTCCGGTGCCACAATCGCCGGGTCAAGGGTGGTCCAACTCTTCCTAGCCTGATGACCGTCGGGCTATTTTTTCGCCGCCGACAATCCACTGAAGGCCTCCTAATTCCGCCCGTTCAAACCGCCTGAAGACCACGGTTGACGGGCCTTTTGCAGCGTTTTATAGATGAGCTGCACGCCGCTGTCGTTGACAGCACCCCGGTAGCCAGGACCTTCAAGGCTACGCCCGTTTCGGGTGGTTCTCCCACAAGTGCGACTCGCGCTCGGCAGCTCGCACGGTCACCGGCCCATCGGTGATGAGCGCCTTCTCGACCGATCATGTGTTTGCACCTCCCCTTGCGGAACTCACCAGCCGCCAAGGCCGGTGGATGTCCGCGTTCTGCTGAACAGGAGCTCCATCATGACTACTGCAAGCAATAACGCCCCCACCACCTACTTCAACCTGCACACCCAAGGCATCGGTTACCTGAACCGTGTTCGCGAAGTCCCGGTTCGCCGCGGCCAAGCGTTCATGGCCTGTGACATCGCTGCCTTGCACGGTGCCTCAGACGACGTCGAGTACACCCGCTTCGACTGCAAGGTCGCCAGCGGTGAAGCCGACCGGCTGATCCGTGAACACCTGGAGGACGTCCGCGCTGAACGCAAGGTCCTTATCGCGTTTCGCATCGGCGACATCTGGGTCGATCCGTTCATGTACGAGAAAGGCGAACGCAAGGGGCAACCCGGCGCCAGCCTCAAAGGCCGACTGATCTTCATCGAATGGATCAAAGTTGATGGCCAATTCAGCTACCGTGCGCCAGCTCGTACCGACAGCGACGCCCCTGAGGCTGCTGAATCAGGAGAGTCGGAACAGTTGGACGGTGACGCTGACCAAGGCCAGCCAACTCCAGCCGCTGCACGTAAATCCACCGCCGCACGTCAGTCTGCCTAAGGCAGGTTGACCGCCCGCAGCAGGCGCTCTTATGAGCGCCTGTTGTTCATTCACGTCGGAGGTCGCCATGGAAAGCTTCTGGCTCTGTGAGGACTGCCTGCAGGCGGACGCCTACGACGACTTCAGCGCGCTGTCGTTGTACTACAGCGAGGCTGAAGTCAAACACCGCATCGCTCACATGCGCGGCCAACTGCAGGCCCTGCTACCGCTGAGCGCCGATTTCGACCCGCATACCGGCGCCGGTATCGAGGCCTTCTCCACGCAACCGTGCGAGGGCTGCCTAAGCCCACTGCACGGCACGCGACATCGCTTCACGCGCATTTGATCACACACCTAAACCAGCCTGGGGCACGCCCCAGGGGGTGGCGCTCCATCTCTCACGAGGAATTGCCCATGAACACCGCCTTGAACCTGGTCGGCCCACTCGATCCCGTACTGGCCCAACGCGCCCGTGAGGATGCGCTGATCACCGAGGCCCTGCAACTGCTGGACCAGCGTCACTTCCAGCGTGGCGAGGTGCTGATAACCCCCGCCGATGCTGCGGCCTACTTGAAACTGCAGCTCGCCCCCTACCACCACGAGGTGTTTGCCCTGCTCTGCCTGGACTCGCGCCACCGTGTGCTGAGCTTCGACATCCTCTTCACCGGCAGCATTGACGGCGCCTCCGTGTATCCCCGCCAGGTGGTGATCAAGGCACTCGAACACAATGCCGCCGCCGTAATCTTCAGCCACAACCACCCCTCCGGCTGCTCGGAACCGAGCGGCGCCGATCGGGTGCTCACCACCCGCCTGACCGAGGCTTTGGCCTTGGTCGAGGTATGCGTCCTGGACCACATCATCGTCGGCGAAGGCACTCCGCTTTCGTTGGCCGAGTACGGCTGGATGTGACAGCCCACCTTGCCCATGAGGTCACCGCCCGTTCGGGGTGGCCTCGGCGTTTTCGGAGAACCACCATGCACCCTTCCCTGCCCAATCCGTTTCTTCGCGGTTTCCAAGACCTGCGCTATGAGCGCGTCCTGCAGATCAGCTATGCCGACGATTGCCCGCCGTGCTACCGCACGCTGCATCCGGCTCAGAACGAGCTACCCAACGAAGCCATCACCCTGCAGCCGTGTCTATTCGATGACGACGTCGCGGTGATCACCGACGGTGTGTGCGTGCCCGAGTTTGTGCGCATGCGCTGCCCCGCCGACGGTCTGGTGAACACGGTGCTCTACCAGATCATGGGCAATCAGCTCGGACGCCCGATGCATATCGGCGACCTCGGCAACGTCGAGGCTGCGCGTGACCTAATCGAGCAACTGTCCTTTGCCACCGGACACTACAGCCGCAGTTGGGAGATCAGCAGCGCGCACCTGCCCGCAGACGAGTTCGAGTTCCTGCAGGTGTGCACTTGGTGCAACTCGCCAGCGGGCTTCTTCGAGTGCTTCGAGCTCAACAGCAACCATGCCGTGGGGTGCAAGCTGTACTCGACACCCTGGGTAGCGGCACATGAAGCCAGCAGGATCGGCTGGAGCGCCAGCGAAGTCTGTGCGCGCATGCGCGATGACCATGTCCCGCCGGTGCTACTCCAGCTGCTCATGCTGGCAGGCCAGGCAGACACCCGCCTGCTGATCTTTGACCCTGACGCCGCACCAATGGCGGAGCTACCGCTCTACAACGAAGACTAATCAAGGCGCCCTCCCGGGCGCCTTTTTTGTGGTGGCCGACTGAAAATCTGGCAGGCCAGATTCGGTTTTCCAGTGGGGACTCGACTCACGCCTTCGCCATCGTATCGGCAACATTTGTCGAGACACGGTCATGCACACACCCACACTCTCCACCCTCGGACTGATGATCGCCCTGGCGGGCTGCAGCACGCCGCCACCGCCTCCGGCCCCGGAACCCGCAGCACCGCCCGCCTTGCCGGCGGCCTCGACGCAGCCGAAAACCCAGCTTCCGGCCTGGGTCCGCCAGGACCGTTACACCCTCGTCACCACCCGACCCAGGCTGGAGCAGCGCCAACCGCTGTATCAACTGGTCAACGTTCAGATCGCGCCAGCCTTGCACGCCACCGTCGGTGAAGCCCTGCGTCACGTGCTGCAACGCTCGGGCTACGCGCTATGCGCCGATAGCCCTGGGGTGGATCGCTTGTTCCGTCGCCCTCTGCCCGCGGTTCAGCACCAGCTCGGACCGGTCTCGCTGCTGGACGCCCTGACCATCATCGGCGGCCCGGCCTGGCGACTCGACATCGATCCAGTTGATCGGACCATATGCTATGCCCTGCGCGTGCCGCCGCCCGCTCCACCCTTCTCGACCCTGGAGCTCACGCCATGAAGGTCCTCCATTTTCAGGCCCTGGTGGTCGGTGCCCTCTGCCTGGGCGCCGCCGTGCTCGCCGCCGAAACGTACAACCATCATCAGCAACTGGCCGAGCTTCAGGCTGCGGCCCGTAACGCCCCGGCCGACCCAGCGCCTGCCTTGCGTCGCGATATCGATACGTTGGCCGACCGGCTCACGACGCTGCAGCCGCAGGTGTTGGCGTTGGGCGAGGCGCAAGGTAGACACACTGCGGCGCAGGCCGCCCTCGGCCAGCAACAGGGTGAGCTGGCCGTCTCGCTCAAGACGCTCCAGGCGGCACCGCCAGGTCCAAGCAGCAACGATCTGAAGGCGCTGGAACAACGGTTGGCTGCGGCAGAGGCCACGCTCGAGAAACTGTCGGCCCGCCCTTCTGTGCCTGCGGCCGCCAACACCCAGCCAAAGGCCTCCACGGGTGAAAAAGCCAAGGCCAAGGCGCTGACACCGCCCTTCATCTTGCTCGGGATCGAGACCCGAGGTGACCTCAGGTTCGTGGCCGCCCTGCCCTCAGGTGCGCATTCATTGACGACCGTGCACCTGCTGCAGCCTGGCGACAGCTTGAACAGCTGGCAACTGCGCGCGATCCGCGCAGACCAGGTGGTGTTCCATGTCCCGGGGCATGGCGACCACACACTGCCCCTGCCGTGACGAGGTGCGTATGGCTAGGCTCTCCATTCTCTCGTTTATTCTGGTTCCCAGCTGCCTGTTCACAGGAGTGGCGTGGAGCGCGCCAAAACTGGTCGACTCGGCTCCGCAGTTCAGCGAACAATCGCTGCTGGATCGGGAGGTATCCGCTGCGGCGCGGGCAACGGCCTGGGGGCTGACGGATGATGAATGGGCCAAGTTCGAGCGCTTGCAGGCTGGACCCCGCCACTACTGGTCGCCGCAGCTCGATCCGCTCACCACCCTCGGGGTGGAAGCCGACTCGGACCAGGAACGGCAACGCTACGCCGAGCTGCAGGTCCGTCTCGAAGCCAAGCGCGCCGAGCGCGAACTGGCCTACCAGAAAGCCTACACCGCCGCCTGGGCGCGACTATTCCCGGGAATGCTGCCCGTGCAGGGCATGGCCGACGATCCAGCGGCTACCCCTGCTGGCCGCTTTGCCCTGTTTGTGGAGGAACGCTGCCCGCCCTGCGTCTCCAACACCCAGCAGTGGCTGCGTAGCGGCGCCCACCTCGATGTGTACCTGGTCGGCAGCCAAGGTGACGATACGCGTCTACGCCGGTGGGCTCGGGGGGCGGGCATTACCCCCGCCCAGGTCAGCAGTGGCCAGGTCACTCTCAACCATGACCGTGGCCGCTGGTTCGCCCTGGGCGCCAGCCGCCCCTTACCGGCGCGCTACCAGCAGGTGGACGGGAAATGGCAGCGCATCGACTGATCCTCGCGCTGGCCTTGACCTGCGCCACGACCGTTCACGCCGACGCGCTGCCGCCGCCTGCGTATCAACTGGCCGCCGCACGCGCCGGCATCCCCGCTTCCGTGCTGTTCGCCATCGCCCTCCAAGAGAGCGGCACGCCGCTGCGGGGTCACCTCATGCCCTGGCCCTGGACCCTGAATGTCGCGGGCACACCGCAGCGTTTCGCCCGCCGTGATGAGGCGTGTACTGCACTCAAGCAGGCGCTGATCCGCCACGACACCAAGCGAATCGATGTCGGGCTGGGTCAGACCAACCTCGGCTACCACCCGGATCGCTACCGCAGTGCCTGTGATGCTCTCGACCCGCGCTCCAACCTGGCTGTGACTGCCGAGTTGCTGCGCGCCCACTACGCCGACAGCGGTGACTGGGTCGTGGCAGCAGGCCGCTATCACCGTCCTGCCGGCGGTAAACCCGCAGCGCAGTACCGCCGACAGTTCAGCCAGCATTGGCAGCGGGTTCAGGCAGTCGTGGCATCTCCGAGAGGGCCACGGCCATGAGCCGTCAGTGCTGGGTAACTCTGTGTATTTGTCTCTGGTGGCCGGTTGGCGCGCTCGGGGCCCCCAGCCAGCGGCCCGATCCCCGCGCGCTGACGTGGGCCCTGCCCGTACACAGCACACGCCTATCGCCCGGTGCCGTGTCGCCAAGGACCTTAAACCTACCAGGGTTCACGCCACTGTTCCTGGTCGGGCACGACGCCGCCTCTCTGGAATGGTTGACCCAGCATGCACAGAGGCTGCAGGACCTGGGCGCCAGCGGCCTGGCTGTTGAAGTGGCCGACGCCCGGGCCTTGCGCCGCATTCAGGCGGTAGCCCCGGGCCTGGACATCTGGCCGGTGAGTGGTGACGACATCGCCGAACGCCTGGAGCTGCAGCATTACCCGGTGCTGGTCACGTCCACCGGCCTGGAACAGTGAGGGTGAACCATGGGCGAACATGCGATGGAGTCCCTGCTGCGCCCTGCGGTGGAGCTTTACACCGTGGGTATTTGCGCCGGTGCCGGCGCCCTGTGCCTGCATTCGCCCTGGGCGGTGGCGCTGTCGCCCGAGGTAGGGGCAGGCATGGCCCTGGCCTACACCGCGTTCGGCTTGAAGCGGCTCAATGAGGCGCGGATCGTCCTGCGCTATCGGCGCAATATCCGCCGCCTGCCGCGCTATTCGCTGACCAGTCGGCACATTCCAGTGAGCGGCAAGCGCCTGTTCATGGGCCGCGGCTTTCGCTGGACCCGCCTGCACACCCAGCGTCTGCTCGAGGCGCAGGATCCGGCGCTGGCCCGCTACGTCAATCAGTCGGCCGCCCACCAGTGGGCGCGGCGGATGGAACATCTGCTGGAGAAGGCCCCACCTGGGCTGTCAATGCTGCCCCGCTTGACCGCCTGGGACAGCCCATTCAATCCGGTGCGGCCACTGCCGCCGGTGGGCGGCTCGCCACTGCTGCACGGCGTCGAGCCAAAGGAACAGGAAGCCAGCTTGCCGCTGGGCGAGCGCGTCGGCCACACCCTGGTGCTGGGGACCACCCGGGTCGGTAAGACACGCCTGGCCGAGGTGTACATCACCCAGGATATCCACCGGCCGAGCCAGGAGGTAGTCATCGTATTCGACCCCAAGGGCGATGCTGACTTACTCAAGCGCATGTACGTCGAAGCGCGCCGCGCCGGTCGTGAGCATGAATTCTATGTGTTCCACCTGGGCTGGCCGGAGATCTCCGCTCGCTACAACGCCATCGGCCGCTTCGGCCGCATTTCCGAAGTCGCCACCCGCATCGCCGGCCAACTGAGCGGCGAAGGCAACTCGGCGGCGTTTCGCGAGTTCGCCTGGCGCTTCGTCAACATCATCGCCCGAGCGTTGATCGAGCTCGGCCGGCGCCCTGACTACCTGCAGATCCAGCGGCACGTGGTGAACATCGATGCGCTGTTCATCGAGTACGCTCAGCACTTCTTCGCCCGCCACAATCCGCAGGCCTGGGAAGCAATCGTGCAGATCGAAGGTCGCCTGAACGAAAAGAATATCCCGCGGCACATGGTCGGCCGAGAAAAGCGCGTGGTCGCCATCGAGCAGTACCTGACCGCCAAGCGCATCTTCGATCCAGTGATGGACGGCCTGCGCTCGGCGGTGCGCTACGACCGCACCTACTTCGACAAGATCGTAGCCTCGCTGTTGCCGCTGCTGGAAAAGCTCACCAGCGGCAAGACAGCGCAACTGCTCGCCCCCAACTACAACGACCTCGACGATCCGCGGCCGATCTTCGACTGGCTGCAGGTCATCCGCAAACGGGGCATCGTCTACGTTGGCCTGGATGCGCTGTCCGATGCTGAGGTGGCCGCCGCTGTCGGTAACTCGATGTTTGCCGACCTGGTCTCCGTCGCTGGCCATATCTACAAACACGGTATCGATCATGGTCTGCCAGGATCCTCCAGCGCCGCGGACAGGGTGCCGATCAACCTTCACGCCGACGAGTTCAACGAGCTGATGGGCGACGAGTTCATTCCGCTGATCAACAAAGGTGGTGGCGCCGGAATCCAAGTCACTGCCTACACCCAGACCTTGAGCGACATCGAGGCGCGAATCGGCAACCGGGCCAAGGCCGGCCAGGTCATCGGCAACTTCAACACCTTGCAGATGCTACGGGTACGGGAGACCGCCACCGCCGAACTGCTGACCAACCAGTTGCCCAAGGTCAACGTGCAGACCCGCACCCTGGTCTCCGGCGCGACGGATACCGCCGATCCTGATGCCCGGACTGACTTCACCTCCTCCTCGCAGGACCGGGTTACCACGACCGCCGTGCCGCTGATTGAACCCGCGCACATCATCGCCTTGCCCAAGGGGCAGATGTTTTCGTTTCAGGAAGGCGGACAATTGTGGAAGGTGCGCATACCGCTACCGAAACCGGCTAGCGACGATGCGATGCCGGCGGATCTGCAGACCCTGGCTGCGCGCATGCGCGAGTCCTACAACGCCAATGCGGGGAGTTGGTGGGGCACCACCGGAGGTGCTCCGACGGTCGATTTCAATCCGGAGCAGGCGCCACCCGGGCGCAGGCACACCCCGTAAGCGCGCCCTCAGCAACCGAGAATGTGGAGCCTGTATGCCTACCACCCCAGCCAGCTCACCTCCTCCACAGCGGAGTCCGGGGCTCATCTTCGGCATGCTCGAGCTGTGTCTGCGACTGCTCGGCCTATTGTTCGCTTCGCTGATTTTCTCCGTTTTGCTTGAGTTTGCAGGCATGCTGTGGTTCTGGCCCGAGCAGGGCTGGCATCACAGCCATGCCATGTGGCTGAGCGAGCTGGGCTGGCTCAGCGCCCATTTCAAGAGTTCGCTGATTGTGCAAGAACCAGCGCAAGCGACGGCGAAGGTACTCGAACGCCTGAACGACTGGGTCGTAGAGCGGTCCGGGTGGGCGCAATTCGATACCCAGCTGAAGCTGCTCAGTCGAGAAGCGTCAATGCAGGGGCAGTTGGCACAAGTCTACGTTGTGATACAGGACTATCTGCTGGCTGGCTTGTTTACGGTCTTTACTTTCGTGGTGCGCCTAGCCGTTCTCACCTTGGCCATGCCTCTGTTCTTGCTTGCGATTATCACCGGTACGGTCGATGGACTGATGCGCCGAGACCTCCGAAAATTTCGCGCCGACCGCGAAAGTAGTTTTGTCTATCATCGGGCTAAGCGGACATTACTGCCATCCATGGTAAGCCCTTGGCTCATCTACCTATCACTGCCTTGGTCGCTAAACCCCAACTGGGTCTTACTGCCATGTGCTGCTTTCCTCGGTTTTATGGTCATGATCACCGCCTCAACCTTCAAAAAATACCTGTGACTCGACGGCTCTCCTGCTGCGTCCATCCTTACCGCGGGTCCCCACCCCACAATTACGCGCCCATCCTAAGCAGGCAGTAATTCAAATCAGATGTCTGAGCGCTTAGGATATAGGCAAAATGCCATTACAGCGTTAAGCTACGACCATCAAGAAGTGGCGAATACCTCATAGCTGCCATCTTGAGATCATCGCGAATCTTACCTCATGAACATAACGGCAGAAAAAATGGATTTAGTCAGTGAAAGTTCAAAAGTTTACATCCGATGCCAGCATAAGTTCAGGGGAATCCTTGCAGACTTCAAGGCAAAAAAATTTGAGAAAAACCGTCGCTTTGGGAAGTCATTTAAGTTTAGAAGCAACTATCGCAACATCATGCTTGAGGCGCGAGCCGCACTACACATATCTACATTCGCAGAATATTTGTCATGGGCATCATCCCAAATAAGACAACAGATCCCCGAGCTTTCGAGATTTCCTACAGGCTATGATGAACTAGAAGGGGTTTCTATTGATGCTCCACTGGTCACGCTCGAAAGAGAGGTATTTTGGATTGTCGCGCGTGTCAGCGAAGATTTTGAAATCATTAATCAGTTTAGGGGAACAGCTGAAGTAATTGAGAAGCTATGGACTATCGGATACATCGACGAAAGCATAGAAGTGCTAAAAAAATTTGACGAAGTTATCGGGTCCAGCTTTTGGTCAGTTCAATTACGAATCGCGCTAGAAAACGCAGCCGGAGGACTTGAGAAGCAAAAAAAATATACCTCCGAAGTAAGATCCATATACAAAAACGGACTATTAAATTTCATCGCATACAACACAAGCGTCAGGAATGAAGACCGCGTTGGCATACAAAAATTCAAGGAAGACATAAGCTCACGAATCAGCAACCACTCAAAATACAGTCCAGCTGTTAAAACTTACATGATTCATCGAATGTTGGGTGAGTGGCCAACAGCAGACGATGAGATTGCTGATGTTCTAAGAGTGGAACAAAGCCACTCCCTAGTAGACGTTTATGAAACTTTCATCAGCCTAATTCAATACGCCATCTCGAGCAACAATAATGACTTAAAAACCTTATCAGGTCGGCGCTTTCCAGGATCAAAGGAATACATGACTTCCGCATAAAGAAAGCCTGTTTACACCTGAATATAAGCGATACATCACACAGCCTGCCCATTCGGAATGAGCAAGGCAGCGACTGTCTTTTAAATGGCGACTTAGTCGAGGCAGCCAGAATATTCGGTCAAGAGCGGAGAACCCATCAGACAGATGCCTGGTCACTTATTTACTCTGGGGTGCTTCATTCACAGCGCAAGGCCAAATCAATATCATCAATTTCACAGTCAATCCCCAAGTTAATAGGTAAAATGCTCAGACAAGACCAAACGTCACTAGAAGCTATTTCTGCACTCTCAAAAATGACGACCAACCTCTGCGGCCTCCCGCTCGCTGCGGCTATTCGTTCATTCATAAAATTTGTATATAGAGATCATCCTGATCAAGTATGGCAGCCAAGTCTGCCTTCACTCAATACCCCATTCTTAGGTAGCGAAGATCTACTTGAAAACTACCCTAGCAAAACGGGTAGCCCAACCTCCGACTGCTGGTCTTTGCTAAGAAACCCATTGGAGGACTCTGAACACCTCGGATACTCAGCCTCAATCTTTAATGCATGCGGGCATATTGCGAACCGAGAGTTCTGCTTGGCGCTTCTAAGTCTCGCACCTGAAGAGCAAAGTACGAGTAGCACAATCCCTGGCCTCAGCATCCCAATAGTTCTACATGCCCACTATGCTGAGGGAAACAAAGACGAAGTTATCCGCCTAATCGCGCACGAAGGGTCTTACTGCGAAAGTAGGTTAAACTTAATACCCATTAAAAACACCCTTTCAGGCTACTCAACTCGCGACTTTGATTATGTTACAGACATGCTGGTTTCGCCCACAGCGCTATATATGCTTTGGAACATCACCGAAAGTGATTCAACCGCTTCACACTTAAGATTCAAGATTGGGCAGATCATCAGGCGAAAAGAAATCCGAAATCCCGCCAAACTTGCCTCGTTAGAAGGGATAATCCCCAAGCATCTTTTAGTATATTTCCTGAAAAACGCTTGCATACCTTCTTTGATTGATCAAGCGCGCGTAGTCTCCACAACTGCAGCAATTTTAGAGCAAAGGCAAGATGTCTGCAGCGCCTTGCGCGTTTTAGATGCGGCAAATGCTGATGAATATGAGTCTGAGATTTACGAGATCACCAATAGGCAAATCTTGGAAGCTGGACAAAGAATTGTAGACGGCACTCGCATCCATGTAGACGTCGACGCACTAGCGCGCTGGGCAACACGTGAGCTTCAGGAAGATTTCTACCGCTACAAAGATCTTGCCCAGGTCATCACTACACTAGAGTTCGACGATGTGATGCAGGGACTACTGATTGACGGGCAACTACCGAACAGCGCATCCAGCTTTGACGAAGCTGATGCTGTTCTATATTCCCTGCTAACGAAGATCAGCAATGAATTCCTAAACAACCCACTATTCGGCCTGGACTAATACTTAAGCAAGCGCATCAGGCACCAGTCATTCATCGGACTAATCCGAGGCCCACTGCAACTGCAGAACCTGATAACAACAAAAGAAGACGATGACAAACGATACAATGACAACCAAGTATGGCTAGGGCGGTTTAGCGACTGCAACAAAGACAATCTACGCAACCTTGGCAATGAATTTCAAAAATTTTCGACCAATTTCGACCAAGCTTTACTTGACGCAAAAGATCAAAAACTTCAGATTCTTTCAAAGGACCACCCATTAGGGCTCTTCCACGTAGAAGTTAGCCCCCAAATAATCCCTGTAGTACGGATCCTGCTACAGGATAGTGACCTAAGCAGCTTCGTAAAAGGATTCATTAGCATTCTATGGGCCTATCTTGAAAAGTCATTGCGAGAGGCGCGAAAGCTCCTTTCAGAGGACCTTAAATCTAAAATAACATACATATTTGATGATTTCCGAGCGAGCATCAAACGAATTGTTCCGAACGGCCATGCTCAGCACGAACTTGATAGAGCTCTAGGCGAGTGTTCCGTTGATGTTCAGCGGGCGCTGGACGATGCTACCAGCTGGTTTCACAAGATCAATGACAGCGAAGCATTACAAAAAACGTTTGATATCGAGCAAGCGCTAGAAGTTTCGATTCAAGCTGCCAAAAAATGCTTACGCGGCTTCGACCCTAAAATCAAAACAAACTGCATTAACAATGACACCAAAGTCATGCCAAGCACGTTGGTATTCCTTCACGACGTACTATTTGTATCGCTTGATAACGCCAGAGTACACTCCGGCCTCAAACAACCGACGATAGAAATCACAATTGAGATGGACTCCACCCGAGGGACATTTACTATTAGTGTAAAGTGTAACTCAAAGCCTAGCACAAGGGTTAGTGCTGAGAAAAAGCTATCCGAAATTCGTACCAAGATCGACCGACAGGAGTATGACACTAAAACCAAAACCGAAGGCGGCAGCGGCTTATACAAAATTGCCGCGGTAGTCAACCAGTCAAGCAAAGGCAGATTAAAGTTCGGATTCGACCGGAATGGCAAGTTCTCCATGCAAGTAACTTACAACTTCCTCGTGCAAACTCGACAAGCAGCGGAAGCCAAATGACCGACATTGAACTGAAAATCCTAATAGTTGAAGACGAAACACCAAAAATAACACAGATAGAGCTTTTCCTTCGAAGCCTTTGCATGCCAATGGCCATCAAACATGCAAAGTCAGTTAACTCCGCCTTGGATGTTCTGGAAGGGGACATCCCCCATCTCATCCTGCTCGATATGTCCTTACCGACTATGGACATTGATATACCTGGAGGCGAGGCAGGGGGGCGCCCGCAAGGCTTCGGTGGTATAGAAATACTCCGCAACATGGAGTTCTCGGGCATATCTTGCCCAGTTATTGTAATTACTGGATATGAGGCTTTTCCACGCCAAGGAGGAAGCGTTGATATTTCTGGAATAACACAAGAGCTGAAAGAAGAGTTCCCCCAGCTTCTTCACAGTGTGTTGCATTACACTCGCCATGGACTTATGGCAGATGCTTCAGAATCTCATTCCTTACAGTAGGTCTTATAGGGATTTTCTTTGCCATTAGAAATTTCGCACCTCACTTAGACCTGCATGGCATTGCATCAAGCCTCACACACTGTCTAAAAGGCCAATAATTCCACTCACCCCGCAACAAGCTCTAAGCCGCTGAATGGGCTTCTCCTGCAGCGGCCTTAACCGGACGCACCAATATCACTGGGACTCTTTCGGCCAATTTACTTTAAATTGATCATTTCGAAATCCAATTAATTCAGGCTAAGGCCTTGTTGATAAATCACGCTGGACACCAAATCGTCAGCTGGACTCTCAACAATGACACTTTCTGCCTATCCCCTGCTGTTTAGCTGCATCGTGATGCTGCCCACCTCAGCAGCTGAAGCTCACGAGCAATTGGACCTAAGCCTTGTACAACGGCAGATAATGGTCATCCAACAGTTGGCAGAACGAGCACATAGCAGCGCTACCGATGCAGATAGTGCCCGGTATCGCTTCGATTATTTACGGTTCGCTGCGGACCTAAAGCGTGTGCGTCAAGGCGTCCACAACTACCTATCCCCCTCCCGCGCGCAGCCAGCTGATCTGGTCGAGCTGACCGGTGATTACCGTGCTGAAGCACCTCACTCGGGTACTTCCAATGAGCATGACTGACGCCCAACTAAGCGCATTCTCTGCCGTGGCCGGGTTTACCCCACAGCTCAGCTCGGTGCTGTGGCGCTCATCGGTGCTGGTGCTCGCGCTGCTCTGGTGCACCTGGACGCTGTGGACCGGCTACCGCGGCTGGGCGGCCGGTAACCTCAATTTCGGCGCGCTCGGCGGCAGCACGCTGCGCCTGGCCCTCGCCTTGATCGTGTTGATGTTTTTCATGCTGTCGTAATCAGGAGATCTAGCTATGAATCTCTCTCGTCGTTGCCATCGCCCGCTCACATTGTTGCGGGGATCCTGTACGCAAGTGCTGTTCGGTGGCCTGGTGCTGCTGAGCTCGACGCTGGCTTGGGCCGATCTGCCGACCATGGAAGCGCCCTCCCGCGGCGAGGGGGCGGGACTGATCGACACCATCAAGAACTACGCCTACGACGGCGGCATTCTGCTCGGTCTTCTGATTGCTACCCTCGCCTTCCTTGGCGTGGCCTGGCACTCGCTCACCGTTTACGCCGACGTGCAAAACCAGCGCAAGACCTGGAAAGACCTCGGCGCCGTGGTCGGCGTCGGCGCGCTGCTGGTGGTGGTGATCCTGTGGTTCCTCACCAAAGCCGCGACGATCCTGTGAGGTCACCATGTCCGATGCCCCTGCCACCCTGCCTGACGGCACGCTGACCTTCCTCCCCGAGCGCCTCAACCGTGACCCGGCCGTTTTGCGCGGGCTCACCAACGACGAGATGTGGGTCGCGCTGATCATCGGCGCCGGCCTGGGTGTGATTCTCGGCGCGCCGCTGGCGGTGGCCACCTCCTCCATCGCTACCCTCCCCACCTGTATGTTCATCTGCATGGCGCTGGTGTTGCTGGGCGGCGGCAAGCTGATGCGCCGAGCCAAGCGCGCCCGCCCCGAAACCTGGTTTTACCGACGTCTGCAGTGGCACCTGGCAGTGCACTGGGGTGTTGGCACTCATCATTTGATCCTGCACTCAGGGCCTTGGACAGTGCGCCGGACGCGTCGACACGCGAGGGCTACGCCATGAGCCGCTTTCGCAACAAGGTGGATGCGCAGCAGGCACACATCTTCAGCCTGCGTCTGGCCGTTTCGATCCTGGCACTGCTGTGCTGCGGGCTTTGGTACGGCTGGCAGTCCTCGCCTTCCGAGCTAACCATCCATGTGCCGCCCGATCTACGTTCCGGCAGCACACGTAAATGGTGGGATGTACCGCCAGAAAACATCTACGCCTTCGCGCTGTACATCTTTGGCCAGCTCAACCGCTGGCCCACCGACGGCGAGGTCGACTACCACCGCGCGATCTTCGCCCTGCAGCCCTATCTGACACCGGCGTGCAAGACCTTCTTCGACGGCGACTTCGAGTACCGCAAGGCTGCCGGCGAACTGCGCGGCCGGGTGCGCGGCGTATACGAGGTGCTGGGCCGCGGCTACAGCGACGACCCTGGCCTGCGGGTGAAGCAGTTGGATAAGCACAGCTGGCTGGTCAAGCTGGACCTCAACGCTGACGAGTACTACGCCGCTGAGCCGGTGAAACGCGTGGTGGTGCGGTATCCGCTACGGGTGGTGCGCTTCGACGTCGACCCCGAGCACAACAAGTGGGGCCTGGCCCTGGACTGCTACGAAGGCACACCGCAGAAGCTGATGCTGCCTGGAGGTGCGGGATGATGCGTGTCTTGATCATGACTCTGGCGGTAGCCGCAGGCTGGTGTTCTGCAGTCAGTGCGGTCGAGGTCAAATACTGGGATCGCCTGCCGCTGGCCGTTCCACTTACGGTAGGCCAGGAGCGAGTCCTGATGCTCGATGAGGATGTCCGCGTAGGGGTGCCGGGTGCGATCGCTGGCAAGCTGCGCGTCCAGTCCGTCGGCGGCACGGTGTATCTGCGCGCCGCAGAACCCCTTCCCCCTACCCGGCTGCAACTGCAGTCGGTGAAGTCAGGCGACATCATCCTGATCGACATCGAGGCGCTCGAGGGTAGCGAGGCACTGGAGCCGGTCAAGATCGTGGCCCAGGTCTCGACACCGGACGTGGAAGCTGCGAAGGAGGCAGCACCTTCAGCAACCCCGATACCGGTGGTGCTCACGCGCTATGCGGCGCAGAACCTCTACGCACCGCTGCGTACCGTGGCGCCACTGCCCGGTGTGCGGCGGGTGCCGCTGAGCGACTCCGCCGCGTTCAGCATGTTGCTGCCGACCGAGCGGGTGTCGATCAAGACCCTCGCGGCTTGGCGGCTGGGCGACTACTGGGTGACGGCAGTAAAGATCGTGAACCGCGGCCCCGGCAAGGTCGCGCTTGACCCGCGTCACCTACAAGCCACGCTGTACGCCGCAACCTTCCAGCACGCGGACCTCGGTCTCACCGGTACGCCTGAAGACACCACCGTGGCCTACCTCGTCACCCGCGGCGGCGACCTGAAGCATGCGCTGCTGTTGCCCCCGCCAAAACCGGAGGCTGCCGATCATGAAAGCTAACAGCCTGCTCAAGTGGTTGGTACCTGGGGTCCTGTTAGGCATCGTGCTGATCATCGTCAAATCCTGGGTGGCCACGCCGGACGGCGAGCCCGCTCACGATCCGGACAAGGCCACGCTAACTGCGGAACAGGCCAAGGCCCTGGGCATCGCCGGTGACACCCCGCGCGACACCGTGGCCACGCTGATTGGTCAGGTCAAAACGATGCGCAGCGAGATGCAGACGCTGAAGAAAGGCAACGATGCGCTGCAGACCGAGAACAACCGGCTGCGCACGCGCGAAGGCAACATCGACACGCGCATCCAGAGCACGCTGAGCAGCGTCACCCAACAGGTCACCGAGCAGCGCCAGCAGGCCACCGAGCAGCGCCAGCAGGCCAACGATGCTCGACAGAAAGCCGAGCAGCAGCACCGCGAGACCCAGGGGCTGCTCTCCAGGCTCAAGGACCAGCTCACCGGCAAGCCAGCCGCAAAGTCGGATGTTCCTGCGGGATTCGGTCTTGAGCCGGGAGACGAGCAGCAGTTTGCAGGAGCTCAGGAGCAGGCAGATGTGGTGCAGTGGATCGAACCATCGAATGCCCGCGCCGGCCAAGAGAACACCGGCAAAGCCGACGGACCGCTGTCGTCGCTGACGTCGAAGTTCAAGGACCTGCACGGTCTGGACAACAATGCCATCGACCGTGGCCAGGACCGCTTGCGTGCCGTCGCCAAAGGCGAGCGTGATCTGGAGAACGCCCAGGACCGTACCGAAGGCGCCAGGCCCGTCTACACCATCCCCGAGAATTCGACGCTGATGGGCTCGATCGCCATGACCGCGCTCATCGGCCGGGTGCCGGTGGACGGCACCGTGAACGATCCCTATCCGTTCAAAGTGCTGGTGGGGCCAGACAACCTCACTGCCAACGGCATCGACCTGCCGGACGTGGTCGGCGCGGTCATGAGCGGCACTGCCGCCGGTGAATGGACGTTGTCCTGCGTGCGCGGCCAGGTCGAGTCGATCACCTTTGTCTTCAGCGACGGTACCGTGCGCACCGTACCGCAGCCGCAGAAGGTCGTCAGCCGCAATCGCAGCAGCACCCAGACCTCGGACACCGAGAAGATCCGCGGCGGTTTGGGCTACATCTCCGACCCCTACGGCATTCCCTGCATTTCCGGCGAGCGCCGCTCCAACGCCCAGCAGTATCTGGGCAGCCAAAGCCTGATCAGCGCAGCTGGCGCCGGCTTCGCTGCAGTCCTGGGCAGCGAGCAGACCAACACCTCGTTCATCAATTCGGCCAGCGGCAGTCTGGGCCTGTCCCAGAACAACGGCAACAGCGCGCTGAACTCGGTGATCAGCGGTGGCATAGGCGACATCCGTGAGTGGATCAACAAGCTCTACGGCGAAGCCTTCGCCGCCATCTACGTGCCCCCTGGGGCCAAGGTGGCTCTGCACCTGGACCACGAAATCAGCATCGACTACGAACCCAAAGGCCGGAGAGTGAACCATGAAAGCCCATCCGTCTCGGTACTGGATCTGGATTAGCCTGCTGCTCGGCCTGCACCTGACCGGCTGCTCCACCAGCAAAGAGGAAATGCTGCCCCACGGCGATCACACCATGCTGGACATCTGGAACGGCAGTGGCTCGGTCGGTACTCAGCAACAGCTGCTGGAGGCGCGTGGCGAACTGCGTCGACCGGTGCTGGATCCCGAGCGCCTGATCAACGACCAGAGCGCCTACACGCGCACGGCGGCCAACGAGATCCGTGCCCAGTTCCCGCGTCTGCCCAACCCAGACCTGGTCATGTACGTCTACCCGCATCTGGCCGGTACCCAACAGACGCCGGTGCCAGGCTACTCGACCGTGTTCCCGCTGTACGAGAAGGTCCAGTACGCGCTGCCCGGCGAGCGCCTGGACGATCTGTGATGGCCGATGACGCGAGTCGCGACCCGCTACGCTGGAGGCCCTGGCGCGAGGCACAGCGTCGGCGCGCCACGCTGGCCGACGAGGCCGCCCAGTACGCGCACAACCCCAGCTTTGCCGACCATCTGCCCTGGGTCGAATACCTCGAGGATGAGCAGTGTTTTCTGCTCGACGACAACCGTTCGGTGGGCGCCGTGTTCGAGCTGCAGCCGATCGGTACCGAGGGTCGCGAGCCCGAATGGCTAATGGCTGCGCGCGACGCGTTGGAAGACGCGCTGCAGGACAGCTTCGACGAGCTCGACCAGGCGCCCTGGGTAGTGCAGTTCTTCTGCCAGGACGACAGTGACTTTGCCCCGTGCCTTGAACGCCTGGAGCGCTACATCGCGCCGCGCGCGCGAGGTACGCCATTCACCGAGGCCTTCCTCGCGTCGATGCAACGTCACCTTGAAGCCGTCGGCAAACCGGGTGGGCTGTTCGACGACCATGTGGTGTCTCATCTGCCGTGGCGCGGCAGCAACCGGCGGATTCGCCTGGTGGTTTACCGCTGGCTCGGAGAGCAGGCCGACGAGGATGGGCAGAGCCCGGTTCAGCTGTTGAACCGCACCTGCGACCGCTTGGTGGCCTCGCTGCAGGCCTGCGGGGTCAGCCCTCGGCGGCTGACCGGGCGCGATTTCTACGCTTGGTTGCTGCCCTGGTTCAATCCCGCTCCTGCACTCACCAGCGAATCCCCTGCCGCGTTCTTTCGGCGCGTGCCTTATCCGGAAGGGGATGACGGCGAAGAGCTACCGCTGCCGTTCGACCACGATTTCGCCGAGCGGCTGTTCTTTCAGGAACCGCGCTCCGATAGCGAGCAGGGTCTGTGGTACTTCGATCAACAGCCCCACGCCGTGATGGTGGTCGACAAGCTACGCAGGCCACCGCATATCGGCCAACTGACCGGCGAAACACGCAAGGGCGAAGCCTTGAACGCCCTATTCGATCAGTTGCCCGAGCAGGCGATCATGAGCCTGACCTTGGTGATCACACCACAAGATGTGCTCGAAGAGCAGCTCAACCGCCTGGCGCGCAAAGCCATCGGCGAGAACCTCGCCTCGACCCAGACCCGCCAGGACGTGGAAGAGGCCCGCGCGCTGATTGGCCGCCAGCACAAACTGTACCGCGGCACGTTGGCGCTGTACCTGCGCGGTGCCGATGAACAGCAGCTGCGCCAGCGTTCAGTCCAGGCCGCCAACGTCCTGCTCGGCGCTGGCCTGCAACCGGTGCGCGAGGGCGATGAAGTGGCCGCGTGCAACAGCTATCTGCGCTGGTTGCCGATGGTCTACAACCCGGCGCGGGACACACGCAACTGGTACACCCGGCTGCTGTTTGCTCAGCACGTCGCCAACCTACTGCCCCTCTGGGGACGTAGCATCGGCACCGGCAACCCGGGTATTACCTTCTTCAACCGCGGTGGCGCGCCGCTGTCGTTCGACCCGCTGTCGCGCTTTGACCGCTCCATGAACGGCCATTTGCTGTTGTTTGGCCCAACCGGTGCCGGCAAGTCGGCCACCCTGGTCTCGATCCTCATGCAGGTCATGGCCGTGTACCGGCCGCGGCTGTTCATCGTCGAAGCGGGCAACTCCTTCGGCCTACAGGGCGACTATTTCGCCACCCTCGGATTATCCGTCAACAAGATTCAGCTCAAACCGGGCAGTGATGTGAGCCTCGCGCCCTTTGCCCATGCCCGGCGTCTGATCGAACATCCGGACCAGGTCGCCAGCTTGTCGACCGAAGACTTGGATGAGGCCGCGCCGGACAGTGACGAGCAGCGCGACGTGCTGGGCGAATTGGAGATCACCGCGCGGCTTATGATTACCGGTGGCGAAGCCAAAGAAGAGGCGCGCCTGACCCGGGCAGACCGCAGCCTGATCCGCGAGTGCATCCTCGATGCCGCCCGCCACTGCGCGGCGACTGATCAACGGGTGCTAACCCGGCATGTCCGCGATGCCCTGCATAAGGTCGCCAGCGACACCCACCTGCCCGACAAACGCCGCGAGCGCGCACAGGAGATGGCCGAGTCCATCGACCTGTTCTGCCAAGGTTTCGAAGGTGCCTTATTCGACCGGCCTGGCACACCTTGGCCGGAGAGCGACGTGACGATCGTCGACCTTGCCACGTACGCCCGTGAGGGTTACGAGGCGCAGATGTCGATCAGCTACATCAGCCTGATGAACGCGGTGAACAACATCGCCGAGCGCGATCAGTACCTGGGGCGACCGATCATCATGGTCACCGACGAAGGCCACATCATCACCAAGAACCCGTTGCTGGCACCCTTCGTGGTCAAGGGCACGAAGATGTGGCGCAAGCTGGGCGCCTGGTTCTGGCTGGCAACGCAGAACATGGCCGACTTGCCCGATGCGGCGCAGACCATGCTCAACATGATTGAGTGGTGGATCTGCTTGAACATGCCGCCAGCGGAAATCGAGGAAATTGCTCGTTTCAAGAAACTCACGCCGGCGCAGAAGGCATTGCTGCTCTCCGCAAGCAAGGCCTCGGGCAAATACACCGAGGGTGTGGTCCTGTCGAAGAACTTGGAGACGCTGTTCCGCGCGGTACCACCGAGCCTGTACCTCGCGCTGGCCATGACCGAGCCCGAGGAAAAAGCTCAGCGCTGGCGATTGATGGAAGAGCACCAGCAGTCCGAGCTGGAAGCCGCCCTGCAGGTCGCGGCGGAGATTGATCGCCTGCGCGGCATCTCGTGAACGACACCGTCAGGGCTATCCGAGCCACTCTGCTGAATAAAAATCGGAAAGAGCATATCTGTACTCCTCTGGCAGTTTGCTCATCTCGCGCCGCTAAATCGAGCGCCCGACGAAACCGATCACCCCGGACTCGGTTTGTCCGCCCTCCTCCAGCACCGGATCCGGGATGCTGAAACTTGGCGCACGGATGCACACCGCTGCCACCTGCCGAGCGTTGCCCATGAACGTCACCGCCTTCACCCGAAGCAAAGCGCCGAAATCCAGAAACGCTCGCCGTGGCCGTGCCTTCACCGCCGCTGCTCTGCTGGTGGCCGCCGAGCAGTGTCTGGCATTGACCACGCCTACCATCATCGCCTCCGTCGGATCGATGCAGTGCCTGGAGTACCGAGTCGTCGGCATCTGCTACTGGCTGCTTTGTACGCCCTTCAGCTGCACGGTGCGAACCTCACCGAAGATCCGTCACTTCATTCCCGAGCTGGTCGTATCGAGCTATGCCGACACCGGCAGCAATCCCTGGAGCGAGATGTCGGCGCTGTCGACGCCGACGCCGGCGTCGCAAGGGGGTGGCAACCTGATCACGCCTTCGCCGCAGCGCGATAACCTGCTCCGGTTCAAGAATGTCGACGGCATTGGCCATCCCGGCGGGGCAGCCCTGACGGCCTTGGCGCATACATTCGGCTATGCCTGCCCAAGCGGAGCCGTGCCCTTTGCGCCCTACTACCTCAGCACACTCGACCCGCTGGCGTGGCGCCAGGCCGTTCCCGAATCCGTCTTCCCGCAGGCACTGGTCCCGGGAATGCGTGAGATCGGCAACCAGGCACTTGGGGACATGTGGGGCAGCGTGTATCCGCGACACGGTTTTCTGGTGCAGCCCGATGATTTCAAGGCAGCTGCCGTGATGGCCCAGCGCGCCAGCGATTTCATCACCCGCGCCGGCCAGCCGCACGTTTATCTACCGCTGCAGCCGATGCCGGCTCCCGGCTACTGGCCACCCCAGCCGGTGATGGAGAACAACGTCAACAACCACCGCTGGCAGTTGCTGGTCCCGGTGATCCAGAACACCTGCGCCATCTTCCCTAGCCCAACGATCCAGAGCGCCGACGGCGCCTATGCCTGGTCGCTGTGGAGGCCCTATCGCTGCTGCCAGCGTATGGGTCAGACGTTTCTGTTCAGCATCGACTTTGATGGAGGCCAATGATGAACAATCTCGCGCTCGGACTGGTGTGCTTCCTCATGTGTGCCGCAGGCCATACCGCAGAGAACGGCTACCACCTCGGTGACCAGGCGCCAGTCCTGGATGACCGCGTGATGTACACCATCGGTGGCGGTTCTGCAGCCGGTGCGCCCTCCTCGCTCTACCGCCCCAATGGCCTCGGCGTGGGCATGTCGTGGCGCGCCAACATGATGTGCGGAAACATGAACCTCTCGAACACCCTGCAGAACCAGCTCAATGGCGCCACCCAGGGCTTCCAGCAGATCATGGGCAATGTCATCCAGAACGCCACACAGGCGGTCATGTCGCTGCCGGCAATGATCATCCAGCGCGCCAACCCCGGGCTGTATGAGCTGCTGAGCAATGGCGTGCTGCAGGGGCGCATCGACTTCGATCGTTCCAAACTCACCTGCCAGGCAATGGCCGCGAAAATGGCCGACAAGGTCGACCAGGCCGGCTGGGGCGCACTGGCTCAGAATCAGGAAATGCAGCACAACCTCGAACAGTCCGGCGGCGATGCCGTAATGGCGGTGAAGGACACCGAATCGAACAACGGCAACAACGGCGTTAGCTGGGTCGGCGGGGAGAAAGCCGGCGGCAACGGCCAGCAGCCCATCCGGGTGACCTCGGACGTGGTCAAGGCCGGCTACAACCTGCTGCACAACCGGGCCGTCGAGGACACCTCCGCCCTCGGTTCGGCTTGCCAGAATGGCGCTATCTGCCAAGCCTGGTCGAGTCCCGAGGAAGCCTCGGGCTGGGCCACACGAGTGCTCGGTGAAACCGAGGTGGAAACGTGCGATGACTGCGAGACGCTGCGCGTCACCGCCGGTACGGGCCTGTCGCCGCTGATACAGGAAACCTACACGGAACACCTGGAAGGCCTGCAGCGCATGGTCTCGGGCGCCGACCAGCCTACCCCAGAGAACCTCAGCAAGGTCTCCAGCCCCTTGTTACAGGTCTCCCGCGGCGTCATCGAGGGGCTGCGCGATGACCCCGACCAAAACTTGCTGGCCCGGCGCCTGGCCAGTGAGACCGCGCTGTCCAGCGTGATCTACAAGGCGATGCTGCTACAGCGCACGCTGTTCGCCGGCAGCCACGAACCGAACGTGGCATCGGCCCAGCCCGCCACCACCGCCCTCAACAGCAACGTCGAAACCTTGGAACGGGAGATCCGCCTGCTGCAAACCGAGCTGCAGGTACGCCAGTCGCTGGCCACAAATACCGCCAGCCTGGTCCTCGATCGCCACGCCGGAGGCGCCGACGCCTCACGCAGCATTGATCAGCGCGACCCACTACCGGATCGACTGCGTCGGGCTGAACAGGGAGGGAGCACGCCATGATGCCGATTTCTGTGAGGTCGATGATCGCCCACGTGCTGCTGATCCTCGGCGCCATGCTGGCCATGTTGCTGATTGCCTGGATGGCTCTGCAACTGCCCGCCAACCACCTGGATTGGCTCGAACCAGCGCGGGCAACTGTCGCCTACTTCACGTGGTGGCGCGTCCTGCTGTACATCCTGATCTTCACCGGTTGGGCCGCTGCATTACGCATGCGGCCTGCGTCTGTGGACCAGCAACGGCTAAAGCGCCTGGGATTGATTGGCTTCAGCTCGATCATCCTGGTCGAACTGGCTCGCGTGTGAGGTGCAGCCATGAACATGAGCACCAACAGCTACCTTGAGTACTACCTGTCGCTGCTGGCCTGGATCATCAACAACGGCATCTGGAACACGCTGGCGGACACCGGGCTGTTCGCCGCCCCTTTCGGTGCGATCATCCTGCAGGAGTGGCTATCGGCCCGCCAACAGGGTGCTGACGAAGGCAACAAGGGCCTGCTGTCGATCCCTCGCGTCGAGAACCGGCTGTGGATGAGCTACGTGGTCATTCTGTTTGGGTGCATGCCATTCTTTCCGCTGAACCTGTCCTCCGTGACTTTTGACGATGCCGCGAGCCAGCGCTGTGGCGTGTCCATGGCTAGGCCCGCCGACACGGCCTGGGGTACGACCTTCAATACCATCGGCGAGAAGTCAGCGAACGTGCCAGTATGGTGGTTCCTCGTGCATGCCATGAGCAAAGGCATCACCGCCGCTGCCACCGCAGCAATTCCATGCACGCCCGACATCCGGGCGATGCGCATGGAGATCGACAGTTCGCGGATCAACGATCAAGTGCTGCTACAGGAAGTCGCCGACTTCACCCGGGACTGCTACGGTTTTTCGCGCTCGCGGCTGTTCAGCAATCGCCCCGATCTGGACGAGTCGCAGAGCTACGACGCGTCCTGGATTGGCTCGACCTACCTACTCAATACTCCGGGTTATTACGATACTGATCGCTCGCGAATGCCTAGAGTCGATTGGCCGTACGACGAAACTCGGGACACCTCCCTACCCCAGCTCGACAACGGCGCCGGCTACCCCACCTGCAAGCAGTGGTGGAGCGATGGCACGATCGGACTGCGCGATCGCTTGGTGGCCGAGGTTGATCCATCACTGCTATCGCAGCTACGGGGCTGGCTGACGGGGCGCACCTCTACGGAGGTCGAAGACGCCACCTTGCGCGAGCTGGTGAGCCCACGGCAGCAGTCATTGAGCATGGCGCCTGGGCAGGTATTCCAGGACTACGGCAGTAGCGCGCGGGGTGGTTCGCTGACGCAAGGGCTTAACAACCTGGCCACCAACACCGGCCTCGCACTGGGCTCGTTCAGTAACTTCCCGGCGATGAATGCGCTGCGCGCGGCGTTGCCGATGGTCCAGGCCTTTCTGATCATGGGCACGATCATCAGCCTGCCGCTGGTGCTGCTGATCAGCACCTACCAGCTCAAGGCGCTCATGCCGATCACATTCGCGCTGTTCACCCTGCACATGCTGACGTTCTGGTGGGAACTCGCGCGCTGGATCGACTCGAGCATGCTCGAAACGCTGTACAACCAGGTATCGGCCACAGATCAGGCGCTGTTGTCGTTGCCGACAGCAGGATTCATGGATGGGACAGTTACGGCTCAGGTGATCGAATACGTCATGGGCGCGATGTTCATTGTCTTGCCGGCTTTGTTCGTGGGCACTATGAGCTGGGCAGGCTATGCCGTGGGTAACGGGATCCAGAGCATGTTGGCAAGTGGAGGCAAAAATGCGACCGACGCCGCAAGCAAAGGCACAGCGCAATTGACGAGTGCCGGCAAGAAATCAATCAGGTGACTTAAAGTCACCTATGTAATGGCCATTGCTATCGTAATTTCCAATATAGAGGTCAGCCCCCAGAGAGTCTGGAACTGATTCGTCTCGACTCGCCACAGGTTCGCCGTTCTCCCACCAGCTACGAAGCAGCGCAACTGCCAGGTTGGTGATAATCAGCAAAGCAAAACCAAGAGCTACAGCAGCAAGACCAAACAAACAGAGCAATTTGCTAGCTGCAGTCACAAAGAATTGTCTACGTGGACTTTGAGCCAGACGACGAGAGTCAGATAGCTTGGAGACCAAATTTCGCCAAGCTCTGCCCAGGCTAGAACCCAGGCGGCCCGAAAATGAAGGACGGATTTGACTTGTCATCTTGCACCTCCACAGGCGAACAGCCCGTTGGATCCAAGATTAAAGTCTACTCCTTTCCGAACTACGAACAGCACCGCTCATCGTTCAGCAGCAGGCTGAAACATCGCCTTGGAACGTTGTGGACTCGCAGCCTGATTGTGCACGGTTCCTGCCGTTGACCGCAGCCATCCTGCTTGGTATTGAGTAAGTGCAATCGCTGGTTTTCCAGCACCCCAGGTAGCCATAACCTTTAAGGCTACGTCACACATGTGATGGTTACCCCGAAATGCGATTCGCGTTCGGCAGCTCGCATGGTCACCGTTCCCTGGTGATGAACGCTTTCTAATCCCCCGGGTTCACTGAACCTGCGTCGTCGTCGCACCCTACTCACATCCATTCCAGTGCTGGGAACTCTCCCACACGGGATGGCGTTCCTCCGCACCCTCTGGAGGATCTCATCATGCTGCGTTTCACAGGCACTGAACTTCACGCTGTGTTGGCCGAGGCCGGTATCAATGGTTGCAGACTGATATTGGTGAAGGACCACGGTGTTTACCTCATGTCCGAAATCGGCGAAAGCAAACCGGATGGCGGTGGCCGCAAACGCGTGGCCTATGCCACCGGCTGCAACCCCAACGTCGACGACTTCGACACCTGGTGGAATCGCGCCCGCGATGAATTCGGCGGCGATGATTTTGCCGAGTACTTCGACATCGATGATCCTGTCCTCGCCAGCCTTCGCGGTACTGGGGGATCGCTAGTGGTGGAGGCCACCCCCACCCACCTGTACCTGGCCGCCGAGGTTGACCCCGCTGGCAAATCTTGAACGCACAAGCGAGCTCCACGCGCATCCAGAGCGGCACCTTAACCGTGCCTCTCTGGACGCCTCTCGCATCATGTTTCAGTCAATTGAAGAGCGCCGTTTGTCAGGAATCCAAGGCCGAAAGTCTCCCCTGGAACACCCTGGATAGAGACCTCCATTGGAGGTAGGGATCGGAGATTGACCTCACGGCCAAGCGCGGTTTAATACATGGACGTCCCCTGCTCAATGCCTTGCTCGGATTGAGCAGATCCATGCGCAAACCTCAAATGAGGCGTCGCGGGATCAGCTACGCGGAGGTCCCAATGTCCAGGGTGAAGCGCTTTTCCGATGCGGTGGTGCTGAGCCCAGGCGTTTGGCAGCAGTTCATTGAACCTGCCACAGGCGAGGAACCGATTGGACAGTCAGGCCTGCGCTTGGCAGACCTGCTCAACAGCGTGCTGACTTCGGCACCGCGTGCTTCACACTGTCCCATCGAGCTGCAACTCGACCGCTTGCGCCACGACGGCACTTCAGTATCTGCTCACCTGCCGCAGCTTCAGCTGGCTCGCATCACGCCACACAGGGGCCCGGCTTTTCTGCTTATCCGGCTACCCGGAGAGATCGTAGTAGATGTCGCCGCCCTCTAACCCCGCAGCACCGCTACTGCCTGACTACCCCACCGGGAACCCTTCCCGGCTGGGCAGCGTTCCCCCTACACGCCCGGAGAACGCCATGTCAGATGTCTATCTGGATGTCACCAACAAGATCGTCAGCGCCTTGAGCCAAGGCGTGATCCCCTGGATCAAACCCTGGACCACCACCGGTTCAAATGCTGACTCCCCTTTTCCAATCAACGCCATCACCAGACGCCCCTACGCCGGCATCAACATTCCACTGCTGTGGGCCGAGGCGCGCCTGCGAGGTTTCACCCAGGATCGCTGGCTGACCTTCAACCAGTCACGCAAAGCTGGTGGCCATGTACGCAAGGGCGAGCAATCCACCCTCGCGGTGCTGTACAAACCGATGAGCAAGGAGGCGCACGACGAGGACGGCCAAGTCGTTCGCGATGAACAGGGCAATATCAAGATGGTGCAGTTCGCCCTTTTGCGCACGCACTGCCTGTTCAACATCGAGCAGACCGAAGGCATGCCTGACGAGGAGCCTGGACCCACTGAGCACACCGAGCCGCTCGCATTTATCGACCATGCCCCGGCCGAGCAGTTGCTGCTAGCCAGCGGCGCGCAGATCGAGCATTGCTATGGCGACAGCGCGTTCTATCAGCCGCTGCGCGATCGCATCCAGCTGCCCACCAAGGCTCAATTTGAGGACGTCGGCAGCTACTACGCGACGGCCCTGCATGAGCTGACTCACTGGTCGGGTCATCGATCGCGCCTGAACCGCGATGGCATCACCGGCGGGCACGGGTTCGGCTCCGCAGCCTATGCCTTCGAGGAACTGGTCGCGGAAATGGGTGCAGCGTTTCTCTGCGCGCTGACCGCCACACAGGGAGAGTTGCGCCACGAGGAATACCTGGCCTCCTGGCTGAAGATCCTCAAGGAAGACAAGCGTGCGATTTTCCGCGCCAGTGGCCTGGCCCGTGAGGCCTCGGAGTTCCTGCTAGCCCTACAGGCCGATCGCAGCACAGAAGCGCCGGAGCGACTCACGGCGTGATTTCCCTCAACCAGCAAAAAGGCCCCGATTTGGGGCCTTTGTTTTTCCTACAGGGCCGGTATCGACCGCTAATACGGGGTCGATTACTCCAGCCAGCTCTCGACGGCATCCGAGCCGTGTTCCTGCTTCCACTGCTTAAGGATCTTGTGATTGCCACCCTTGGTTTCCACGACCTCGCCGCTGTGCGGGTTCTTGTAGCGCTTGACTTCGCGCGGCTTGCGCTGAGCGCCGCTCGACACGCTTGCGGCACTCACGCTCACGCCCTTGGACGGATCCAGGATAGTGATCACCTGGCGCAGGCTCATGCCGTATTCTTCCAGCAAGGCTTTCAGCTTCTGTTCAAACTCGATTTCCTGCTTCAGGCCGGAATCGTTTTTCATCGCATCCAGCTGTTGAAGTTGCGCGGCCAGTTGCGCTTCCAGTGCTTTGAATTCGGCAAGTTTGGACATGAGAAATTTTTCTTAGGGATGAGACACGTGAATGAATACTAACTGAGACACACTCAATATCCGAGTATTAATTCCCAATCTAAGAGTCATTTCATGCTAATTAATTGCAAAACTCTGTGACAGATCAGTCTGCCAAGTTCTGACAGAGATGCGCCACCACTTCGCGAGGCGCCGAGCTGCTGCAGATCTTGAACAAGATGTGGCGCTGGCCGCGCGGCCCTTTTGCGCACAGCGCTTGGCGGCAGACCGAATGGCAGCATCTGTGCCATGAATTCGGTCCGCCAGCAGCACGATCAGTACAGCATCACTCAGCGTCATCAGCGCCCCAGCTCAGAAAAACGATGCCGGGCAGTCTACCCCCACTCGAAAGGGTCGGCTATGCCGATCGGCCGGCTAACCCGATGCGCCAGACTTCGGAATAGCGCACTCACGAAAAAGGCCAAGGCGGTAAAGGGTAAAGGTGTCAATGGAAGGGGGCACAAGGGTAAGAGGCTTACCCGAAAAGGCAAAAGGATCTTTTGAACGCAAGGCAGGTACTGTGATGAAACGCTGGTGGTTCAAACCGCAAAAAGGCCTTCCCGAAGAGACCATCCCCGCCGCCGTGGGTTTTCATCAACCACTGTCGGCGGAATCACTGCTCGCTGCCAGCCACCGAAAAAGGCTGCTCGAGCGCATCTGGCAATACACGGCTCTCTCCCCGCTACAGTTCGAACAACTCTACCTCGAACCGATTCGTCGCTACGCCACCTATGTACAGCAACTACCGGCCAGTGAGAGCCATCACCATGCCTATCCAGGCGGCATGCTCGACCATGGCTTGGAGCTGGTAGCGTGCAGCCTGAAGCTGCGCCAGTCCTACCTGCTTCCCAGTGGTGCCGCACCGGAAGACCAGGCCGCGCAGGCTGATGCCTGGAGCGCCGCCATTGCCTACGGCGCCCTGCTCCATGATGTGGGAAAAATTGCCGTCGATCTCCAGGTGGAATATCAGAATGGTGAACGCTGGCACCCGTGGCACGGCCCCCTGAAGCAGCCTTATCGCTTCCGTTACAATACCGACCGGGACTACAAACTACACGGTGCCGCCGCTGGGCTGCTGTATACGCAGATCCTGACGCCCGCCCTACTCGATTGGCTCAGCAGCTACCCGACCTTGTGGGGACATCTGCTCAACTTGCTGGCCGACCACTACGAGCATGCCGGCACCCTCGGAGAGTTGGTGTTGCAAGCAGACCGGGTGTCCACGGCGCAAAACATCGGCGCCAACCCGATGAAGGCACTGCAAGCACCCAAGCACTCGCTGCAGCATCACCTGTTGACGGGGCTGCGCCACCTGCTCAAAAACGAATTCAAGCTCAACCAGCCCGGCGCGGCCGGCTGGCTCACCGAGGAACACCTGTGGTTGGTCAGCAAAACCGCAACCGACAAACTGCGTGCCTACCTGCTGGCTCAATCGGTGGATGGTATCCCCTCCTCCAATATCGCCTTGTTCGATGAACTGCAATCACACGGATTAGTGGACACGACACCGGAGGGCAAAGCGGTATGGAGTGCCAACGTAACAGAAGATGACTGGCAACATCGCTTTACCTTTCTCCGCCTGCAACCTAGCATGATTTGGGCAGATGAACCCCGGCCAGCCTGCTTTAACGGAACGGTTGAGCCGATGGTGGAACATCCTCTGCCGGCCGGTGAAACCTGCGAGTCGGCTTTGGATCGACTGCAACCAAGGCCGGAAGAAGAACAGCCCGAACCCGAGCACCCGAACCAGGATTTTGACTACCTCAACGATTTGATGGACATGTTGCAAGAACCGAGCGAGGTCGACACTGGACCAAGCGCGGGAAGCCTGCAATCCACCACTGCGCCATCCAAGGATACCCAGGGGGTGGCCTTCATCGAATGGCTACGCCAAGAAGTTCTCAATCATCGCTTGGTGGTCAACGACAGCAAGGCCAAGGTCCATATCGTAAACGGCACTTTTTTCCTGGTCACCCCTGGAATTTTCCAACATTACGTCGCCGAACACCCCGAGTCAGCCGAAGCAGCCCCTCAAAGCGACGCCTGGCGACGAATCCAACGTCAATTTGAAAAGCTGGATGCTCATCTGAGAAAGCCCAATAGCCAGAACATTTGGACTTGCACTGTACGAGGCCCGCGGAAAACCACATCCCTCAACGGCTACCTCCTGCGTGACGTGAATCTCCTTGGTCTGCCGCCTCGTCCAAATAACCCCTTTCTTTCGCTCCAGACTCCGACGCCTTGAGCTTCTTGCGTTTCACTTTGTGCAAGCTACATTTTTTGTAAGCACTGCCATGATCCGAATGCGCTTGTGAGGGGCGATCAACGACGATCAAAGAACCCCGCGCTCGCACTGAGCTACTCAACACCTTCTTGCTTTTGGGGTGGACGCCTTGGCAATGCTCGACTGCGTGAGCTGCTCGGCATGAAAGTTACCCGGGTCAGCCAGTTGATCAGTGAGTTTCATCAAGCACGCCCTGGTTGGGTGGACTGGTTTGCAATCTCAGCCGGCTATCGAGCCACACCAGTCCTTTACCGCAGTAGTTTCGATTCAGCAGCGACACTAAGCCAATATTTGTAACTTGTACGGTGAAAAACCGACAGTGGCCTCGCCCAACCATCTCGCGCGGCAGTTCAAGGTCAGTGAGCCGAACAAGGCCCAACCAAGCCGACACAAGTCGGCTTGGTGCCTCAGTGTTTCGACTTATTGAAAGGATCAGTCCAACTTGGGAGCATGTAGCTTTCCATAGGCGCCGCTAAAGAACAGCAAGGGCTGCTTATCCGGGTTGGTGTGGAGGTACTGAACCTCACCCACATACAGGAAGTGATCACCTGCATCATGGACGTCCCTGGTTCGGGCAATCACGTGCGTCATACTGCCGGTGAGCAGTGGCACTTCACGGTCAACATCAAACGGGAGCACGAGTTCAGGGTTCTGCTTGCCACCAAAGTGGGAGCTCAGGTGCAGCTGGTCTTCGACCAAAATGTTTACACCGTAGCTAACCCCTTTCTTCACCCACTCGTTGAAGCGTGACTGCTTGCGTACTGAGACTACTACCAGCGCCGGATCAAGCGACACTGACATGAACGCATTGGCGGTCATACCAGCTGGTTCACCTTCTGCGAAAAACGTCACTACGGTTACACCGGTCGCGAACGTGCCCATCGCTTTGCGCATGAGCATGCCGTCGATAGTCGCCGGAGCTGCTTTTGATACATCCACTTTTGCCAAATGCATGACGTCGCCCTCCTCAGACAAGATTGGTGACCTTGCTTTCAAGACCCAGCAGAGCCTCGCCAAACACTTCTTTGCCTACGGCGGGCAGGACAATAGCGTGCCGTGCTGCGGCGTTGGCATCGCGCCAATAGCGCTGAAGAGGATTCGATTCGGCGAAGGTGCCGGCGCCGTGGGCGGAAACTAGGATGTCGATAGCGTCCGTCACGGTCTTGGCTACCTCGCCTGTGATGGCCCGGATACGCGCCCGGTCGACGTACTCCATTTTTCGCAGATCTGCGCCACAGGCGTCGATCTCATCGGCAGCACTCAGGGCAAGCAACTCAGCGGTGTGGAGCTTAATGGCAGCATCAGCTACTTGGGCCTGGAAAATGACCGAGTCCGATTGGCGGCCATAGTTTGTATAGGCGATCCCGCGTTGATGGGCTTTGCCAAGCACGTGTTTCAAAGCGGCACGACCTAACCCTAATTGCGCACCCACCAAGATAAGGGCGGCGATAGGCATCAGAGGTTTCTGATAGGCAGTTTCGGAGGAAAATTCGGTTGCATAGTCGCTGGAGAGGGCTGCACGCATGTTCAGAAGTCGGTGATCAGGAACGAACACGTCCGAAGCGACGATGCAGTTGCTCCCTGAAGCCCTCATTCCGGAGGTGAACCAGGTATCGTCAATTGAGAAATCGTCCTTGGGGATGAGGGCCATATAGTGACCGACGACCTGTTTCTGCTCGTTCAGCTCAAGCACACCGACCATTGCCCAGTGAGCATGGAGAATGCCAGACGAGGAGTACCATTTACCGCTGACACGCAGCCCGCCAGAAACGCGCAGTGTAGTGGAGGACGGCGCAAAAACACCTGCTACGCGGGCCTCAGGGTTCTGGCCAAACACATCATTCTGTGCCTGCTCACAGTACAGCCCGGACAGCCAAGCACACACGTTTGTCAGCGCTGTCACCCATGCAGTGCCACCACAACCCTCTGCGAGGATGCCTGTAACTTCCAGGTGAGCACGAATGGTCGACTCCATCCCGCCGAAACGCTTCGGTACCATCAGCTTGAAGGCGCCGGCTTCGGCGATTGCTTGGATGTTTTCTTCATGCGCTCGGCGATTTTGTTCAGACTCAACGGCATTTTTTGACAAGGTGCTTTGGAGTGCAACAAGGCGCTCCTTGAGGAGGGGCAGGGAACCAGCTTCAGCTGGGGAAATTTCACGAAGTTTAGTTGCATTGCTGAGCATGGTAGTTCTCTCTTTATTATTCTTGGACTTTATGGGGCGTTGCTTCGAATGTCTCCAACCGTAAGCAAGCTCTTCGTCAGCCGGGCCGATCTAGCGATCCGTCTTAGAAACCCAAGATAAAGAGGCAATCATTCGACTGCAAATCAGCAGATCTTTAGCTAACTGCATGTTTTATAGAGCTAAAATTCGCAAAAATTGACATTTTGTCAAAAGCTATCCGCAAACCTCAGAGCTCTAGGCAACCAGAGCATCCATGCACTCGATCATTTCCATTGACCAAATCCATGAGCACGTGCTTACGCCGCTCAGCAGTCAGATGAATCTCCGAACCTAAGAAAAGCTTTTCCTAGGGAGGAATGTATATTTTTCGCCCAATTCGGCTTTGAAGGCTTGCCAACAAGATCTCCCTTGGCCCACAACTTAAGGTAAGTCAAAGAAAATTCAGAAGCTAATTCACATACTTCCCGCGGGCAGCCCATACTGCCGATGATCATCTGAACCTGAGTCTCCATATATAGGCCAGGAAGCTGAACGCCTCGTCTAATACAATCAACTGCCCTGGCTGAAGCCCCCATTAAAAAATCGGTACCAGCTGGGATTGACATGACGTTGAAGATACCTTTCGATACACCTTCCTGTATGTCCCTGGAGACATAATTTGAAACTAATGTGTTTCGCCCCCACGCTTCATGACGCGTTACAAAGGTCGCCCACGCCGGATCCATGAAGGCACGCACCATAAACAACCTGTATCCCACTGAAATTCGTTGCCAAGGTTCCAAGAGAACACCATACATTGGTAATATATCTTGCACCATTTCATCGCTCAGTTCATGGCTAAGCTCATGAAGTAGTTCTTCAACACTTTCAAAATAAGTGTAGAAACTGCCTCTTGATACACCCGCTACCTTCACTGTCTCATCGATAGTCAATTTACAATCAATATCATTTTCAATCAGACTCAATGCGGCATCCATGAGTCTTGTGCGGATGGGGGCTTTACGCTCAGATTTGTCGGTTCTAGACTTAGACATTTGATTGACCAAAATTATAATTTTGAGGAGGTCAGGTGGGAGGCCGAACCATACAGTACGGACGATGGCGAGACGGCTCGAGGTCGCTTAACGCTCCACCCCTGCAGTGTATCTCGAAAATGGAGGAACATCAGGTGGTTTAGAATGAAAAGCGGGGCTGACCTTGTGAGCGCCGGTTAGCATCGGAGGATGCAGTGACAGTTTTAAACTGCGTTCAAAAAGGGAATGCAAACTGTAATCAAAACCTATCACCTTTTGAGCGATTTTCGACCGCGAACTCATGCTGATACTTCGCGATCACAGCGACCGCTGGCGAAATACTATAACGAATATGTGGGTAAATGGCTGCGCTCTCACCTCGAAAACCATCAAGATACTTATCGCCATCAAGCTTATCATCCGAGACTTACTTGGAGTAAAAGCCTTGTACACCCAGCTGCTACTTGTCGCTCAGAGAATATCCCAGCAGAAACTCACCGCTCAAAACTGTACCTGATTGATAGTCAGTTTTTTATTTGGTGTAAATTTCGGCAGTTAGTTAGGTCGATATCTCGATTTTTTTGAGTGTAGAACCAAGTTACCTGCCAGTTCGGAAGGAAACCTAAATGATTTTGTCCAGTATTGGCTATGCAATCTCTATCCTAGGAGCCTGTAGGAAGAGCCATATCAAACGGAGCCTGGAATGTGAAGAACGTGTGAGAGGGGTTCGTGTATCCAAACATAAGCGTGTGAAAAATCACGTCCCCAACGGAGTTTTTATATCCTTCTGACTATACACTTTCGATGACACGTAAAGATCGGTAGAATAGGTCAGAGTTACCTGACTCATCAACATAGGCATGCGTTCTGTCCAATCAGGTGCCCCCATCAATAAGTGGCTGTACTACTGCAAGGAGCAGGGCCTTCGCTGAATGTGTAGTTGATGACTACATCATAGCGGATCAAGACATCGAGCGTCTTCTGCGTGCCGGTGGTGGTGACCTTCATTGTTACCACGAAACTCTGAGCATGGCAGAACCATTCGTGAAGGTATAGATCCACTTCTCGTCGGTCTCACTTACGGCACTCTTCGTGTAAGGCTTACCGAAAAGCGCTTTCAGCTCGGAAGTTGTTGTCTTGTTCTTGGTGATGCTCGCCACGCTCGCCGAAGGAAAGTCACGATCTGCGGTGTCATAGGAGGTGGCGCAAGCACCCAGCATCAAGCACATCCCAATGACAGCAATGAATTTTTTCATAGTCTTCCTTGAAGGATCTGAAGTTCGAGCTTATCTCACAACAAGGCTAAATCCCATTGCCGACCATCACGCTTCCTGCTTTGTTTTTTTCAAACTGAACGCTCAGGGCCAATCATGACTCAATTGAACGCCGCCGCAGGAGCGAGGGCACCACCTGCGGAAATTCCAACGAGTCGGAACCATGATCCTCACCCTGCGCAGCTTGAAATGAGATGGGAAGCATCTTGTTCAACGCATTAGACCGCAAGTCTTTGATCACCTGCAGAGGCTGTGGCGCTGTTGCTAATCACCGCGATCTAATCGAAGCCGCAGGCCGCGCCTCATAGCCAAGCTGAAGCAGCAGTTAAAACAGGATAGTTGAAGGTGCTGGATGCTCAGTGAGCCACGTTATTTACTTGAAGCTCGTACGTCGCCTGAGTCAATTCTGATTCCACTGCTGCAGCTCCGCTTTAGCGCCCGTCCACATCAGAACCAAGGTGGCGATCTTTTCGCGAGAGGCCGTCAACTCCTCGCCCATCACGCCAGCTCGTTCTCAAGCAACAGGCATTGCTGCTCGAGCTCCTCTCGCGAGAAAAAAGGAAAGCGATCATCGGCAGCCTAGCTTGTGTCTTTCATAACGCTCTTCACCGCTAGTAGTACAAATGTTCTCCTGCCGAGCTTAGCGAGATATATTTTCCGCTGAAGCCGTATCCAGGGATGGATTCATACGTCTGTGACAGACTCTTTTGCAGACTGTATCTAAGTACCCGCCGTAGAGGGAAAACGTCACTGCCACTCAACTAGATGCTAGATGGGCGACTGAAAGCAGCCGCCCTGCTGCTGGACAGTTTACTGCTTTGCAGCCCAAGAGTTAAAACGCTGCTCCAGCTGATCTCCATGATCCGCCCAAAAAGAAGCGCTGATGGCTACCTGGCGCGCCAAGTTCGCTTCATCCGTAGGCATATTGCTTCGACGAATCGCATCCACCATCGGCACAGCTGCACGGTTTACTGGGCCGTAGGCGATCTGATGGGCATAGGCCTTCTGAGCCTCAGGTTGAAGAACCGACTGGATGAAGCGCAGGCCCTCTTCACGGTTTTTGGCACCTTTAGGAATAGTAAATGCGTCCATGTCGTAGATCCCGCCATTCCACACAATGCGAAGATTGCTTTCCTTCTGCACCGCTGCGATGCGGCCATTGTAGGCAGAGCTCATGACGACATCGCCAGAGGCGAGATATTGAGGTGGCTGAGCGCCCGCCTCCCACCACTGAATGTAGGGTTTCAGCTTATCCAGCTTGGCAAACGCTCGATCTTGCCCCGCTTTACTCTCCAGAACCGAGTACACGTCCTTGGGCTCCACCCCATCAGCCATCAAAGCGAATTCCAAGGTGTATTTCGCCCCCTTACGCAGACCACGCTTCCCTGGAATCTTTTCAACATCCCAAAAATCGGCCCACCCTTGTGGGGCAGTTTTAAGCTTCTCTGCGTTGTAGGCCAGGACGGTCGACCAAACAAAGAATCCCACACCGCATGGCTGTACCGCCCCGTCGAGCAGTTCCGGTGCCAGCTTGGAGATAGCGGGATCTTCGCCGATTTCCTCAAGCATTCCCTCATCGCAAGCGCGGGTTAGCTCAGGCTGCATCGAGGCTATCCTGAGGAGCCACCCCTTTTTCGCGGACGACCCAAGCATTTTTGACCAACGAAGGGCCGACCTAAGTGCGTCATCGGTCTGCCTCAAAGCCAGTAAAATGAAGCCCTTCACTATCCTGAACCCGGTGCCTGGTGCCCGTCGCCTGGCAATGTGAAAGGATGTGGCACAGCGTCGCACTTGCAAGTGTCTACGCACACTTTGACGAGAAAATCGTTTACCGTGCGATCGCCCTCGCATGGAGCTTTGCCCGAGGCTCAAGCTTGAGCAGCGTACCTGGGAGTAGAAGTGGCGCCGGAATTTGGCTTGTAGCTGAAGGCCGTAACTGGCGTGAGTGAAACCTGAACGCCCCTTCCTGACATAAGTCAGCGGGCCTTCATGAATCCAACACTCCCACCACAATGCAAAGACGCCCGAGGATGCCAAACTAAAAATGCGGGACCAGATAAGGGACCAAATACACTCATACAAAAAAACCACGAAAAATCAGGGCTTTAATGAGAATTAGTGGCGGAAGCGTACGGATTCGAACCGTCGGAATTGCCTCCCTTAAAACGTGCTGGCGGCTCGTTGCCGTTCTGCATCGAGCGACTGCATTTCGCTCTAGGTTTGATTTCACGGCGTCCGAGATTCTGAAGACGTTATATTCTTGAGCGGCGGACAGATGAAAATCGGTGGGGCAAAAAGTGGGGCAAAATTGCTAACCATGATAAATCGGTCAGGCATAAAAAAATCCAGTCACTGCTAAGTGACTGGATTTTCTGGAGTTATTTGGTCGGGACGGAGTGATTCGAACACTCGACCCCTAGCACCCCATGCTAGTGCGCTACCGGACTGCGCTACGCCCCGACTAGGCGTGTTACTGGGTTCGCTTCGCAACGAAGCGATCAGGAATATACCGCAAGCTTTTGAAATGTGGAAGTATTTTAAAAGCCGGAATTACTTCTTCAAAACCACCAGCACATCTTCGAGTTCGGAGATCATCTGGCGGATCATTTGCTTGTATTGGGTGGTGTCGTCTTTGGCTTCATCACCGGACATACGCTGGCGCGCGCCGCTGATGGTGAATCCCTGGTCGTACAGCAACGCACGGATCTGTCGGATCATCAGCACATCCTGGCGCTGATAATACCGACGGTTCCCGGTGCGTTTGACGGGGTTGAGTTGAGGAAACTCCTGCTCCCAATAGCGCAGCACGTGCGGCTTTACCGCACAGAGCTCGCTGACTTCACCAATGGTGAAGTAGCGTTTGCCTGGGATGACGGGCAGTTCGTCGTTATGACTTGGTTCCAGCATAAGCCTCAACTCGGGCCTTCAACTTCTGCCCTGGACGAAAGGTGACCACACGGCGAGCCGTGATCGGGATTTCTTCTCCCGTTTTTGGATTGCGGCCAGGCCGCTGGCGTTTGTCCCGCAGGTCAAAATTGCCGAAACCGGACAATTTGACCTGTTCGTTGTCTTCAAGTGCGTGCCTGATTTCTTCAAAGAACAGCTCGACCAATTCCTTGGCCTCGCGCTTGTTCAGGCCCAGCTCTTCATACAGACGTTCCGCCATCTCAGCTTTCGTCAAAGCCCCCATACGTCACTTCCTTAACGTGGCGTTCAACCTTTGTTCGAGCGAGGTGAGGATATTTTGCGTCGTCGTATTCACCTCATCGTCATTAAGAGTGCGCGATGGATGCTGCCAGGTCAAGCCAACTGCAAGGCTTTTTCTATGCGGATCAATGCCTTTACCCTGATAGACGTCAAATAGCCTGAGGTCTGTCAGCCATTCCCCTGCATTTTCACGGATTACGTCCAGAACAGCACTGGCCGCAACACCTTGATCGGCAATCAGCGCCAGATCACGTCGTACTTCAGGGAAACGCGACAACTCGCTGAATTTAGGCATTTTGCCCGAGGCCACTTCAGCCAAGACTAGCTCAAAAACGAAGACTGGACGGTCCAGCCCCAAGGTTTTCGACAGTTCCGGGTGAATCGCGCCAACGAAGCCCACCAGGCGACCTTCACGTTCGATACGGGCAGTCTGGCCCGGGTGCAACGCCGGGTGTTTGCCAGGGGTGAAAGTGAAGGCATCCAGCGCACCGGCAAAGCCCAGCACCGCTTCCACATCGGCCTTGACGTCGAAGAAGTCGACGGTGTCGCGACCTTGTGCCCAGCCTTCCGGCAGACGGCTGCCGCAAACCACACCAGCCAGCATCGGCTCTTGCTTCAGGCCATCCAGCTGACCGACAAAACGCAGCCCGCTTTCGAACATGCGCACGCGGTCTTGCTGACGGTTCAGGTTGTGGGACAGCGCCTTAACCAGACCCGGCCACAGCGACGAGCGCATGGCGGCCATGTCGTTGGAGATCGGGTTAGCCAGCAATAGCGGCTCGACACCCGGGTTGAACAGTTCGAATTGCTTTGGATCGATGAAGCTGTAGGTCACCGCTTCCTGATAACCACGGGCAACCAGCAGGCGACGCAGTTCCGGCAGGTGTGCACGGGCTTCGGCTTTCGGCTGCGGCGCCAGGCGCGCTTGCGGGTAACGAACCGGCAGGCGGTTGTAGCCGTACAGGCGGGCCAGTTCTTCGATCAGGTCGACTTCCAGGCTGATATCGAAGCGATGGCTTGGCACTTCTACGTGCCACTGCCCTGCTTCACCGGCCGAGATGCCGAGGCCGAGTGCCGACAGCAGGCGCTCGATTTCAACCGGCTCGATCACCAGGCCGAGCATTTGCTCAACGGCCTTGGCGCGCAGGATGATCGGTGCAACCGACGGCAGGTGCTGTTCGCTGACGGTTTCGATGATCGGGCCGGCTTCGCCGCCAGTGATTTCCAGCAGCAGGCCAGTGGCGCGCTCCATGGCTTCACGGGCCAGCTGCCAGTCCACGCCACGCTCGTAGCGGTGCGAGGCGTCGGTGTGCAGGCCGTAGGAACGGGCCTTGCCAGCGATGGCGATCTGATCGAAGAAAGCGCTTTCGAGAAAGATGTCGCGAGTGGTTGCGGACACGCCACTGTGCTCCCCCCCCATCACGCCGGCAATCGCCAGGGCGCGGGAATGGTCAGCGATCACCAGGGTGTCGGCACGCAGGCTGACTTCCTGGCCGTCGAGCAGTACCAGCTTCTCGCCTTCCTCGGCCATGCGCACGCGGATGCCGCCGTTGATTTCGGCGAGATCGAAGGCGTGCAGCGGTTGGCCCAGTTCCAGCATCACGTAGTTGGTGATGTCGACGGCAGCGTCGATGCTGCGCACTTCGGAACGGCGCAGGCGCTCAACCATCCACAGCGGGGTTGGCTTGGACAGGTCGACGTTACGGATCACGCGACCCAGGTAACGTGGGCAGGCATTGGGGGCGAGCACTTCGATCGAACGCACTTCGTCGTGCACGGCAGGTACCGCTGCAACCACCGGGCGGGTCACGTTCGCGGCGTACAGTGCGCCGACTTCACGCGCCAGGCCCGCCAGCGACAGGCAGTCGCCACGGTTCGGGGTCAGGTCGACCTCGATGCTGGCATCTTCCAGTTCCAGATAGACACGGATGTCCTGGCCCACTGGCGCATCGGCCGGCAGTTCCATCAGGCCATCGTTGCCTTCACCGACCTGCAGTTCCGCCTGGGAGCACAGCATGCCGTTGGACTCAACGCCACGCAGCTTGGCCTTCTTGATCTTGAAGTCGCCTGGCAGCTCGGCACCGATCATGGCGAACGGGATTTTCAGGCCCGGGCGCACGTTTGGCGCTCCGCACACGACCTGGAAGGTTTCCGCGCCGTTGCTGACCTGGCACACACGCAACTTGTCAGCGTCCGGGTGTTGCTCGGTGCTCAGCACCTCACCCACAACCACACCACTGAAAACACCGGCGGCCGGCGTAACGCTATCGACCTCAAGGCCGGCCATCGACAGACGAGCAACCAGCTCGTCGCGACTTACCTGCGGGCTTACCCAGCCACGCAGCCATTGTTCACTGAATTTCATCCTGCTCTCCTAAAGATCCGTTACGACTAGCGAAATTGCGCGAGGAACCGCAAGTCGTTGTCGAAGAACAGACGCAAGTCGTTCACGCCGTAACGCAGCATGGCCAGACGCTCAACGCCCATGCCGAAGGCAAAGCCCGAGAATTCTTCCGGGTCGATCCCGGACATGCGCAGCACGTTGGGGTGAACCATGCCGCAACCCATCACTTCCAGCCAGCCGGTCTGTTTGCAGACGCGGCAGCCTTTACCGCTGCACATCACGCATTCCATATCGACTTCAGCGGATGGCTCGGTGAACGGGAAGAATGAAGGACGGAAACGTACCGCCAGCTCCTTCTCGAAGAACACCCGCAGGAATTCTTCGATGGTGCCTTTGAGGTCGGCGAAGTTGATGTCGCGATCAACCAGCAGGCCTTCGACCTGGTGGAACATCGGCGAGTGGGTGATATCGGAGTCGCTGCGATACACACGGCCTGGGCAGACGATGCGGATCGGCGGCTTCTGCGATTCCATGGTGCGGACCTGTACCGGCGAGGTATGGGTGCGCAGCAGCATGTTCGCGTTGAAATAGAAGGTGTCATGCATCGACCGGGCCGGGTGGTGGCCTGGGATGTTGAGCGCCTCGAAGTTGTGATAGTCGTCTTCAACCTCAGGGCCTTCGGCAATGCCGTAGCCGATGTGGGTGAAGAACTGCTCGATACGTTCCAGAGTCCGGGTAATCGGATGCAGGCCGCCCGAGGTCTGGCCACGGCCAGGCAGGGTCACGTCAATGGATTCGGCGGCGAGCTTGGCCGCAAGATCAGCCTCCTCGAGCGACGCCTTGCGCGCATTGAGAACCTCTGTAACACGCTCCTTGGCCACGTTGATCAGCGCACCGACTTGCGGACGCTCTTCAGCCGGCAAATTCCCCAGGGTCTTCATCACCTGAGTCAATTCACCCTTTTTGCCAAGGTAGTGAACCCGGATTTGCTCCAGGGCATTGATATCTTCTGCGCTTTGCACAGCCTCTAGTGCTTGAGAGACCAGCGCATCCAGGTTTTCCATGTACAGACTCCAGATACAAAATAGGGGAAGAGCTTGAAGGCTCTTCCCCTATTTAAGACGTTTAACACCGTGGGCCGCGGAAACGACCCAGGGTGACTGTCGGGGATACTTAAGCCAAGGTGGCTTTAGCTTTCTCGACAATCGCAGCAAACGCCGCTTTTTCGTTCACTGCCAGATCAGCCAGAACCTTACGGTCGATCTCGATGGACGCTTTTTTCAGGCCAGCGATGAAACGGCTGTAGGACAGACCGTTAACACGTGCACCAGCGTTGATACGAGCGATCCACAGAGCGCGGAACTGACGTTTTTTCTGACGACGGTCACGGTAGGCGTATTGGCCAGCCTTGATAACCGCTTGCTTGGCAACACGGAATACGCGTGAACGCGCGCCGTAGTAGCCTTTAGCAAGTTTCAGAATTTTCTTGTGGCGCTTACGCGCCATGACGCCACGCTTTACACGAGCCATGAGTTACTTCCTCTATTCTTGACTAAAATTAACGAAGGCGCAGCATGCGCTCGACTTTTGCCACGTCAGACGGATGCAGCAAGCTGCTACCGCGCAGTTGACGCTTACGCTTGGTCGACATTTTAGTCAGGATGTGGCTCTTGAAAGCGTGCTTGTGCTTGATACCGTTAGCAGTTTTCAGAAACCGCTTAGCAGCACCACTTTTAGTTTTCATCTTTGGCATGTTCGGTACTCCGCATTCAGTTGATAAACATAATCAGAAGGCCTGCCGTGCCCTATTGATTACTTCTTCTTTTTCGGGGCGATGACCATAATAAGCTGGCGTCCTTCCATCTTAGGATGCTGTTCGACCGAACCGTACTCGAGCAGGTCAGCTTCAACCCGCTTGAGGAGTTCCATCCCCAGCTCCTGGTGGGCCATCTCACGGCCGCGGAATCGCAAGGATACCTTGGCCCTGTCCCCATCACTCAGGAAACGTACCAGGTTGCGCAGTTTTACCTGGTAATCCCCTTCCTCCGTCCCTGGACGAAACTTGATTTCTTTTACTTGAATCTGCTTCTGGTTCTTCTTCGCCGCGGCAATCTGCTTCTTCTTCTCGAAGATCGACTTGCCGTAGTCCATCACCCGGCAAACGGGTGGGATTGCGTCGGCGGAGATTTCCACCAGGTCCAATTTGGACTCTTCAGCAATACGAAGCGCTTCATCAATCGAGACGATGCCAATCTGCTCGCCGTCAGCGCCAATTAACCGAACCTCGCGTGCCGAGATATTCTCGTTGATCGGGGCTTTCGGTGCAGCTCGTTTATCTTGTCTCATTTCACGCTTAATAATAATTACTCCGAATCTGGGCGACCACGCCGGGAAACCGCTTGCGCGAGGAACTCAGCGAACTGGGCGACGGGCATCGAGCCCAGGTCAGCACCTTCACGAGTACGCACAGCGACAGTCTGCATCTCGACTTCCCGATCTCCGATAACCAAAAGATAGGGAACCTTGAGCAAAGTATGCTCGCGGATTTTAAAGCCGATCTTTTCATTTCTCAAGTCGGACTTGGCACGAAATCCGCTTTCATTGAGAGTTTTTTCAACTTCAGCGGCAAAATCTGCCTGTTTATCAGTGATATTCATGATCACTGCCTGGGTCGGAGCCAGCCACGCAGGGAATGCACCCTCGTAGTGCTCGATCAGGATCCCGACGAACCGTTCGAACGAGCCGAGGATCGCCCGGTGCAGCATAACCGGGTGTTTACGGCTGTTGTCTTCGGAGACGTATTCGGCTCCCAGACGGATCGGCAGGTTAAAATCGAGCTGCAGGGTACCACACTGCCAGACGCGACCAAGGCAATCTTTCAGCGAGAACTCGATCTTCGGACCGTAGAACGCGCCCTCGCCCGGCTGCAAGTCGTACGCAAGCCCCGCACTGTCCAGCGCTGCGGCCAGTGCAGCTTCGGCTCGGTCCCACAGCTCGTCGGAACCGACGCGTTTTTCCGGACGAGTGGACAGCTTCATCTCGACTTCGGTGAAACCGAAATCGCGGTACACGTCCATGGTCAGCTTGATGAATGCAGCGGATTCAGCTTGCATCTGCTCTTCGGTGCAGAAGATGTGGGCGTCATCCTGAGTGAAGCCGCGCACGCGCATGATGCCGTGCAGTGCACCCGATGGCTCGTTACGGTGGCAGGCACCGAACTCGGCCAGGCGCATCGGCAACTCGCGGTAGCTCTTCAGGCCCTGGTTGAACACCTGTACGTGGCACGGGCAGTTCATCGGCTTGATGGCGTAATCGCGGTTTTCCGACTGGGTGGTAAACATGTTGTCGGCGTAGTTGGCCCAGTGCCCGGATTTCTCCCACAGGCTGCGGTCAACGACTTGCGGCGTCTTGATCTCCAGGTAGCCGTTGTCGCGCTGAACCTTGCGCATGTACTGCTCGAGCACCTGGTACAGGGTCCAGCCGTTCGGGTGCCAGAACACCATGCCCGGCGCTTCTTCCTGGAGGTGGAACAGGTTCAGGCGCTTGCCGATCTTGCGATGGTCGCGTTTTTCGGCTTCTTCGATGCGCTGGATGTAGGCCGCCAGCTGCTTCTTGTCAGCCCAGGCAGTGCCGTAGATCCGCTGCAGTTGTTCGTTCTTCGCGTCACCGCGCCAGTAGGCACCGGACAGCTTGGTCAGCTTGAACGACTTGAGGAAGCGTGTGTTCGGCACATGCGGGCCACGGCACATGTCGACATATTCTTCGTGGTAATACAGGCCCATGGCCTGCTCGTCCGGCATGTCTTCCACCAGGCGCAGCTTGTAGTCTTCGCCGCGGGCAGTGAACACGTCGATCACTTCGGCACGCGGAGTGACTTTCTTGATGACGTCGTAATCTTTTTCGATCAGCGCGTGCATGCGCTGCTCGATAGCCGCCAGGTCGTCCGGGGTGAAAGGACGCTCGTAGGCGATGTCGTAATAGAAGCCTTCGTCGATGACCGGGCCGATGACCATCTTCGCGGTTGGGTACAGCTGCTTGACCGCATGGCCAATCAGGTGCGCGCAAGAGTGGCGAATGATCTCCAGCCCCTCTTGATCCTTGGGCGTGATGATTTGCAGGCTGGCATCGCCGGTGATCAGGTCGCTGGCGTCGACCAGCTTGCCGTCGACCTTGCCGGCCACGGTGGCCTTGGCCAGGCCGGCACCAATGGATGCGGCGACCTCGGCTACGGAAACCGAATGATCGAATGAACGTTGACTGCCGTCGGGAAGAGTAATAGTTGGCATGGCGCCTCCTCTCCTAGTGGTGACCCCTACCAAAGGTCACGTGGGTTGGGATGAGCCAGTACAAGATCCAATACCAGGCCGTTCAGTGATGAACGCCTGCCTTACAGCGGCAGGAGCCTTTCGGCCAACCGATAATCGAACCAGAGTGACTGGAGTTAAACAAAAAAGACCTTGGCAAGGCGGCATAGGGCGCGCCGGAAAATAGCCAAGCGAAAGATGCTAGCACAGATGAACGGTCATGGCGCCGAAGCCGCTTCACGAAACGAAAATTCCCGGCTTTTAAGGGCAAAAGTGAACTTGAACTGTACGGCAGCCCTCAAACACACCGAGAATCGCCGTTCGTCCACGACTCCAGGAGCATTTGATTATGCGTTTTACCTCGACTTTCGCCCTTGCTGCATCCCTGACCCTCATGTCTCTGGGTGCGCACGCCGCAGCCCCGTCGAACTGGCCTGCCGGTGCGCGGGACAGCTTCATCAAGGATTGCAGCGCAGCCGCCCAGCAAAGTGTTGATGCCAAAACCGCCAAAGACCACTGTGAATGTGGCGCGGACAAAATCAATGCCGAATTGAGCAGTGCCGAAATCAAGGAACTCATGACCAACCAGAACGCAGATCCTGCGCTCAAGACCAAAGCTGTGACGGCTATTTCGTCCTGCAAAGTCGTGAAGAAAAAGTAATTTTTACACCCTGCCAGACCGGCTGAAGGACCAGAAATCGCCATGAAAACTGCCATTTCTCACAAATTACGCAGCTTTTACGGCTTTTTTTAACAGCTGATATTTCGCCTGAAAGCCCCGTAGATCGGGGCTTTCAGCCAACCAAGGCATGAAACACAACGCGATTGACTAGCAAACAATGCCTTGGGGGGGCTCCCAAGCCGAACATTTCGACTATGATAGCTCGGTGTGCCCAGTTGGCCTGAGCAGCACAGCACTACTGAAAATATATGTTTCTTGGAGATACACCATGTCTAATCGCCAAACCGGCACCGTTAAATGGTTCAACGATGAAAAAGGCTTCGGCTTCATCACTCCTCAAGGTGGCGGTGACGACCTGTTCGTACACTTCAAAGCTATCGAAAGCGACGGTTTCAAAAGCCTGAAAGAAGGCCAAACCGTTTCCTTCGTGGCTGAGAAAGGCCAAAAGGGTATGCAAGCTGCACAGGTTCGCCCAGAGTAATTCTGCGCCGAACTAAAAAAACCCCGTCCATGTGACGGGGTTTTTTATGGCCTGGAGAAAAGCGCTGGAGCAATCAGCCGCAATTGACCCGATTGATCACAAGGCTGTCATCGGTATTGAGGTTCAGGCGATCGGAGCGGTATTCCAGCGTGACCATGTCATCTGGCTTGAGAATGCGTGCGTTCTGCGCTCCGGCGCGGCTACGGGCCTGTTCCAGCAATTGTGGCGAAGCTTTCTGGCCGATTGCGAACTCGGCAGCCTTCGCCTCACAGCGGCTATGACCAGCATCGGTCACGGCAGTGTCTTTGGCTGGCTCAGAGGTACCCGGGGTGCTGCAACCCGACAAGGCGAGCGCAGCCAACAAAGTACCGAATGATGCGAGCTTCCAAGGCATGAAGCCTCCTTTGAGAAAAAATGGACAGAGATCGTGCGACCGTGGTTTGGCCGATTGGTTTCAGAATTGTCACAATTGGCTGTGGGCCAGTCTGCCTGAGTCGACACCGGGCGCTGGCGAATCAATCGTCACCAGATATGAACGCACTCAGTAGATGTCGATGTAATCAAACGGCGGCGTTGGCCAGTTCTGCTTGAGCGCGTTGAAAATCTGCATCACCCACACCTCGTCGCTGGCTGCGACGTTGCCGACATAACCCGAACCCGCCGCCCAGGTCTCCAGGCGGAACAGAAGGCCGTCGATATCGACGCCACCCACCACGCCCGAAGAAATGTAGGCAATACCGGCCTTGGTAACGCGCAATTGGGTGTGAACGTTGTCACTGGCGGACGCAAGCAGCTGCCGCACAGCGTCCAGCGTCAGGTTGTCGGGGTTGTTCAAGTCGATCTGCACGCGGTTTGCCCTGGCAATTAAACAGGCGGACAGTGTCGCACAGCCCTCCCCTCATGCCTAAGTAGCAGTGCCAAACACGGCGCAAAATGGTTAACTCCACACGCAGAACGCACTAACCGCCTTTCAGCCTCGCGAGACACCCATGACCATCGTCACGATCCACGCCGACATCAAAGCCAAGTGGCCCCACGGGCAAAGCTCCTACAGCCCGGGCAGCCCGGAGGAGTTGGCAATCATCGGTATCGACCTGCTGGTCAAGGAACTGGGCACACAAGCCGCGCAGGCATTCATCGGCCAGGTATTCGAGAAATACCCGGCCGATCACATGGGGGCGCCAGACCCCGAGCGCGAATAAGACCCGGCCGACGAACGTCGACCGGCAGGCTGTTTACTTCAGGCGACCAAGGCGTTCGGTCAGCAGATCGAAGAAGCCCTGGGCATCGCCACTTTCAACCCAGAACGCGTTCTTCGGTTGTTTCAGGCCATCGTACCAGTCGACGATGGTCTGGCCGAAGGTCGGGCCTTCACGGCTGTCCACCACCACGTTGACCTCACGGCCGCTGAACAGCGCAGGCTTGAGCAGGTAGGCAATGACGGTAGCGTCATGCACCGGGCCGCCCGGGATGCCGTAGTGCTCCATGTCGCCCTTGACGTATTCATTGAGAATATCGCCCACCACCTTGCTCGCGTTGTTGTTCAGCGCAGCGATTTGCTTCAGGCGTGCGTCGCTGGTCAGGACCTTGTGGGTCACGTCCAACGGCAGGTAGGTCAGCTTGACGCCGCTCTTGAGCACGATCTCGGCCGCGATCGGGTCGGCGAACAGGTTGAACTCGGCCACCGGCGTGATATTGCCGCCGTTGAAGTGCGCGCCGCCCATCACCACCACTTCCTTGATGCCTTGAGTGATCTCCGGCGCCTGGGTCAATGCCAGCGCCAGGTTGGTCTGCGGACCGAGCATGGCGATGGTGATGCTGTGGGGCTTGGCGGTGCTGAGGGTCTTGATCAGGTAATCAACGGCATTGCCTTCGGCCAGGCCTTTTTTCGGCTCATGCACGGTGACGCCGGAGATGCCTTCCTTGCCATGGATGTTTTCAGCGTAGATCGGCGTGCGCAGCATCGGTTTCGGTGCACCGGCATATACCGGGATGTCCTCGCGCCCTGCCCATTCGCGGGCCAGGCGTGCGTTGCGGGAGGTCTTGTCGAGGCGCACGTTACCGGCAACGGTGGTCAGCGCGCGGATCTGCAGTTCATCGGGCGAAGCCATGGCGAACAGCAAGGCAACCACGTCGTCGGCACCGGGGTCGGTGTCGATGATCAGGTCGATTTTTTCCGCCGCGTGGGCGCTTGCAGCAGTTAGCACGGACAAAAGCAGCACACTCCGGAACAGGTGTCGCAGGGTTTGGGTACCACGTTGCATGACGCACTCCTTGTCGTTGGGGAATTCTAGAACGTTACGCCGGAAACCAGCGCGATATTGCAGTAGGGCTGGCACTCGCCGGTGCGCACCACCGCCCTCGCCTTGCGGCTGAGCTGCTTGAACTCTTCATGGCTGACCAGGCGGCGCTCGCCGAGGGCGGCCTGTTCGGTCAGGGTATTGAGATCCGCCAGGGCCGGCGGTTGCTTGAGCAGGATTTCTTCCGCGAGCACGTGGCTTTCCACCTGCATCTCGCTGAGGACGATGCGCAAGGTACTGACGAAATCCGGAATGCCTTTGGTCAGCGCCAGGTCGATCAGCTCGACACCCGGCGGCACCGGCAAGCCGGCATCACCGATCACCAGAATGTCGCCATGGCCAAGGGATGCGATCACCCGCGACAGCGCGATATTGAGCAAGGGAGTCTTTTTCATGAGGGCACAAAACCTTGGACGTCATGCAATGTGGGAATAGAGGGTTGCGCACCCGCGCGGGTCACGGACAGCGCGGCGGCTACCTGGCCGAAACGAATGGCTTCGGCCTCGCTCCTGCCGTTGGCCAGCGCGGCTGCGAAACCGCCGACGAAGGTGTCACCGGCAGCCGTGGTATCGACCGCCTTGACCTTGGGCGCGACCAGGTGCTCGAAGCCTTGGCCATCGGCAAACAACGCGCCTTCGGAGCCGAGGGTAATGATCACTTTGCCAGCACCGGCCTTGATCAGGCGCGTGGCGGCGGCCTTGGCGCTGTCCAGCGAGTCGACCACCACGCCGCTCAAGGCCGAGGCTTCGCTTTCATTGGGAATCAGGTAGTCGATGGCGGCGTACCAATCCTCGGGCAGCGGACCACTGGCCGGCGCCGGGTTCAGGATCACCGTCTTGCCCAGCTCGCGACCGCGCTTGAGGGCATGGCCGACAGTCTCCATCGGCGTTTCCAGCTGGCAGACAATCACGTCGGCAGCCTGCAGCACACTGTCAAATGCCTGTAATTTGGCTGGGGTCAGCTCGCCATTGCTACCGGCGACAATAACGATCGCATTCTGGCTGCTGTCATCCACCACGATCAGCGCCACGCCGCTGGAACCGTCGACGGTGCTGACGGCCTGGCAATCAATGCCCTCCACCAGCAACGCGTCGCGCAATTGCGCGCCATAGGCATCGGTACCCACGCAGCCGACCATGGCGACCTCAGCCCCGAGGCGCGCCGAAGCGACCGCCTGGTTCGCGCCCTTGCCGCCGGGAACGGTGGAAAACGATTGGCCGATCAGAGTTTCACCGGCGCGGGGCAGCCGGCTGGCCCGGGTGACCAGGTCCATGTTCAGGCTGCCTATTACCACTACTTTTGCTGGCATACATCAATACTCATCAATTCGGTTCAGCGGTATTGGGCAAACACACCGGCCAACGGCGCCGTCGACTCGCGCAGGACAATACTCGGCGTCACGATGCGTTGATCGATCGGCAATTGGGGTGTCGCAATTCGTCGCAGTAAAAGCTCGGCCGCCATCTCTCCCAGCTGCAGGATCGACTGGCCCACGGTGGTCAGCGCCGGGTACACGTACTGGCTCATCTGGATATCATCAAACCCGATCACCGACAGCTCACCGGGCACCCGGATATTACGTTCGGCAGCGGCGCGCAAGACGCCGAAGCCAATCATGTCGTTGCCGGCAAAAATCGCGCTGGGGGGATTATCCGCCAGCAATTGCGCCGCGGCCGCGTAACCACCGGTACTGGTGAAATCACTTTCCAGCACACGGCCGGCCGGCACTTCGAGCCCCGCCTCGGCCAAGGCGCGGTAGTAGCCCGCCATCCGCATTTGCGCCACGCGGGTATGACTCGGGCCACCAATGCAGGCAATGTCGCGATGACCCAGATCGAGCAAGTGCCGGGTCGCCAGGTAAGCACCCTGTTCGTGGTCGATGCGCACCAGGTCGACATCGATCCCGTCCAGTGCACGGTCGACGATGACCATCGGCGTGCGCACCGCCTTGAGGCCTGTCGCCAGGCCGCTGTCGTCGCCGCCCACCGAGGTCACGATCAAGCCGTCGATGCGTTTTTCCAGCAGCACCCTCAGGTAGCTGCGCTGCTTTTCAGCATTATCGTCGGAGTTGCAGAGGATCACGCAATAGCCGTTACGCTCGCAGTAATCCTCGATGCCCCGGGCCAGTTCCGCAAAATACGGGTTGAGGCTGTTGGGCACCAACAGGCCGATGGTGGCTGTGGTCTTGGCCTTCAGCGAGCGCGCGACCGCACTGGGTACATAGTCGAGCTGCTTGATGGCCGCCTCGACCTTGATCCGTACCGGCTCGCTGACCGGGCGCGTCTTGTTCACCACATGAGACACCGTGGTGTAGGAAATCCCCGCCAGCGCGGCCACATCCTTGATCGTTGCCATGGCTCAGGCTCGCCGACTGGCGCGCTGGCTGCGGTAAGTATCGAGCACCACCGCGATCACGATCACGGCACCGGTGATGATACGTTTGGTCGGCTCGGTGGCGCCAATCTGCGCCAGCCCTGCCGCCAGTACCGAGATGATCAGCACGCCGAAGAAGGTACTGATGACCGAGCCACGCCCGCCCATCAGGCTGGTGCCACCGATCACTACCGCAGCGATCACTTGCAGCTCCAGGCCGGAACCGGCGTTGGGATCGGCCGCTTCCAGGCGCGAAATCTGGAACAGCGCCGCCACACCCGCCAGCAGGCCCATCAGGCTGAACACCAGGATCTTGTAGGGCTTGGGATTGATACCCGCCAGGCGCACGGCCTCTTCGTTGGTGCCAATGCCGATCAGGTAGCGACCGAACACGGTACGGGTCAGCACCAGCTGCGCGGCGATGATCACCAGCAACGCGATGATGAACGAAGGTGAAATGCCGAACGCCACCGGGTTGGACAGCCAGGCAAACGAATCACCGATGTATGCGGTACGCGAGCCGGTCATCTGGTACGCCACGCCGCGCGCCATTTCCAGCACGCCGAGGGACACGATGAATGACGGGATCCGCCAGGCCACTGTGATCGAACCGGTAATGGTCCCGGCCAACGCGGCGCAGCCCATGCCCAGCACGGCTGCCGGCAACACACTCCAGCCCCAGCCGAGAATCGCCACACTGACGGCCGATGCGGCCAGGGCCAGCACGGAGCCTACCGACAGGTCGATGCCGCCGATGATCAGCACGAAGGTCATGCCGACTGCCAACACCATCAGGTCGGGAATCTGGTTGGCCAGGGTGCTGAAGGTGTCGTACGAGAGGAAGTGGTCGCTCAGGAACGAGAACAGCGCAATCATCGCCAGCAAGGCGCCGGCCAGGCCCAGGTAGGTGCCCAGGCCATAGAAGTTGCCGCCACGTTTTGCGGGGGAGGAAGTGGTTTTCATGGGGTATTCCTAGGCGCTGCGTCGTTGAGCAGCGCATCACGTTTCTGATAGCCGGCAAAAGCAGCGGCAAGCAATTCGTCCTGGGTCCAGCTGTCGCGCTCGAAGGTCTCGATCAGGCGCCCGGCGGAAAGTACGCCGATGCGGTCGCAGATCAGCATCAACTCACGCAGGTCGCTGGACACCACCACCAGCGCCTTGCCCTGGCGGGTCAGGTCGCCGAGCAACGCATAGATATCGAATTTGGCGCCGACGTCGATGCCTCGGGTCGGTTCATCGAACAGCATCACCGCGCAATCGCGCTCCAGCCAGCGGCCAATCACCACCTTCTGCTGGTTGCCACCCGACAGCTCGGACACCAGCTGCGCTGGACTGGAACTGCGGATACGCATGGCGTCCACCTGGCGCTTGGCCAAGGCCGTTTCGTCACGACTGTTCACCAGGCCACCGCTGGACACCTTCGGCATGTTGCCCAAGGCAATGTTGGCGCCGATGGATTGGGTCAGCAGCAGGCCTTCGCCCTTGCGGTCTTCGGTGATCAGGGCGATGCCATGGCCAACCGCGTCGACGGGCGAGCGAATGCTGACGACTTGCGCAGGTGTGCCCAGGGCCACGGTGCCGCTGTCGGCCAGGTCGGCGCCGAAGATCAGGCGCAGCAATTCCGTACGACCCGCACCGATCAGGCCGGAGATGCCGTAGATTTCGCCGGCACGCACTTCAAACGACACGTCGCGGACCTTGTCCGAGCGGGTCAGGCCTTTTACCGTCAACAGCGGCGCGCCGATGGTGCGCGGGCCCAGGTCGATTTTCTCGCCCAGTTCGCGGCCCACCATCAGCGTGACCAGTTGCTCACTGTTGTAGTTGGCCATCGGCTCGACACACACCAGCTTGCCGTCACGCAGCACCGCAATGCGCTGGGCAACCCGGGCCAGTTCTTCGAGCCGGTGGGAAATATAGATAATCGCCACGCCCCGGGCCTGCAGGCGGGTGATTTGTTCGAACAGCATCTCGACTTCACGGGCGGTCAGCATCGCCGTAGGTTCATCGAGGATCAGTACGTGGCAGTCGCCAATCAGGTTGCGGGCGATCTCGACCATCTGTTGGTGGCCGATGCCGAGGCTGCCGACCAGGGTGTCCGGGTCGATAGCGTCCAGGCCGACCTGGGCCATGGCTTCAATGGCGGCCTTGCGCAGTTGCTTGCGGCTGATCCAGCCACCGTGGCTGGGCAGGTTATCGAGGAACAGGTTTTCAGCGACCGTCAGGGTTGGCAGCAGGTTAAGCTCCTGCATGACCATGCGGATGCCCTGCTCTTCAGCCTGGGTCCGGCTGCCTGGCGTGTAGGCCTGGCCATTGAACTGCATCTGGCCGTCGGTCGGGGTAACCAGCCCGCCGATGATTTTCGACAGGGTGCTTTTCCCCGCGCCATTCTCACCGGTAAGCGCCAACACTTCCCCACGATTGAGCGTCAGGGTGATGTCGGACAGAACCGGTTGGGCATAGGTCTTGCCGATACCGCTGACCGAGAGGACAGAGTTCGGTGCGGAAGATGACATAGGAACGTCTCCAGGCGTCCGCTCGGGTGAGCGGACGCTGTTTTGTGCTGCCGGGGAATTACTTCTTGAGGATGAGTTCGACCGGGGTTTCGATCATGCCATCCACGGCATCGACTTTTTCACCCTTGACCAGCTTCAGAGCGTTCTGGATACCGAAAACGGCTTGCTGGGCAGCAGCCTGGTCGGCGGTGGCCAGGACACGGCCGTCCTGCAGCATCGGCTTGATGGCCTCGATGTTGTCGTAGCCTACGACCAGCACCTTGCCAGCCTTGCCGGCGCCACGTACGGCGGATACTGCGCCCAGTGCCATGTTGTCGTTACCGGCCAGCAGCGCCTTGATGTTCGGGTTTGCCTGGAGCATGGCAGCGGCAATCGCGTTGCCCTTGTCGATTTCCCACTCACCGGATTGGGTGGAGACGATCTTCATGCCGGCGGCATCCATCGCGTCCTTGAAGCCAGCGGTACGCTGCTGGGCGTTGGTGGTGGTGGACACACCTTCGATGATGCCAACCTGGTCACCCTTGGTGAGGTGCTTGGCCAGTTCTTCACCGACCAGGCGCGCGCCCTTGCGGTTGTCTGGACCTACGAACGGGATATCAAGGTTTTTGCTTTTCAGTACATCCACATCCAGACGGTTGTCGATGTTGACGACCTTGATGCCTTTGTCAGAGGCCTTTTTCAGCACGGTGACCAGGGCTTTCGAGTCGGCGGGAGCAATGACGATCGCGTCAACCTTGGACAGGATCATCTGATTGACGATATCGATCTGAGCACTGGTATCGGTTTCGTTCTTGATCCCGTTGGTGATCATGTCGAAGTCGGCGGCGTGGGCTTTCTGGTATTCCTTGGCACCGTCCTGCATGGTGACGAAGAATTCGTTGGCGAGGGATTTCATGACCAGGCCGACCTTGGGTTTGGCGGCGGTCTCGGCAGCAAATGCAGAGGAAAGAGGCAGGGCAGCGGATGCGGCAGCAAGCACAGCGACAGCAAGAAGACGTCCAGCAAATGGCAGCTTCATGGGTTCACTCCGATCTTATGATTATTGTGAGCAACGCTTGCACCGAAGAACGCTTCGGCAGCCAACCCACCCGGGAGGCTGATACGAGCTTTCACGACACTCGAGGAGGACCCCGTGAAACATCTCGCAAACGTTTGCGTTAGGTCAAACTATGAGAAGCTTGTCGAGATTTGTCAACGGGAGAAAACAGCCTTTTGATGAATCCGCTTTACGCCCTGCCCTCGAAGCCATCCGGTACCCCCTTTAAACATCCGCGTTGCTGGATCGTTCTCTGAAACGACAGGTCGCGGCGTTCCTCCTGCGTTTAAACCCAAACTTTTCCGTCATCCTTTTCGGACAACCGAACACCTGCGCACCGCTTTGTTCGGAAAGCCGGACAGAAGACCAAGCCATTTACTTACAAATCAAACAAATATAGATATAAATCAATAGGTTAAATTCTATTGCCCAACAAAATCCCGCTGGTACAAATCCTGCTCTTACTCAGCACCTCGTGGCGCTCAGAACCGCCCGGGTGTTTCTAGATGAACCTGCATCAGCACTCATCAAAACTAGAGAGAAGAATAATGAAATCTGCGTTGAAAACTTTCGTACCGGGCGCGTTAGCCCTCCTGCTGTTGTTCCCCGTTGCCGCTCAGGCAAAAGAAGCTGAAACCCAGCAAAAACTGTCCAACGTGGTGATCCTTGCCACCGGCGGCACCATCGCCGGCGCCGGCGCCAGCGCGGCCAACAGTGCGACCTACCAGGCCGCCAAGGTCGGCATCGAACAATTGATCGCCGGTGTTCCTGAGCTTAGCCAGATCGCCAATGTCCGCGGCGAACAAGTATTGCAAATTGCCTCCGAAAGCATCACCAACGAAAACCTCCTGCAACTGGGTCGTCGTGTCGCCGAACTGGCCGACAGCAAGGACGTCGACGGCATCGTGATCACCCACGGTACCGACACCCTGGAAGAGACTGCCTACTTCCTCAACCTGGTGGAAAAGACCGACAAGCCAATCGTCGTGGTCGGCTCGATGCGCCCAGGCACCGCCATGTCGGCTGATGGCATGCTCAACCTGTACAACGCCGTTGCCGTCGCCGGCAGCAAGGACGCCCGCGGCAAAGGCGTACTGGTGACCATGAACGACGAGATCCAGTCGGGTCGCGACGTCAGCAAGATGATCAACATCAAGACTGAAGCGTTCAAGAGCCCATGGGGCCCGCTGGGCATGGTGGTTGAAGGCAAATCCTACTGGTTCCGCCTGCCAGCCAAGCGTCACACCATGAACTCGGAATTCGACATCAAGACCATCAAAAGCCTGCCGGACGTCGAAATCGCCTATTCCTATGGCAATGTAAGCGACACCGCCTACAAGGCCCTGGCCCAGGCCGGCGCGAAAGCCATCATCCACGCCGGTACCGGCAATGGTTCGGTGTCGTCCAAGGTGGTGCCTGCCCTGCAGGAACTGCGCAAGCAAGGCGTACAGATCATTCGCTCTTCCCACGTGAATGCCGGTGGTTTCGTTCTGCGTAACGCCGAACAACCAGACGACAAATACGACTGGGTAGTTGCCCATGACCTGAACCCGCAGAAAGCCCGCATCCTGGCCATGGTCGCCCTGACCAAGACCCAGGACAGCAAGGAACTGCAACGGATGTTCTGGGAATATTGATCGCTCCCGGGCCCGGCCGGCAACGGTTGGGCCATCCCGCTCGTGGCGTACCGCGAGCGGGTCTGATTTCCTCCGCTTTACCCCCGCGCAAAAAAACCTTTGAAAAACAAAGCGTTCCTACACCAAATCGGCAAAACCACTGTCAGAAGAAATTCTTGAATTTTAAGCAGTTGCGAAATTGCCCACAGTTAAATACTGTATGCACGTACAGCCTAATAAGGAATACTCCGTGGCAAAGCCCTCTTCCGCAGCACCAACACCTCCTGATGCCTACCAACGACTGGCCGTTCGAGTGCAGAAAATCATCAACTCCACCAATGCCCAAAAAAACAAGGCGGCGTTGATTTTTCGTTTGCCGGAGGAACCGGAAGACGAGTGGGCACGACTACTGGAAGAGATAGCAGAAAACGATAACGTCACCCTCGCTTATCGCGATGACGGCGGCGTGCAGATTTTCTGGGTTGTGCCGAAGGAAGATTGAGTCAATGAGTGTCCGTTTTATCAGTGTGTTGTTCGTGTTTTTTGCTGTCACCGCTCACGCCCAAGCCCCCAGGACGTTCAGCGAAGCCAAGAAAATCGCCTGGAAACTGTATGAACCGCAATCCACGGAGTTCTATTGCGGCTGCAAATACAACGGCAACCGGGTAGACCTGAAAGCCTGCGGCTATATCCCGCGCAAAAACGCCAACCGGGCGGCACGTATTGAATGGGAACACATTGTTCCGGCCTGGCAGATCGGCCATCAGCGCCAGTGCTGGCAGGATGGCGGGCGCAAGAACTGCACCCGCAAGGACGCGGTCTACAAGCGGGCCGAAGCCGACCTGCACAACCTGGTGCCGAGCATCGGCGAGGTGAATGGCGACCGAAACAATTTCAGTTTTGGCTGGCTGCCGGTACAAAGCGGCCAATATGGATCATGCCTGACCCAGGTGGACTTCAAGGCCAAGAAGGTCATGCCCCGCCCTTCCATTCGCGGCATGATCGCCCGAACCTATTTCTATATGAGCAAGCAGTATGGCCTGCGCCTGTCGAAACAGGATCGCCAGCTGTATGAAGCCTGGAACAAGACCTACCCGGTACAGCCCTGGGAACGCCAGCGCAATCAAACCGTGGCGTGCGTGATGGGGCGCGGCAATGAATTTGTCGGCCCGGTGAACTTGAAAGCCTGCGGCTGAACGAAAAAAGCGGGAGCGCCATGGCCTCCCGCTTGTCGACTCTTTACTGCGCAACCTTGTGTTCGATGACCTCGGACACCGTGTCATTCTTCTTCGCAGTCGCCAGTTTCTCGGTCAACTGCGCTTGTTTCGCCTCGGCCTCGGCCCTGGTGCTGAATGGGCCCAGCAGCACCTGGTCCTTACCGTCTTCCTTCGCCAGATAGAAACTGAAACCGTGTTCCAGCAACCACGCGGTCAGGTCAGTCATCGCCTGCAGCTTGTGATCCGGCGGCCCCACCCATACATCCCATTCTTGAGAGGCGATCGCGCCGACCGCAGGTTGCGCCTGGGCGGGCGCCTCGGCAACGGCAGGCCTGGCCTTGGGGGCGTCGACACTTTTACCTTCACCGCAACCGGCCAATGCCAACACCGCAATTGCCATCGCTACTTTACGCACTACCCTGCTCCTTAGAGGATCAAAGAGGCGACTTTATCATTCACTGTCTATTCTGGCCGTCATAAACGTTGGCTTAAACAATGCGAATGATGTATCGCAGACCTGTATGATGGCGGCATGGGAATTAATGCCGCCTCTATGCGTCCTAAAAGAGGCAGCCACAGGGAAGCGCTTCGCAGTAAGCTACACACATCCGACATCTGCCCTGTCTGAAACATGTGTCCTTCAAAGCAATCAAGGAGAAGTCCATGCTGATACTCACCCGCAAAGTCGGTGAAAGCATAAACATCGGTGATGACATCACGATCACCATCCTGGGCGTTAGCGGCCAGCAAGTAAGAATCGGCATCAATGCTCCAAAGGACGTTGCCGTGCATCGCGAGGAGATCTACCAACGTATCCAGGCGGGCCTGACGGCTCCGGATAAAAACCAGACACCTTGAAGCGCCTCCAGTAGCCAGCCCTTTCGTTCACTGTAACGGCTGGCGAAAACCTCTTTCAGCCTGCTCGAGGCTTCCCGCGGCCAGCGCGCCCTATTCCCTTGTTCCAGCGTCAGGCCAGCGTCATCCCAGGCCGACACCGCGTGCCATGCCACTCGCTGCAATCATCATCAGCACCAGCAGTAACGCCTGCACATGACTGATGCGCGCAAAAAGACCTGCCTGGTGCAAATCGAGGCGCGTGCCACGCGCCAACGCGATGCGCCATTTGATAAAGCGAATCATCGGCGCGAGCTCCAGTAACAAAATTAATACAAGCAGCGTCATCTTCACGTGAAACAACGGCTGGTGCAGGTAATAATCACTGCCCTTTTCGTAGCCGCCGAAGGCCCGCAGGCCACCGGTTACCAATAACAACAGGGCACTGATTCCCCAGATGTTGTCCGCGATCAATACGCGGCGCAGGGTGGATGGGTCACTATCAGATACACCGCGCAATGCCTTGCCACGCGCAAGCACGGCCGACAATGCCATGGCGAATGCCAGTAAATGGACTGCTGCAAGAAACCACTGAACCAACATAAGGCGTACTCCCTTTTGTATGACACATGGCAGGAACACTTCTCAGTAATAGTCGCTGGCTGCGTTCAACGCATGAAACAGCCTGCAAACAAAGGGAACTTGTGGAGTTTTCCAGGGCCGAATCTCGTGACAAATCCCCTACAGTCTGCAGCGCGCCAAGGAGCACGTTGATGAGGCGTACCGTTAAACAGCCTTACTTATCCAAGTCTTGGTTGATTGTCACGCTGATCAGCGTGGCGTTTGTGGCGCTGGAGTATGGCCTCAAGTTCGAAATCGAAGGTTCCTCCGACAAAGCCTACTCATGGCTGGACCTGACGCTGTTCCTGAGCGCGTACTTGTTTTTCTTCTGCCTCAAGCCCATTCAGGTCGCCGTCCATCGCAGACTGTGCCGGCGCGCGCCTCACAGTGATCGCCGCAAAGCCTCATCCTGACGGCTTTGGGTTTCATCTTGAAGTTCGTTGCCCCAGCGCGGTGTATCCCGCAAGCGGGTTGAAACCGCCGCCGCAGTTGCTATCAGATCGCCGGTATTTACAGCTGCGCGACACAACCTATGCTTGGGCATGCACGGTCGGTGAAAGGTTGTAGCGCTGATGGACACACTGAGTAAAAGCGAAATCGAATCAGCACTGGCAGCGCGCCTGCCGAGCTACAAAATCGTCTGCACCCTGCATGCCGATGGCACGCTTTCCGCGATTCTGAGCGGCCCGGAAGCTGATCACTTTGCGGTGACCGGCATCGTCCGCGCCCACCATCGAGGGCCGGAGGCGATTGCCAGGCTTGCCAGCGAAATCCTCAAGGAAATGGTCTTGTCCCGCCAGGGGCTCAAGGGCAACCGCCTGCAGACGCTGACTGGAAACAGCTCCAACGTTGAACCGCCCCTTTACGAAGAAGGCCGAACCGGGTAACCGGGTCGGCCTTTTTTTACGCCAGGCGCTGTAGATGCAACAGCCCGGCTTCGTCCCGCTGAACCTGTAGACGCTCATACCCGTCAATCGACGGATGCGCGGTGACCATGGGCACAAGGTGGGTCGACGTCACCACCATCACATCGGCCCCCGCCGCCTCGCCGGCGCGAATCCCGACGCTGGCATCCTCAAACACCAGGCAGTCCTGTACCGGTACTCCCAGCCGTTGCGCACCGAGCACATAACAGGCCGGATCCGGCTTGCCGCTGGCGACATCCTCCGCGGTGACCAGCACCGCCGGCGGGTTGATCCCGGCCGCCTGCATACGGCGCAGAGCCAGTGCCTTGGGGGCAGACGTAACCAGCGCCCATTGATCGCCGGGCAATGCGTTGAGGAATTCCACCGCGCCCGCAATCGCCACCACCCCTTCCACATCCTCAAGTTCAGCCTCGGTAATCCACTGCGCCTCAGCCTGCGCGTCCACACCGGGCAACGCCTGGCGGGTGATGGTATCGATGGCCCGGGCACCATGGATGGTCTTCAGAAAGGCCTCGACATCCAGCCCATGGCGTTCAGCCCAGGTGGCCCATACGCGCTCGGCGGCGGCAATGGAGTTCAGGAGTGTGCCATCCATATCGAACAGAAAGGCGCGGTAACGGTGGGCGAATACAGCTGAATCGCGGGTGGACACTGCTCGGCTTCCTCTTGCTTTCGTCACCCGGTCTTGGGCGCTGACGAACCACTTGCCTGGTGCAATCTACGGATCGGCCCAAACGCTGTAAACCTTCCCGTGGTTTGTATCGGACTGTATGGGAACCCCGCCTGGATACGCGAACCCGCATTTCGCCACGCCTGGGCACACATGGCAGATACACCCCGGCGATTAACTACGACCACCAGCCAATCCGGCTGACTCACGCGTAGGAGCCTCATCATGTTCAATCTCTCGAAAGCTTCGTCCCTGGTACTCGGCCTGACTGTCATCGCGGGCCTCGGGCTGTCATCCATGGCGTCGGCCGACACCCACGCTGGCGCGGTCAAAGACCAGCCATCCCACCTGCTCGCCGAGGGCGGCGCAGATCGCCTGCACGAACGCGGCCTGGCGGAAGGCGGCGCTGAACGCCTGCAAGCAGCCCGTACTGTCTGATGGGTCACCGTCCAACCAGGGCAGCCTTCCGGCTGCCCATTGCATTACAAACTTGTCATCAAGCTGTCAGTGTTGCCCGCACCCTCACTTCATACAGTGAAGTCGTCAGTCACCCACAGCGGGTGACCCAACTTCCCACTGAAAATGAAGCGAGCCCGCCCATGAAACCTGCAAGCAAACTCTGCCTGATCGCCGCCAGCCTGTTGATGCTGGGGACCGGCGCCGCCGTGGCCGGCCCGATTGCACCGGTGAAAGCCAATAACGTAGTGCTGGTACACGGCTCCTGGGCCGACGGTTCCAGTTGGTCCGAAGTGATTACCCGCCTGCAGGCCGCCGGCTTGCATGTAACCGCCGTGCAAAACCCGCTGACCTCGGTGGCGGATGATGTCGCTGCCACCAATCGCGTACTCGATCAACAGGACGGTCCTACCGTGCTGGTCGGCCATTCCTACGCCGGCACCGTGGTCAGCGACGCCGGGGCCAACCCCAAGGTCAGCTCCCTGGTATACGTCGCCGCCCGCGCTCCGGACGCCAACGAAGACTTCGTCGCCCTGTCCGCCAAGTACCCAAGCACACCCGTGCGGGCCGGTGTGGTGGAGCACGACGGTTACCTGACCCTGAACCAGGACGCCTTCCTCAAGTACTTTGCCGCCGATGTACCCCACGCCAAGGCCATGGAGCTGTACGCCGTGCAACAACCGATCGCCAAGACCCTGTTCAGCGGTCGCACCGTCAACGCCGCGTGGCACACCAAGCCGTCCTGGTATGCGGTGTCCAGCAATGACCAGACCATCAACCCGGACCTGGAACGCTTTCTCGCCAAGCGCATGAACGCCACCACCATCGAGGTGCCATCGAGCCACTTGTCCCTGGTTTCCCACGCCAAGGAAATCACCGACCTGATCCTCGAAGCGTCCGGCCGCCAGCCTTAAGCCCTTCATTACGATCTTGTCATCATCCTGTTGGCTGGCTGTTTGTGTCGCCTGGTTACTGTGAACTCACTGCCGGATACCGGCAGCCAACCCTTAAAGAGAGATACCGCCATGAAACTGTTTATCCTCGGCTTTGCTGCCCTCCTCGCCACCGGCTCGGCCTTTGCCGATACCACCGCCACCACCTCGGTGATCCATGACACCCCCGGCTTCTTCATGCACATGGACGTGGCCAAAGTACTGTCGAGCACCGATACCTACGGCCAGTGCGGCATTGTTCCTGCGCGCCTCGACTACCTCGACAGCCAGGGCCGCGAACACGTGCTGGACTATCAAGTACAGGGCATCGGCTGCCCCAATGACAATTGATCGGGCTACACTTGCGCCACGCAAGAACTGCACATCACCAGGGCGAATCCCATGAATATCCTCGTAGTCGAAGACGAGCCCAAGGCGGGCAACTACCTGCTTAACGGCCTGCAGGAACTGGGTTACTCCGTGAGCCTTGCCCGCGATGGCGTGGACGGTTTGCACCAGGCCCTGGAAACCCCGTTCGACGTGATCGTGCTGGACGTGATGATGCCGAAGATGGACGGCTGGGAAGTGCTGCGTCGCCTGCGCAAGGAAGCCGACACGCCGGTGCTGTTCCTGACCGCCCGGGACGATATTGCCGACCGCATCAAGGGCCTGGAACTGGGCGCCGACGATTACCTGATCAAGCCGTTTTCCTTCGCCGAACTGGTGGCGCGCCTGCGCACCCTGACCCGGCGCGGGCCAAGCCGTGAAGAAGAACACTTGCAGATCGCCGACCTGCAGATCGACGTGCTCAAGCGCCGCGTCAGCCGTGGCGGCGTGCGCATCACCCTGACCAACAAGGAGTTCGCCTTGTTGCACTTGTTCGCCACCCATCAGGACCAGGTACTCTCGCGCTCGCTGATCGCCTCAAGGGTGTGGGACATGAATTTCGACAGCGACACCAATGTGGTCGACGTGGCCGTGCGCCGCCTGCGCCTGAAAATCGACGACCCGTTCCAGCTCAAGCTGATCCATAGCGTGCGCGGCATCGGCTATCGCTTCGATACGCAACCATGAGCAAGCCCCGGCATTACTCCCTGACGCTGCGCCTGGCGCTGATCTTCGCCCTGCTGGCGTTCGCCCTGCTGGCAACCCTCGGCGTGGCGCTGTACCGCGACCTTGAGCGCGAACTGATCCACCGTGACGACGCTGCGCTGATCTACCGCGTCGACCAACTGCGCAACCTGCTGAACGACAGCAACACCCTGGACCTGATCAAGACCAAGCCCGAACTGTTCCAGAATATGCTCGGCAACCGCGAATCGGTGCTGAGCATCGCCGCACCCGGGCAGAAACCGCTGCTGGAAGTGAACCCCGGCAACATCGACATGCCCGACGTTGCACCGGTGCCCCGGGACCACGCCCTGGAATTCGCCGACGTGCAGCATTTGCCCGGCGTCAATGGCGTCCCCTTCTCCACCCTTGCCGCCACCATCGATTCAGGCGACCTGGGCAGCCTGCAAGTCACTACCGGGCGGTTGATGACCGAGCGCACCGCAGTGCTCGCCAGCTACCGGCTGAGTGTCTATATCCTCGCCAGCATCGCGGCATTGGTACTGGCGGTGGTCGGTTACCTGATGGTGCATCGCGGCCTGCTGCCATTGCGGCGCCTGGCCGTGCATGCCCAGGGCATCGGCGTCGGCAACCTCGCCGCGCGCCTCGACAGCCACGGCGCCCCCAAAGAACTGCTGCCGATGATTGATTCGTTCAACACCATGCTCGAACGCCTGGCCAAGGGTTTTGTGCAACTGGGCCAGGTCTCCACCGACATGGCCCACGAACTGCGCACGCCGATCAATAACTTGCTCGGGGAAACCCAGGTGGCGCTGCAGCAACACCGTAGCATCGAAGCCTACCAGCAACTGCTGGCCTCCAACGTCGAAGAACTCGAACGCCTGGCGCGCATGCTCGACAACATGCTGTTCCTGGCCCGCACCGACCCGGCCAGTGCACTGCGCCAGCGCCAGGAACTGGACGCGGCCAATGAAGTGGAACGCATGGCCGACTACTTCGAAGGCCTGGCGGGCGATGTCGACATCAGCATCCTCGCCCAGGGCGCCGGTGTGATCTGGGCCGAGCCGATGCTGCTGCGCCGTGCCCTGGCCAACCTGTGCGCCAACGCCATCAAATATGGTGCGCCCGCCTCTGAACTGCTGATCCAGGCCACACCCTGCGCCGAAGGCATCAACCTGACAGTGACCAACCACGGCGCGACCATCCCGGCGGAGCACTTGCCCAGGTTGTTCGAGCGGTTTTATCGCGTGGATGAATCACGGGAGCGTTCGGCGCACTCCAATGGATTGGGGCTGTCGATTGTCGCGACCATCATGCAGTTGCATAACGGCCGATACAGCGTGAGCAGCGAGAACGATGTGACAAGCTTCGCGTTGTTTTTCCCGGGACGCGAAGCCGAAAACCTCAGCTGACTTGCCCACCCGTTTCAGTGATATCCACCAGGGTATTCCAGGCCGTCAGCAGCGCAATCCGCAAGCCCTCGACCTGCATCGGCAACGCCATCGAGGCCGGCTCGGGTATTCGGCCCACCACCTGCTCGGGCAGCCACGGCACATGGATGAAACCGCTGCGTACCCCTGACCCGGCGAGCGCGTGCTGCAACAGATAGAACACCTGGTTGCACACGAAAGTGCCGGCGGTTTGCGACACGCTGGCCCCAATGCCGGCCTCGCGCACGGCCCTCACCATGGCCTTGCTCGGCAAGGTGCCGAAGTAGGCCGCAGGGCCGCCGGGCAGCACTTCCGTGTCGACAGGTTGCTCACCCAGGTTGTCCGGAATCCGCGCGTCATTGAGGTTGATCGCGACCCGCTCGATGGAAATATCACTGCGCCCGGGGCCCAGCCCGACAGCAATGACCATCTGCGGGCGGTGTTCGGCCAACAGCTGAGCCAGGCGCTCGCCCGCCGTGGCAAAGGCACAGGGTAACTGCCGCGCGACAATCCGCACATCAGCGCCCAGCTGCACACCCTCCAACAGGCGTACCGCCTCCCAGGACGGGTTGACAAGGTCTTGGTCAAACGGTTCGAAACCCGTCAGCAATACAGTGCGCATTACAGCCTCACATCAGCAGGTAGAGCAGGACAATATTGACCACCAGCATCATCAACGCGGTCGGCATCTGTGCCTTGATGACCGCGTTTTTATCCGGCAGCTCCAGCAATGCTGCCGGGACAATATTGAAGTTGGCCGCCATGGGTGTCATCAGCGTACCGCAGTAACCGGAGAACATGCCGATGGCAGCCATCACCGCCGGGTTGCCGCCGTAGATGCCCACCAGCACCGGTACGCCAACGCCGCCGGTCATCACCGGGAAGGCGGCAAAGCCATTGCCCATGATCACGGTAAACAGTGCCATGCCCAACACATACACCATCACCGCTACCAGCTTGTAATCCAGGTTGATATAGGTGGTGGTGATGTGCGCCACCGCTGTGCCCACGCCCGCTTCGTTGAACAACAGCCCGAGCATCGCCAGCATCTGCGGCAGCACCATCGCCCAGCCCAGCGCTTCGGTGAGGCGCCGGGATTCGCGAAGGGCTTGCACCGGGGTGTCCCGCGTCAGCCAGCAGGCCAGCGCCAGTGCAATCAGGCAGCCGATACCCAGGGAAACAAAGGTGGTGTTCTTCGGGTCCAGCAGCGGCACGCCGCCGATCTCGGTGTGTTTGAGCAATACCGAGCCGATCACCGTGGTCAACGGAATGGCCAATGCCGGGATAAACAATTTATGCCCCAGGCGACCAGCGCTGGCCCGTGCGGCCTTGTCATGCAACTGGGCATGCGCGCCGCGGCCTACGCCGCCCAGGCCCGCGATGAGTGCCATCACCACCACGCCCACGCCGACCACCACCGAGGGCAGGCGCTCCCCCACCAGGAACGGAATGGCAAACAGCAGCCAGAACAACGAACTCGACCAGCGCTTGGGGTGGGTGCGATCCATCAGGATCATCCCGGCGGTGATCACCAGCAGAACGCCGGCCAGCCAGTACAGGTATTGAATGGAAATGATCATTGCGCCGCCTCCGCTGTATTGGCCGGTAACAGCTCTCGGGTCAGCATTCGGTCAAAGCGGTGCAAGCGAATGGCGTGAATGATGAAGGCGCAGATCGCCGTCGGGATGCCCCAGACCGCAATGTGCAGAGGCTCCACATCAATCCCCGAACCCAGCAGGAAGGTGTGCATCAACGCAATCGCACCAAAGGCGACGAAGATATCCTCGCCAAAAAACAGCCCGACGTTGTCGGTCGCGGCACACATGGCCAGGACCTTGTGGCGAAGCTTGTCGGGGAGTTTGCCATAGCGTTTTTCCGCCGCGCCTTCCGCCATCGGCGCCAGCAACGGGCGCACCATCTGCGGGTGCCCGCCCAGGCTCGTCAGGCCCATGGCCGCTGTGGATTCACGCACAAACAGGTAGATGATCAACAAGCGCCCGACCGTGGCACGCTCAAAACGCGCGATCCAGTTTTGCGCATGCAGGCGCAAGCCATGGCGCTCCAGCAAGCCGATGACAGCCAGGGGCAACAACAGGATCAATTGCAAGGCGCGAGTCTGGAGGAAGCCGTCGCCCATGGTGGCGAGGATCTTTTCCAGTGGAAAGTGGGCGGCAAACCCGGTGGCAATCGCTGCCGCCGTGACGACCAGCAGCGGATTGAAGCGCAACACAAAGCCGACCACGATGACGAGTACGCCAATCAGCGGCCATAGGTTCACAACAGTTTGCATGGTGGTGAGGTCCTTAAGTGCGCGCTGCGGCGCCAGTAAAGCAGGTAGTGAACAAAGGGTTCACTGCAAGAAAACGGCGTGCAGCCCGGCTCGATTTTTTATTGTTGACCTGGAAGGTCGAGCGTCAGTGGCCGCATCTTTGCTGCTTGGGGAGGGAGGTGTCCAACAAGAAAAATTGTTGCTGCAATCCAATAAAGTTTGTGGGTGTTTGAAGCGTTAGAGGGCATTTGTCGGCCCGTTTGAAGAGAAGGCCCAGGCGCAGAACGTGCTCAGGTACTTGAAGTCCGATCAGGGCCTCGACGGCTTGGTCACGTGGTGAACGGTGACCCGCCAGCCCTCAGGCCAGGTGCTTCTGGAAAAAGTGGCGCGTGTGCCCTGGCGGGTACTCGGCGATATGCCCGAACTCGCTGAAACCCAGCTTCCGGTAGAACCCGGGCGCCTGGAAGCTGAAGGTGTCCAGCCAGATCCCCGCACACCCTTTCTCCCGTGCCAGCTCCTCAGCCGCGCGCATCAGCCGCGAGCCCATGCCTTGAGTGCGCATTGACTCAGGCACGCTCAACAGCTCAATGAACATCCAGCCATAGGAAATTTTCCCGTACAGGCCGCCCACCACTTCCTGGCTGGCGGGATCACGCAGTAACAGCCCAAACGTTTCGAACGGGTTCTCGCCGCATTGGCTGATGTTGTATGCCCTCAGCGGCTGGAGGATGGCCTGGCGCTCTTTCTCCGTCACCTCAAACGACAGTTCCATTGCCACGTCCATCTTGATCGTCCTGTGTTGAATTCCAGATCAGCCCACAAAAACACCACCCCTTCAAGGATTGAGTTTTTCCAGGGCCGCTCGCAACTCGGTGTTGTTGCCCCCCAACGCGCTGGTGGCGATCGCCGCGTTGCGCAGCAGGATCGATGCGGCGTGGGGGATGTGTTCTTTCAGCAATCGGTCGGAGGGGCCCGACAGCGTCAACGCGCCCTTGAGCTCACCGCCCATTGCAAACACGGGGACGGAGACGGCGGTGGTTTCCGGGTCGCGTTCGCCGAACGAGCAGGCCCAGCAGCGTTCACGCTCCTGAGTCAGTGTGGCGTCACCCTGGCGTGAGAACGCGCGCAGGACCTTGCCGGAAGCCCCGGCATGCAGCGGGAACCGCGCGCCTTCCAGCACCGAGACCCGCACCGCGCGCTTGGGCTCGACACGGAACAACACCACCCGGCTGCCGTTTTCATAGACGTAGAAAGACGAGGTCTCGCCGCTCTCTTCGGTGATGGATTCCAGCAGCGGCAGGATCACATCCCGCAAGCGGAACGAGGCTTGATATAGCTGGGACAGGCGCAGAGGTTCAGGCCCGACGGCGTATTGGCCGTCACTCAAGCGCCGCACAAACCCGGCTTTTTCCAGCGAGGTGATCAGGCGCAGGATGGTGCTTTTATACAAGCCGGTGCGCCGGGCGATCTCCGCCAGGCTCAAGCTCTCCTGGTCGATATTGAAGGCCGCGAGAATGGAAAACGCGCGATCGACTGCAGCAACGCCGCCTTCCGGACTGCCGGCTTGATCAGCAAGACTGTTGTTGGGTTCGGTACTCATGGCCACTCATTGGGTATTCATCGCCGGCGCAAGCGGCGGCATCATTGCCGTCCCGGTCGCGCCAGACACTTTCAGTCGCCGTAACATACCCTTTTGCGCCGGGGTGCAGCCACCGCATTATGCGTCCCGCAGGAAAAGCCGCAGCGACATAACCATCGCGGCCGCGACGAACATGATGCACCCCATCACCATCAGGCCCGCCGTGAACGAGCCGGTGTAGTCCTTGAGAAAGCCCATCAGGTAGGGCCCGACAAAACCGCCAAAGGCACCGATCGAGTTGATCAGCGCAATACCACCGGCAGCGGCCTGGCCACGCAGGAACTTGCCCGGCAAGGTGTAGAAAATGGTCTTGCCGGCAATCGTCCCCACCAGCGCCAGGGTGATCCCGGCCAGGGCGGCCACCAATGTGTCCATCTGCAAGGCGACCAATAGCGCCAGGCCAGCCAGCAGCATGGCCACGGTCAGGTTGAAAATCCCCTTGCCGGTGCGGTCCACGTGTTTCGCCCAAACCAACAGGCCGATGGTTGCAAAAAAGTAGGGAATCGCCGCCGCCCAGCCAATCATGCTGATCTCGACACCGTGGGCCTTGAGCATCTGCGGCAGCCAGATTCCAATGCCGTAGGAGCCCAGGGTAAAACTGAAGGTAATCGAGCTGAGGATCCACACCCGAGGGTCTTTCAGGGCAGCCTTGAAGCCGTGGCGGTGCTGGCCCTGGCTTTGCTCTTCAGCCAGCAAGCCGGTGAGCACGGCACGTTCCTGTGCCGACAGCCATTTGGCTTCGGAAGGCTGGTTGGTCAGCACTTTCAACGTGATCAGCCCGAGGATGCACGCCGGGACGCCCTCGATCAGAAACATCCATTGCCAGCCTGCCAAACCCCAGATGCCGTGCATTTGCAGGAGCCACACCGACAGCGGGCCGCCCACCAGGAACGAAATCGGCGTGGCCGCGGTAAACCATGCCAGCACCCGCGTGCGGTACTGCGCAGGAAACCACAGGGTCAGGAAAAAGATCACGCCGGGAAAGAACCCGGCCTCGGCCACACCCAGCACCAGGCGCATGGCGTAGAAGCTGTAGGGGCCGACGACCCAGGCGGTGGCAGCCGCCGCAATCCCCCAGGTAATCATGATGCGCGCCATCCACCGCCGGGCGCCAAAGCGGTACATCGCCAGGTTGCTCGGCACCTCACACAGGCAGTAGCCAACGAACATAATCCCCGCACCCAGGCCGAATTGCGTGGCGGTCAAACCCAGCTGTTCGGTCATTTGCAAGGCGGCGTAGCCAACGCTGGTGCGGTCCAGGTAGTTGAAAAAGTAAGCCAGGGCGAGCAGCGGGATCAGACGCCAGGCGGCCTTGTGCAGGACGCGGGTTTGCTCTGCATCCAGCACCACGGCGGTGATGGCTGGGGCGCCTGATGCAGGTGTCGTGACAATTGCCATGACGGGTTTCCTCGACATTATTGTTATTGGAATGGCGACAAAAGGACCTAGCGGACCACGCCACGAGCGCGCAAGGCGTCGACATCCCTGGCGGCATAACCCAGCTCTTCAAGTAACGCCTGCGAATGGCTGCCCAGTTGTGGCACGTTCAGGCGCGTATCGAAACGCCGGCCATTCATTTCAAACGGCAGCATCGGCACCTTCACTTCCTCGCCGTTATCCAGCGTCAGATGCGCCAGGCCGCCGGAGGCATTCAGGTGCACATCGTCAAACAGATCCTGAGGCCGCTGGATCGGCGAGAACGGCAAGCCGGCCTGCTCGCACATGTCCATGATTTGCTGCTTGGGCAGCGTGGCCAGCCGCTCCCGCACCAGCGGCAGGATTCGCGAACGGGCATGCACACGCTGGGTGTTGCGCGCCAGTTCGGGGTCGCTGCCCAGTTGTTCAAAACCAAACGCCTGGCAGAAGCTCAGCCATTGGCTGTCACTCACCACGCCCATGAACACCTGCTCGTCATCCCGGGCGTTGAACACGTCATAGATCGCCCACGCTGAAAGACGGCTGGGCATCGGCGCTGCCGGCTGGCCGGTGGTCGCCATCTGCATCATGTGCTGGCCGACCAGGAACGCGGAGTTCTCGAACAGGCCGGTCTGCACAAACTGGCCCTCCCCGGTCGCCTTGCGTTGCCACAGTGCGGCCAGGATCGAGATGGCGCTGAACATCCCGCCCATCACGTCATTCACCGAGGCACCAGCGCGTAGCGGGCGGCCTTCGGGGCCGGTCATGTACGCGAGCCCGGACATCATCTGCACCACCTCATCCAGTGCAGTGCGGTGTTCGTAAGGGCCCGGCAAAAAGCCTTTCATGGAGCTGTAGATAACGTCGGGCTTGATCGCCTTGACCTGCTCAAAGCCCAGGCCGAGTTTTTCCATGGCGCCTGGACGAAAGTTTTCGGTGACCACGTCGGCGCTTTCGATCAGCTTGCGCACCGCCGCCATCCCTTCCTCGGTCTTGATGTCGACGGCGAAGCTTTTCTTGTTGCGGTTGTAGGTCATCCAGTAGCCGGCGCCCGAACCGGTCAACCGCCGGGTGTTGTCGCCAGCCGGCGTCGGTTCGACCTTGATCACTTCGGCACCAAGATCGGCCAGCACCAGCCCGCAGGTCGGGCCCATGACCATGTGCACAAACTCGACCACGCGGATGCCCGCCAATGGCAGCGCCTGGATCTTGTGATTCTGCGTGTTCATCGTACAGCCCCTGCGTAGTGGAAGTTCTTGCCCACGCCGGCATCCGGAATGAACCCGTAGAGCGGCTCGCCTGGCAGGCCTTTTTGCAGCCATTCACGTGCCGCCACCAGCTTGTCGATATCGACGCCGGTACGCAGGCCCATGGATTCGAGCAGGTAAACCAAGTCTTCGGTCACGATGTTGCCCGACGCGCCCGGCGCATATGGGCAGCCGCCAATCCCGCCCTGTGAGGCATCGAACGTGGTGACCCCCACATCGAGCGCCGCCAGCACATTCGCCAGCCCCTGGCCGCGGGTGTTATGGAAATGGGCACTGCCAGCCTTGGCGCCGATTTCGCTGTGCAAGCGGATAAACGCCCGGCGCACCTGAGCCGGGTTGGCGTAGCCGACGGTGTCCGCCAGCCCTACCTCATCCACGCCCAGCTCGGCCATGCGCAGCGCCATGCGAATCACATCGTCCTCAGGCACTTCGCCCTGGATCGTGCAACCGAATACCGTCGACAACCCAGCCTCCACTTGCACCTTCGGGAAGTGTTCGTTGCGCAGGGCAATGACCTGGCGAACCTCCTCGAACACCTGTTGATGAGTCTTGCGGATATTGGCCAGGGAATGCGGCTCGCTGACGGAGATCGGCAGGGTGATTTTCTGCACGCCGGCGTCGAAAGCGGCCTGGGCGCCCTTGAGGTTCGGCACCAGCGCCGTGACAAACACGTCCCGGCGTTGACGCATATGCACCACTAAGTGCGCCGCATCGGCCATCTGCGGCAGCAGCTTGGGGGAGACGAATGAGCCTATCTCGATTTCCTTGAGGCCGGCGTCGGCCAAAGCCGTTAGCCACTGCAATTTCAGCGCGGTAGGCATCGTCGCGGCGACGCTTTGCAGGCCATCACGCGGGCCTACCTCGCTGATCAGAATGTCGATGTTTTTATTAGGGGTCATCACCAGGCCTTTAAAGGTCAATTCATACTTGTTCTATCTACCAGAACGATGTTCTGAAATAAATAATGAGCGCGTTAATTTTCGCTGTCAACGTCCGAAAAGCGCCCAGCGCTTTTTACTTATATTTGGTTGATCAACGGGCAAGCCAATCCATTGCATTGGTCTGATATGGCAAAAGACAGGGTTGACAGCCCAAGAAATAACCTCGACATTTGTTCTATTAGAAAGTACATCGTTCTATCCAGCAGAACAAAACAATAATGAGACAAGGCTTACCTCCTTTTCAGAGGTGCCTTGCCCGTTCCGTAGGAGTTGATCCTGTGAGCCTGTATGCCCCGCCTCGTGATTTGCCCACTCGCGTCTTCAGCACATTGCCGCAGGTTTTCTGCAAGGACGGAGACTCCGAGTGGGTGCACGCCAACAAACCCGGCCAGCGAGTGAAAAGCTTCCTCGAAGGACCGTCCTTCGATGTGCAGGGCAATCTCTATGTCACGGACATTCCCTACGGCCGGATCTTTCGCATCGACCCGCACGGCAACTGGACCCTGGTGGTGCAATACGACGGCTGGCCCAACGGCCTGAAGATCCATCGCGACGGGCGTATTTTCATTGCCGACTACAAGCACGGCATCCTGACCCTGGACCCTGCCAGTGGCGTCATCACACCGTTTCTGACTCACCACCGCAGCGAAGGCTTCAAGGGTGTGAACGACCTGTTCTTCGACGCTGGCGGCAAGCTCTACTTCACCGACCAGGGGCAGACCGGCCAACAGGATCCCACCGGTCGTGTATTCGCCTACGACCTGGAAAATCAGACGCTCACCTGCCTGATCAACAACGGCCCGAGCCCCAACGGCCTGGTCATGGACCTGGCGCAAAACGCGCTGTTCGTCGCCATGACCCGGGGCAACGCGGTGTGGCGCCTGCCGATCCAGCGCGACGGCGGCACAAGCAAAGTCGGGATCTTCACCGCACTGGCGGGCGGCGTGAGTGGCGCCGACGGCATGGCCCTCGACGCGCTCGGCAACCTCTACGTGTGCGATGCCGGCAATGCCTGCGTCTGGGTATTCGATCCCCACGCCGTACCGCTCTATCGCATCCGCAGCTGCACCGAGGGCCGCACCCTGACCAACCTGGCGTTCGGCGGCGAGGGCAACCGGCAACTGTTCATCACCGACTCATCGACCGGCTCGATCCTGGTCGCCGACCTGGAGCACGCCGGCCAACCGATGTTTTCCCACCGCTGAATCCACCGGCACTGAACGCTGCGCGCAGCACGCAGGGACTTCGTTCGCCCTGAAAAAAGCCGGCAGTCACTTGCCTGGCGCCCTATAAGACCAACAAGAAGGCACACCCATGTTGATATTCCTGAGCTACGCCATGATCGTCTGCTTCATGTACCTGATCATGAGCAAGCGCCTGTCACCGCTGGTGGCGCTGCTGCTGGTACCGATCGTCTTCGGCTGCCTGGCCGGCTTCGCCCCGCAACTGGGCGGCATGATGTACGACGGCCTGAAGATGCTCGCCCCCACCGGCATCATGCTGACGTTCGCGATCCTGTATTTCTGCCTGATGACCGACGCAGGACTGTTCAACCCGCTGATCAAAGTGATCCTGCGCCTGGTCAAGGGCGACCCGCGCAAGATCGTGGTCGGTACCGCCGTACTTGGCCTGTGTGTAGGCCTGGATGGCGACGGCGCCACCACTTACATCATTGCGACCGCTGCGTTTTTGCCGCTGTACCGGCTGACCGGCATCCGCCTGCAAGTCATGGCCACCGTGCTGCTGATGTCGATTGGCGTGATGAATATCCTGCCGTGGGGTGGGCCGTTTTCCCGGGCGGCCAGTGCGATGCATGTGGACATCACCGAGCTGTTCGTGAGCATGGTACCGATCATGCTGGCCGGTGCAGTGTGGGTGTTGTTCGCCGCCTGGTGGCTGGGGCGCATGGAGTTCCGCCGCCTGGGCAGAGTGAGCATCAGCGAGGAAGAAGTGCTCAAGGGCTACGCGCATATTCGCCTGAGCGATCCGCGTTTTCTGTTCAACGTGGTGCTGACCATCGCCCTGATCACCTGCATGATGATCAGCCTGATGCCCTTGCCGATCCTGTTCATGATCGCCTTCGGCCTGGCCTGCCTGGTCAACTTCCCGTCCATCAAGCAGCAAAAGGAAGTCATCGCGCGGCATGCCGACAACGTGATGGCGGTGACCTTGCTGATCTTTGCCGCGGGGATTTTTGTCGGGATCATGGGCGGCACCGGCATGGTCAAGGCGATCTCCGACAACCTGATCGCGCTGCTGCCGCAACAGTCCGGGCCTTACCTGTCGGTGATCACCGCGCTGCTGAGCATGCCGTTCACCTATGTGCTGTCCAACGATGCATTCTATTTCGGCGTGCTGCCCATCTGGGCACAGACCGCTGCCCACTACGGAATTGATGCGAAGGAAATGGCGATTGCCTCGCTGATCGGTCAGCCGGTGCACTTGCTCAGCCCGTTGGTGGCCTCGACGTACCTGCTGTGCGGCCTGCTGGACATCGACTACGGCGACAACCAGCGCGTCTCGCTGAAATGGACCGTGGGCACTGTGATGGTGATGTTGCTGGCGGCGATTGCGATAGGTGCAATCACCGTCATCAACTGAGGAACGACTGTCGCGGGCGGGACAGTCCTTGCGCCCTCAGCTACATACAGGTCGCAACCGCCGCTGAGGAAATACCGCGCCGCCGGTACTCTGGGGCGACCGCCCGGGAGATTTCCAATGACACTACGCACTTGCTTGGCCGCTCTATTGGTACTGACCGCCTCCACCGTCTTTGCCGCCCCTGGTTACGATCATCTTTTTGCATTCGGTGATAGCTACTCCGACAACGGCGCGGGCGAACGCTTCACCAAAACCCTGGCCACGCAGAAGGTCAAGGACGCGCAGGAACTGCCCGGTTCGTTGTATTGGAAAGGCCGCTGGAGCAACGGCCCGACTGCCGTCGAGAACCTGGCACACGCCTTGAAAATACCCTTGACCGACTACGCGGTCGGCGGGGCCAAGAGTGGCAACGGCAACTACTACACCTGGATGGAGCCGGCGCGCGACACCGGCGTTTCGGGCCAGATCGCTGATTACCTGACGTCCGCCAAGGCACACAAGGCGGACCCGAGGGCGCTGTATTTCATCTTCATTTCCGCCAACGACTTTTTTGAATGGGCGGATTTCTCGCACCCGGAATCGGTTGCAGTGCTCAGCCAGAACAGCGTGGCAAATATCCAGACGGCCACCGAGACATTGATCGCTGCAGGCGCGAAGCAGGTGATGGTGGTGGGCACGACGGATTTGACTCATGTGCCGGCGGTGGTGCAGGGCAATCAAGTCGAGAATGCAAAAAACTATCAGCAGACGCTAGAACAAAAACTTCCGGTAGTGCTGAACACATTGGCCAAAACCCACCAGGTCAGCATCAGCTACTTCGACCATGTGGCGTTCAGCGACAAACTGCGCGCCGCCCCCGAGGTTGCTGGGTTCAAAGACCTCGATACGCCCTGCCAACACACCTATCCGGACGTGAAACCGGTGTGTGAAAACCCGGATGCGCATTACTACTGGGATGAATGGCACCCGACGCGCAAGGTCCATGCCCTGGCCGCCGAGGCGATGCTTGAAACCCTGAAGTCCAGCCGCTGACAGCCGGGTTTATTCCGGCTTGAGCAGCGCCTCGTAGTCCGGGCTGATTTCCGCCAGGATCATCAACGCCGCCGCGCCCAGCGCCACGGCGTCGTGCCCGGCGGTGCCCATTTGAATGCGTGGGTGCAGGCGATCCGAGCGGCTGCTGATGGAGCGACTCAGGGGTTCGAGGCGGGCGATCAGCCGGACCAGAATCGCTTGGGGCAGAAAGCCGCTGATGAGGATTGTCTGCGGGTCGAGTACCGACTCAAGAATGTTGATGGCCTGCTTCAACGCGGGCGCCGCTTCGTCGAGCCAGGCGTCGACGCCTTCATTGAGTTCCTCGTCATTCATGACCCACGTCGCCAGGTCCTGCTCGGCCGGATGCCCCAGGTGCTCCAGCAGCGCGGCGATGGAAATGTAGCGCTCCAGGCAGCCCTGATTACCGCAGTAACAGGTCTTGCCGCCTGGGATCACGGTCATGTGCCCGATCTCGCCGGCGTTGTGCCAATGCCCGGAATACAGGCGGTTGTCCAGGTACAGCCCAGCCCCCAGGCCGCTGCCGATAAACAGATGGACGAAGTTATGCAGGCCGCTGGCGATGCCATACAGCCGCTCGCCCATGGTCGCTGCAGTGGCGTCGTTTTCAATCAGCACCGGAAGGCCGATTTCCCGCTGCAACCTTAGCGGGATGCCCGGGTCGTCCCAGCCGGACATCGCCGTGGGTCCCACGCAGGTCATGCCTTCAACACTGAAAGGCCCCGGCAAGGCAATGCCGACGCCGAGGAAGCGGCCGCCCGCACGCTGCCCGCGCAAATCCTTTACGCAGCCCACGATCAGCGGCAATGCCTGATCGAATGTAGGGTAGCTGACCGTCAATGTCACTTGCGCCACCGTCTCGCCGAGCAGGTCCAGCAACACGGCAATGATGCGATGTTGTTCGACGTGAAAGCCGATCGAGTAGCCGCCTTCGGGGTTCAGCGACAACGGTACCGGTGGCTGGCCACGGCCGCCCTTCTCGGCCGCATGGGCCAGCAAGACCCCCTCTTCCTGCAGCTCGGTGACGATGTTCGACACCGTCTGCGCCGTCAGCGAGGTCAGCCGCGTGAGATCAGCGCGGGTCAGGCGCCCGCTCTGGCGAATGGCTTCCAGGATCACCCGACGGTTGTGCTGTCGGGCATGTTCGGCGTTGGTGCCGGTGGTCACCGCACGTTTGAGCTTGGGATTTTTCATGAGCTGATAATCCGTCGCCGCGATTAATTAAATCAAGTTGAATTAATACTCGCATCGTGCTTTTCTTAGCGCCTCGGACGATTGCGCCTGCAGCAATTTCCGATTACGCCCCATAAAAACAATGACGGGTCGATAGAAGCCCTTGATGGCACGCAATCCCTTTGCAACTGCCCTTGTCCCCTTCTGTCACTCGATTAAGAGGTCGTTCCCCCATGAGCACGTTGACACCCGTCGATCCGGACTTGCCCAACGGCAAACGCAAAATCGGTCTGTTCCCCGCCATTACCCTGAACATGAGCCAGATGTGCGGTGTCGGGCCATTCATCACCATTCCCACCATGATCGTGATCATGGGCGGCCCCCAGGCTTACCTCGGCTGGATCCTTGGCGCCTTGCTCGCCCTGTGTGACGGGTTGGTATGGGCCGAACTCGGTGCCTCGCTGCCCGGCGCGGGCGGTACTTACAATTACCTGCGGGAAGCCTTCGGCAAGCGCACGGGCAAGCTGCTGCCGTTCCTGTTCGTATGGACGGCCATGTTGTTTATCCCGCTGATCATGTCCACCGGCATCATCGGCTTCGTGCAATACCTCACATGGTTCTGGCCCAACATGAGCCAGACCGCCGGCAACCTGATCGGCCTCGCCGTGATCTGGCTGGTGATCGTGATGCTGTGGCGCAAGATCGAGTCCATCGCCAAATTGAGCATCGTGCTGTGGGTGATCATGCTGATCAGCATTGGTGCGCTCATCGCCGCCGCCTTTACCAATTTCCATGCCGACCTGGCCTTCAGCTTCCCCGAGGGCGCCTTCAACCTCGGCGACAGCAGCTTCTGGCTGGGCATGGCCGGCGGCCTGACCATCGGTATTTATGACTACCTGGGCTACAACACGTCGGCGTACCTGGCCGGTGAAGTCGAGCAACCCGGGAAGGTGATTCCCAAGTCGATCGTGTTTTCGATCATGGGCATTCTCGCCATCTACCTGTTGATGCAAGTGGGTGTTTTGGGCGTGGTGGATTGGCACCGCATGCTCGACCCCGAATCCGCGGCCTACAAGTCCGTAGCCTCGGTCGTACTCAGTGAAACCTGGGGCAGCACTGCCGCCGGGATCGTCACCGTACTGATCTTGATCACTGCCGTCGCTTCAGTGTTTGCCGGGCTGCTCGGCGGTTCCCGGGTGCCGTTCGAAGCCGCAAAAGACAAGGTGTTCTTCAACGCCTTCAGCAAGGTTCACCCCAGGCACGCGTTCCCGACCTACGGCATCCTGAGCATGGGCCTGCTGACATCTGTGGGGTTCATGATTGGACGCCTGACTGACCTGAACACGCTGATTCAGCTGCTGACCACGGTGATGATCCTGGTGCAGTCTGTGGCGCAGATCATCTCGTTGCTGGTGCTGCGCAAGACCAAGCCGCACCTGGCCCGGCCTTACAAAATGTGGCTGTACCCGGTACCAGCGATTATCGCGCTGCTGGGTTGGGTTTATATCTATATGGCGTCCAACCATAACGCCCCCGGTGCTTACCCAATCCAGTGGTCGCTGGTGTGGGTAGCGGCCGGCAGCGTGGCCTATCTGCTGTGGGCGCGCGTGCAAAAACTGTGGCCTTTCGATAAGTGATGAGCGTTATGCACGAACCATTGAAAACAACGGGCGCTGCGGCGCCCCGGCAAGGGCTGCTGCTGGCGATTGATGTCGGCGGCACCAAGACGCAGGTCGCCTGCTACAACATTGCACACCCGCGCATGAACACGCGGATTCTCGCGACCCACGCCGACGGTTTATCCGGCGTGCCGGCACTGCAACGCATCCTGGATGCCGCCCATGCCTGTGTGGCCGAGTTCGGCGACCTGCCGGTGCTGAGCGTGGCTGCGGTGTTTCCCGGCGTGGTGCGCGGGCCCACCTTGCTGATGGCGCCCAACACCCCGGGCTTCGAACGCCTCGACCTGCAAGGGTTGATCGCCCAGGCGTTTGGCAATGCCCCGGTAGCCCTCGATAACGATGTAAAGGCCGGCGCCCTGGCCGAAGTCCGCTGGGGCTCGCTGGCCGGTGTCGACAACGCGATCTACCTGAACCTGGGCACGGGCCTTTCGGCGGCGGCGATTGCCAACGGCAAACTGATTCGCGGCCACAACGGCGCCGCCATGGAAATCGCCTACCTGCTGTCACCGTTTCTCGACCCAGCGCAGCCTGATCAGTGGCGTACCTATGAGCACGGTGGCGCGCCGCTGGAAGAGCTGTTTTCCGGTAACGCCTTGAGCGAGTTGGCGGTGCAGATGCTTGGGCACGGGCATCAGGCGCTGGACCTGTTTTCCAGCGTCGACCCGCAGGTACGCCAGGCGCTGGAGCTGCGGATCGCCGCGTGCGCCGTGCAAGTGGCCAACCTGGCGGTGGCGCTGGATGTGGAGCGCATCGCGATTGGTGGTGGCCTGTACCGCCAGGCCTCGACACTGGCGCCGATCCTCGAACAACTGATCCGCCGCGTGGTGCCCTTCCCGCCCACTATCGCCGCTGCGCATTTCACCCACGACGCACCGCTGTGGGGAGCCCTGAGCATGGCCATGGAAGCCGTCGGCTTGAACGCCATCGCGCAGCAGGTGCTCAACGCCGGCAACACCCTTTATCAGGAGTTGAGTCATGTCATTGATGCTCAGTGAAACCGCGTCGATCCCGACTATCCTGCAACGCATGCTTGATGATGACCGCGCCGTGCGCGCACTGGTCGCGCAGTTGGAAAGCGACTTGCCCGAACTGATCATCACCGTCGCGCGCGGCAGTTCGGACCACGCAGCCGCCTATTTCAGCTACGCGATGATGAGCCTGGTGGGCGTGCCCTGCCTGTCGATCCCGCTGTCACTGGCCAGCCTGCAACAACCGCCGCTGCGCCTGAAAAAATGCTGGGTGGCCGCCTTTTCCCAGTCCGGTAAAAGCCCGGACTTGATCGACAGCGTGAGGTATCTGCAACAACAGGGTGCGGCCTCGGTCGCACTGGTCAACACGGCGGACTCGCCACTGGCGGCCATCACCGGGCATGAAATCCTCTTGCCCGCCGGCCTGGAACAAAGCGTGGCGGCGACCAAAAGCTATGTAGCGATGTTAATGGCAAGCGCTCAAATCGTGGCCCGCCTGGCCGCAGATAACACCTTGGGTCAAGCGCTACTCTCGCTGCCACGGCAGATGAATGAAGCCGCGAGCGAGGACTGGTCACCGGTGCTCAACGTACTGCAAAGCGCCGACAAGATGATCGTGATCGGTCGCGGTGCCGCCCTGCCGATTGCCCAGGAAGCCGCGCTCAAACTCAAGGAAACCTCAGGCATTCAAGCCGAAGCGTTTTCCAGCGCCGAGGTCCGGCACGGGCCGATGGAAATCATTGAGGAAGGTTATCCCGTGCTGGCGTTCGCCCCTTCGGGCCCCGAGCAAGCGGGCACGCTGGCGTTCGCCGACGACATGCGCGCACGCGGCGCCAGGGTGATGGTAGTGGCGCCACGGGGCACCGCTTGTGCGGGGTTGCTGCCCAGCGTTCCAACCGCGCATCAATTGCTGGAGCCGTTCACCATGATCCAGGGGTTTTACCTGATCGCGGCGCAACTGGCCGTGGAGCGGGGGCGTAATCCGGATCAGCCGAGGTTTTTGAAGAAGGTCACGCAAACCCACTGAGTCAGGGGGAAACCGCCCGGCCGGCGTTGGCCATGGGCGATTGTACCTAGACAATATCAATTAGAGATCACCGCACACTGGTCGCCTGCCGATACTGGCGCGGCGTAAACCCGGTCAACGCCTTGAACTGCCGGGTAAACGCACTGTGGTCGGTATACCCGCACTGCAACGCCACCTCAGTGATCGGCAGCTCGGTATGCAGCAGCCGGTGCGCATGTTCCAGGCGTACCTTCTGGATCATCTGGCGCGGTGTCAGGTGGAACACGCGCTTGCAGTAGCGCTCCAGTTGCGCCACGGAAATCCCGGCGATCCGCGTCAGTTCACCCAACGTGACCCGCCGATTGAAATGCGCCCGGATGTGCTCGTCCACCGCCGCCAGCCGTTGATAGGCCGGGTGGGTTTCGCTGGCGGTTTGCAGGTCGACCGAGATGCCCGCCAGGCCGATGATCGCAGCGTCGCGGCTGTACAGCGGCCATTTGTGGGTCAGGCACCAACCCGGCTCGCGGGTACCGTACAAATGCAATTCCAACTGGTCTTCGAGGACAAATCCCTGCTCCAGCACCCGCCGATCCTGCTCGGTATAGCCGGGCCCCAACTGCGCGGGAAATACCTCGGCGCTGGTTTTTCCCAACAGCGGTTGCAAGTCCTTCAAGCCGCACCGCTGCACCAGGGTGCGGTTGGCCAATACGTAGCGCGCCTGCACGTCCTTGATAAAGATCGCGGCATTGGGAATCACGTCCAGCATCGGCAACAGCAACCCCACGCCGGCCAGTAATTCTTCGATGGTCTGTGGACGATTCGACTCGCTCCCTTGGCATAGGGTCGCGAACGCGCTCTGCATCATGACGCTCTCTCCTGCATTTTGCGGACAGGCCAGGCGCCCGGCGGGCGGTGCCTGGCGAGCAGATTGCCGCATGGCGGTGGCCCTGTCGAGCACTCGCAATTGTGCTGATTTCGTCATCGCAGCCTGCGCAAAACATCAATCGCGGCGCCGTTGATGGGTTCACTGTATGGCCACTGCATGCCTATCCAATAACCCACAAGAAGGCGCCGCCATGTCAGCCCAAGGCAAGTTCAAGAAACAGCTTTCATTGATCGACCTCACCTTTATCGGACTGGGAGCGATCTTCGGTTCGGGCTGGCTGTTCGCGGCCAGTCACGTCTCCGCCATCGCCGGGCCGGCGGGGATTTTTTCCTGGTTGCTGGGCGGCTTCGCCGTGTTGCTGCTGGGCATTGTGTACTGCGAACTGGGGGCGGCATTGCCCCGCGCCGGCGGCGTGGTGCGCTACCCGGTCTATTCCCACGGCCCGCTGCTGGGCTACCTGATGGGCTTTATCACGCTGATCGCGTTTTCAAGCCTGGTGGCAATTGAAGTGGTCGCCTCGCGCCAATACGCCGCGGCGTGGTTTCCCGAGTTGACGCAGGCGGGTTCCAGCAACCCCACCGTCCTCGGCTGGTTCGTGCAGTTTGCGCTGCTCTCGCTGTTTTTCGCCCTCAACTACCGCAGCGTGAAGACCTTCGCCATGGCCAATAACCTGGTCAGCGTGTTCAAGTTCATCGTGCCGCTGCTGGTGATCGGCGTGCTGTTCACCTTTTTCAAGCCGGAGAATTTCCACGCCCAGGGCTTCGCGCCGTTCGGCCTGTCGGGGATTGAAATGGCCGTGTCTGCCGGCGGGGTGATTTTCGCCTACCTGGGTCTGACGCCGATCATCTCGGTGGCCAGCGAAGTGAAGAACCCGCAACGCACCATTCCAATTGCACTGATCCTGTCGGTGCTGCTCTCCACTGCAATCTACGTGCTGTTGCAGACCGCTTTCCTCGGCGGCATCCCCACCGAAATGCTCGCCAACGGCTGGGCCGGCGTCGCCAAGGAACTGGCCCTGCCGTACCGCGACATCGCGCTCGCCCTGGGCGTGGGCTGGCTGGCGTACCTGGTGGTCGCCGATGCCGTGATCTCCCCCAGCGGCTGCGGCAATATCTACATGAACGCCACGCCACGGGTGATCTACGGCTGGGCGCAAACCGGAACCTTCTTCAAGATCTTCACCCGCATCGACGAAAAGTCCGGCATCCCGCGCCCGGCGCTGTGGCTGACCTTTGGCCTGTCGGTGTTCTGGACCCTGCCCTTCCCGTCGTGGGAAGCGCTGATCAACGTGGTGTCCGCCGCGCTGGTGTTGAGCTACGCCGTGGCGCCGGTATCCGTGGCCGCCCTGCGCCGCAATGCACCTGACCTGCCGCGCCCGTTCCGGGTCAAGTGGATGGGCTTGCTCGGCCCGCTGTCGTTCATCATCGCCGCGCTGATCGTCTACTGGTCCGGCTGGAGCACCGTGTCGTGGCTGCTCGGCCTGCAAATCCTGATGTTCGTGGTGTACCTGCTGTGCGGCCGTTTTGTGCCGACCCTGCACCTGAGCCTGGGCCGCCAGGTTCGCTCCTCCGCCTGGCTGATCGGCTTCTACGCCGTGACCATCATCCTGTCGAAACTCGGCAGCTTCGGTGGCCTGGGCATCCTCAGCCACCCGTTCGACACCGTGGTCGTCGCCGCTTGCGCGCTGGGGATTTATTACTGGGGCGCGGCCACCGGCGTGCCGGCGCACCTGGTTCGCCTGGAAACCGAAGACGACGAAAGCGAAGCCCCTGAGCCCGATATCGGCCGGGCACAGCTGGCTTCCTGAGCCTCAGCCAACCACTGGATGGATTGTTCTATGAAACGAGTGCACATCATTGATTCCCACACCGGCGGCGAGCCCACGCGCCTGGTGATGACGGGGTTTCCCACGCTGGCCGGCGAGACCATGGTCGACAAACTCGACGACCTGCGCACCCGGCATGACCAATGGCGCAGGGCGTGCCTGCTGGAGCCCCGTGGCAACGATGTTCTGGTGGGCGCGCTGTATTGCGCGCCGGTCTCGGCCGATGCCACCTGCGGCGTGATTTTCTTCAATAACGCCGGCTACCTCGGCATGTGCGGCCACGGCACCATCGGCCTGGTTGCCTCGTTGCACCACTTGGGGCAGATCGCGCCGGGGGTGCACAAGATCGACACGCCGGTCGGCCCGGTGAGCGCCACGTTGCACGCCGACGGCGCGGTCACGTTGCGCAATGTGCCCGCCTATCGCTATCGCCAGCATGTCTCGGTGCAAGTGCCTGGACATGGCTTGGTCTACGGCGATATCGCCTGGGGCGGCAATTGGTTCTTCCTGGTTTCCGATCATGGCCAAGCGCTGGAAATGAACAACGTCGAAGCACTGACCGACTACACCTGGACAATGCTCAAGGCCCTCGAAGCCCAGGGCATCCACGGCGAAGACGGCGCCCTGATCGACCATATCGAACTGTTCGCCGACGACCCCCAGGCCGACAGCCGCAACTTTGTCATGTGCCCAGGCAAGGCCTACGACCGCTCGCCCTGCGGCACCGGCACCAGCGCCAAGCTCGCATGCCTGGCGGCCGACGGGAAACTCGCCGCCGGTGAGCCGTGGATACAAGCCAGCATCACCGGCAGCCAATTCGAAGGCAGCTATGAATGGGAGGGCGAACGTGTGCGCCCTTCCATCACCGGCCGCGCCTATATGACCGCCGACAGCACCTTGCTGATCGACGAACAGGACCCCTTCGCGTGGGGCATCTGAACCGCCCCCGCCCCTTCAATCAAACTGGAGCTGAAACAATGAATACCACTATCTTCACCGGTTGCATCCCTGCATTGATGACGCCGTGCACCGCCCAGCGCAAACCGGACTTTGACGCACTGGTCGCCAAGGGCCGCGAACTGATCGATATCGGCATGAGCGCGGTGGTGTACTGCGGCTCCATGGGCGACTGGCCGTTGCTGACCGAGGCCGAGCGCCAGGAAGGCGTGGCGCGCCTGGTGGCCGCCGGTGTGCCGACCATCGTCGGCACCGGCGCAGTCAACAGCCGTGAAGCCGTGGCCCATGCAGCGCATGCGGCGAAGGTCGGCGCCCATGGTTTGATGGTCATCCCGCGGGTGCTGTCCCGTGGCGCATCGGCGACGGCGCAAAAGGATCACTTTGCAGCCATCCTCAAGGCGGCGCCAAACCTGCCGGCGGTGATCTACAACAGCCCTTACTACGGCTTCGCCACCCGCGCCGACCTGTTCTTCGAACTGCGTCGCGAGTACCCGAACCTGATCGGCTTCAAGGAATTCGGCGGTGCTGCAGACCTGCGCTACGCGGCCGAACACATCACCTCCAAGGACGATGACGTGACCTTGATGGTCGGCGTGGACACCCAAGTGGTGCACGGCTTCGTCAACTGCAACGCCACCGGCGCAATCACCGGCATCGGCAATGCACTGCCACGGGAAGTCCTGCAACTGGTGGCCCTGAGCAAGAAAGCCGCCAAGGGCGACGCCACTGCACGTCGCCAGGCGCGGGAGTTGGAGTCGGCGCTGGCGGTGCTGTCGTCCTTCGACGAAGGCTGCGACCTGGTGCTGTTCTACAAGCATCTGATGGTGCTCAACGGCGACAAGGAATACACCCTGCACTTCAACGACACCGATGCCCTCAGCGATGCCCAGCGTCGTTATGCAGAGAACCAGTACGCGCTGTTCCGCCAGTGGTACGCCAACTGGTCGGCCGAGCAGAACGTCGCTTAACACTATTCAAGGCAGCAAAAATCAAATGTGGGAGCTGTCGAGCTCCGGCGAGGCTGCGATGGGATCACTGCGGTGTACCTGCCAGACCGCAGCGCCTGCATCGCGGCCTCGCTGGGGCTCGACAGCTCCCACAGTGGATTCTCTTCGCCAAGCCAATCTTTACTTTCCAGGACTACGCCATGACTCTGACGGGCACCATGCTGATTGGTCAGCACTCCATTCCAGGCAGCCGCGAGGCCATCCGGGCGATCAATCCTGCCACCAACCTTGCGCTGGAACCCGCCTACGCCGGCGGCACCGCCGAACATGTCGAACACGCCTGTGCGTTGGCCTGGAGCGCCTTCGATAACTATCGCGAAACGCCGTTGGCGGCTCGCGCCGAATTCCTTGAAACCATCGCCAACGAAATCGAAGCCCTGGGCGATGAACTGATTGAACGGGCGATGGCCGAGACCGGCCTGCCCCGCCCACGCATCCAGGGCGAACGCGGGCGCACCTGCCAGCAATTGCGCACCTTTGCCCGCACCGTGCGCGCGGGTGAATGGCTGGATGTGCGGGTGGATACTGCACAACCGGAACGCCAGCCGCTGCCTCGCTCGGACCTGCGTCAACGCCACGTACCGCTGGGGCCGGTGGCCGTGTTCGGCGCGAGCAATTTTCCGCTGGCATTCTCGGTGGCGGGCGGTGATACCGCGTCGGCACTGGCGGCCGGTTGCCCGGTGATCGTGAAGGCACACGGCGCGCATCCTGGCACCAGCGAACTGGTGGGCCGCGCGGTGGCCCGGGCCGTTCAGCAATGTGGCCTGCCTGAGGGTGTGTTTTCGCTGTTGTATGGCTCGGGCCGCGAGGTCGGTATCGCGCTGGTGTGCGATCCGCGCATCAAAGCCGTGGGTTTCACCGGCTCGCGCAGCGGCGGTATTGCCTTGTGCCAGGCGGCCCAGGCGCGCCCCGTGCCGATCCCGGTGTATGCAGAGATGAGCTCGATCAATCCGGTCTACCTGTTTCCCGCTGCGTTGAGCGCACGCGGTGAAGCATTGGCACAAGGTTTTGTCGCGTCCCTGACCCAGGGTGCCGGCCAGTTCTGCACCAACCCCGGGCTGGTGATTGCCGTTGCAGGGCAAGCGCTGGACCACTTCGTCGGCACGGCTGCCAACCTGCTTCGATACAGCACTGCCCAGACCATGCTGACACCGGGGATCTTCAAGGCTTACGAAGACGGCGTCAGCGCCCTGACCCGGCATGCTCAGCTCGCAGGTACCGGTCTGCCGGCAGAAGGGCCGAACCAGGGACAGGCCCATTTGTTCGTGACCCAGGCCCGGGACTTTCTCGCCAATCACAGCCTGCAAGCCGAGATATTCGGCGCCACGTCATTGATCGTGCAATGTGCCAACGTCGATGAGGTCCGCCAGGTCAGCGAACACCTGGAGGGCCAACTGACCGCAACCCTGCATCTGGATGACGACGACCTGGCAACTGCCCGCGCGCTGCTGCCGACCCTGGAACGCAAGGCCGGCCGCCTGCTGGTCAACGGCTGGCCGACCGGCGTTGAAGTGTGTGATGCGATGGTGCACGGAGGACCATTCCCGGCCACCTCGGACTCACGCACCACCTCGGTGGGCACCGCCGCGATCCTGCGATTCCTGCGGCCGGTGTGCTACCAGGATTTCCCGGATAGCTTGCTGCCGACGGCCCTGCAACACGGCAACCCATTGCTGCTGCGGCGCTTGCTCGACGGTCAGAGGGAAGCCTAGAACATGTCCGATAACGTCATGCCAGACGTCGCCGTAGTGGGCGCCGGCATCATCGGCGTCGCCTGCGCGCTGCAACTGGCGCGCCAGGGCCGGCGGGTGGTCATCATCGATCAGCAGGAACCCGGCCACGGCGCCTCGTTCGGCAATGCCGGCCACCTGGCGACCGAGCAAGTGTTCCCCATCGCGGATGCGTCGATCCTGACGCGTTTGCCCGCCATGCTCATGGACCCGATGGGCCCGCTACGCCTGGACTGGAAATACCTGCCGCGTGCACTGCCGTGGTTTACCCGGCTGCTGCTGAACCTGCGCCCGGCGCCCTTCCAGCGCACCGTCGCCGGGATCCGCGCGCTCAATGAAGGCAGCCTGGGCGCCTGGCACCGGCTGCTGGGCAGCATCGAGCGCCCGCACCTGATGCGCGAAGACGGCTCGTTGCTGGTCTTCGAGCGCGCCGAGTCGCGACAGGCCATTGATGCATTGCAGGCACGCATGAGTCAGCAGGAAGTGCCGGTGGACCACTGGCACGCCAGCGGGGTGCAGGACGCGGCGCCACAACTCAGCAAAGGGATTCAGGGCGGGTTGTTCTTTCCTCGCACCGGGCATTTTCTCGATCCCTATGGGGTGGTTTGCGAGCTGATGGAAGCGGCCAAGGCCAGCGGGGTGCAATTTCTCAAGCGCCAGGTCGTGGGCGGGAAGCTGGACGAGCACGGTGTTTCATTGCGGACCGACCAAGGCACCGTGGCCGCGCGCCAGGTGTTGATCGCATGCGGTGCGCACTCAGCCAGCCTGACCGGCGCACTGACTGGCAAAAAGGTCCCGCTGGATACAGAGCGCGGCTATCACCTGATGTTGCCCCATGAGCATGGACGGTTGCCGTTTGCGGTCACGTCATTGGAGCGCAAGTTCATCATGACGCCCATGGACGGCGGATTGCGGCTGGCAGGTACCGTGGAGTTCGCCGGCCTTGATCGCCCACCGAACATGGAGCGCGCGTGGCAGTTGCATCGACTGAGCCAGGGGCTGTTTCGTCGTGACTTGAGTGCCGAGGACGCGACGCCGTGGATGGGGTTTCGCCCTTCCCTGCCGGACTCGCTGCCGATTATCGACAAGGTGTGCAAGGGCAAGGTGCTGCTTGCCTTTGGGCATCAGCATCTGGGCCTGACGCAGGCTGCGGTGACGGCGGAGTTGATTGCACGGCTGGTATCGCCTGCGGCCGCGTCCAACGGGCTGCCGGCACTTGGGCCCTACCGGCTGGATCGTTTCTGAGATCATCGGAAACGTCTTGCTATTGTTTCGCACTTTCGGTGATACAAGGCAGGTCATTATCGTGCATGACCTTACGGTTACGCTCCGTTGAGAACCTGCCTTGAACAACCACACCTGTATGCAGCCCCGTCCATCGATGCGCAGAACGCTCCGAAGCGTTGCTTGCGGCATGCTCGCCCTATTGCTCTGCACGACAGCCCTGGCAGAACCGGGCATGCCGCTTGGCCAGAAGTCATTCGAAGCGTATCGCGCCGCTACCTTGCAATGGCTGCGGGACCATCGTGACTTCCAGGGCATCGACAAGGATGCCGAACTCAACTGGAACGCCCCGCAGGAATGGCGCCCGGCGGGTGCCCCCAAGCGCGGGATCATTCTCGTGCATGGCCTGGGTGACTCACCCTGGTCTTTCCACGATATCGGCAGCGCACTGGCCGCCCGCGGCTTTCTGGTCAGGACCGTGCTGCTGCCCGGCCACGGCACGCAACCGGCCGACATGCTGCAGGTGCGCATGGAAGACTGGCGCCGGGTGGTGGACGAACAGGCTGCGATCCTTCGCGCAGAGGTGGGAGAAATCTACCTCGGCGGCTTTTCCACCGGCGCCAACCTGGTACTCGACTACGCCTACAAACACGACGACGTCGCGGGGCTGCTGCTGTTCTCTCCCGCGTTCCAGTCCAGCATGACCTACGACTGGCTGACACCCCTGATCAGTTGGGCGCGCCCCTGGCTGCTGGCGCCAGACGCCAGCCGGCCACAACAGAGCCTGGTGCGCTACATGACAGTGCCCACCAACGGTTTTGCCCAGTTCTACCGCAGCAGCCGGCTAGCCCGCCAGGACCTGGAGCGGCGCCCCTATGACAAGCCGGTATTCATTGCCGTCGCAGCCCACGACTCAGTACTCGATACGCACTACGTGCTGGAGACCTTCCAGCAACGCTTCAGCAACCCCCATAGCCGCCTCGCCTGGTACGGCACATTGCCAGAGAGCGCCTGGGATACCCGCCGTGTAAAAGCGCGTACCGACTACCTGCCGGAGTTAAGGATCAGCCAGTTCTCCCACATGGGGTTGCTGTTCTCACCCGACAACGCTCTGTATGGCGAACAGGGCAGCCTGCGGTTTTGCTGGAACGGCCAGACGGACGACGCTACCCGCGCCTGCGAACAAGGGGCCGACGTGTGGTATTCGGACTGGGGCTACCGTGAGCCGGGCAAGATGCACGCGCGGTTGACGTTCAATCCGTATTTCACCTGGCAGCTTGGGGTGATTGACGAGGTCCTGGGCAAGCAGGACCTGGCGAGTCATTAAACGGCAAATCCGGTAAACCGCGTTTATCCCGCGACGCCCAGGAACGGCAGCGCCAGGTACAACTTGATCACGATCGCATTGGTGATATCGATGAAAAAGGCGCCCACCATCGGCACCACCAGAAATGCAATCTGCGATGGCCCGAAACGCTGGGTCACCGCCTGCATGTTCGCAATGGCAGTTGGCGTGGCACCGAGCCCGAAACCGCAGTGCCCCGCCGCCAGGACCGCCGCGTCATAGTTGCTCCCCATCACCCGGAACGTCACGAAAATCGCAAACAGCGCCATCATCAACGCCTGCGCAGCCAGCAGGATGAAAATCGGCAGGGCCAGCGCGGCGAGGTCCCAGAGCTTGAGCGACATCAATGCAATCGCCAGAAACAACGACAGGCTGACATTCCCTAGCACCGAGACTTCGCGCTCGAATACCTGGTGCCAGCCCAGCGCCGACAGGCCATTACGCAACACCACACCGACAAACAAGACACACACAAACGTCGGCAGCTCAAAGGCCGTGCCCTGGATAAAACCGCTGAGGAACGTGCCCACTTGCAGGCTGATGGCGAGCAGCGCCAGGGTCTCGATAAAGGAGAAGGAGGTGATCATGCGCTCTTGATTCGGCTGCTCGAACCCTTTTGGCCCTCGCGGTTGTACCGGCGCCAGGGCGGGCGTCTGGACGCGCTTGATCAGCAGGCGAGCGACCGGGCCGCCAATCAGGCCGCCGAGCACCAGGCCAAAGGTCGCGGAAGCAATGGCCAGTTCGGACGCCGACGCCACGCCATACTTCTCGCTGAACACCGCGCCCCAGGCCGCGCCGGTCCCGTGCCCACCCGACAGCGTAATGGAGCCCGCCAACAACCCCATCAATGGATCGAGCCCCAGCGCCTTGGCCAGCGCAATCCCCATCGCGTTCTGGACCACCAGGAGCGCCGTCACCACCAGCAGGAAAATCCCCAGCACCCGCCCGCCTTTCTTCAGACTGGCGAAATCCGCATTCAAACCAATGGTGGCAAAGAAAGCCAACATCAGTGGCGTCTGCAGCGACGAATCAAACCGGACCTCAATGCCAGCGAGCATACGCAGGACCAGGAGCAGCACCGCCACCACTAAACCGCCGGCCACCGGCTCCGGAATATTGTAAGTGCGCAGGAAACCGACTCGAGCGACCAGCCCGCGCCCAAGTAAAAGCACCAGGGAGGCGGCGACCAGCGTTGAATAGAAGTCGAGTTGAAGCATGGGGCAGCTCTCTGTAGTTATTTATGACGAATCGGGGCAGGCCTATCGATCCTTCGGAACAACACAGGAAGAGTAGTAGTACGACGCCATCTTTAACCTCGGAAAAGTCCTAACGTTGCCGAACGGAATCCCCAGGACGTTCAGGCGAAAGACTTGCGAAGCACTATCAGGAGGGGGCGACGGAAAGATGATCAAATGCGTGGAGGTCGGCGCCGAATGGCGCGCTGAGATGAGAGCCTTGCAAATCGCAGGCAACAAAAAAGGGCCCACCTTTCGGTGAGCCCTTCTAGACCGCCCAGCAGAGCGGATTTTGTTTGGAAGGCGCGATTGGACTCGAACCAACGACCCCCACCATGTCAAGGTGACCCCGGAACACGCGCAAGCATATGATCTGTAAAGGAAAATACTGCTCTTCAGCGCCATCCAAATACGCTATTTCACCTTATAAGAATCAATAACTTAGCGTTGTATATTCCTACAGTGGTTCCCCTCTCCGGCGTCCCTGCCGAACGAACAAATCCATTTTGATCCGAGCCTCAGTCAACTGTCGGGAATGATGTGAACATGAAGTGCTGCGATATATCATTGTAGGCATTGGGATTTGCAGTGCTCTCTCCTCCAGCCAGAATGGTGAACGTCCCCCTGGAGGTGCCATCAGTTTTTTGTTGCAGTGGAATTGAAGGCAGGGCAAATGATTGTCGAATTCCTGCGCGTACAGGCCATGAGGCCCACATTCCACGAGTAGTTGCACCAGTTATACCGTTCACGTACACGCGCAGATCCGCTCTGTTTTTTCCGGAATTTCTTACAGCTGTTACCGTATCTGAATTAGTACCAGCGTTAGTTATCCCTGTTGCACTTAGTGCAATAGGCATCCACCAATCATACTGCTGAAGTGCAATTTTCTTCGAGCCGCACGTTAGTCCGAGGCACTTGGATACAACCTCTGCGATGTACTGGTGACCCAGAACGCCAGGATGCGCGCCATCAGAAAACATCTTTAAATCATGTATCCTATACTTATCACTTGAAAACTCTCCAAACTTGTTAAACATGTCCGGAAATGGAATATATACCCCATTAGTTTGTTTGGCCAGCCGTTGCAATTGGCGCCTCGTAACATCATTGCCAGGCTTATTCCAAACAAAGTCAGGCACGATAACTGGAACATCATATGCAATTGAATACTTTACAATCCAATCTATTCTTTTTTTAAATTCCGCATAATATGTTCCTTTTTTTGAGTTTTCTCCACTATCATTATATCCGAGCGCGCAGATGAACATCGCGCTTCCGCTCATCAATCTGGCAATGGCATTCTCATCAAGCCAACGCAATCGCCTACCGGAATTTGAGAAATTATTGACAACTAGTTCGCCTTCTTTTGCCACATAACTAAAACCACATAGCTCAACTATTCCTGCTGAGGTCGTAATGCACTCCACTTTGCATGAGCCGGATCCGTCGTCTAAAGCCTGTACAGCAATATAATTAAAGGGCTGACGGACACTTGCATCAGTGTCTACAGCAGCAACTACTTCGCCATTCACCTTAACATCAAAAGTCCCGCCGCCAGGCATGCCAATATACCAGACCAAAACGACTCTTTGAAATGTAGGAATTTTCGTAGAGATAATATTCCCTACTAAAGTAGATCTCCAAGAAAGACCCTGAGGAACATACTCGCCGTTAGATCCATTATGTGGAATCCAGTGGATTGACTCACCATTTATGCTCGTCAATAAAACATCATGTATATCTTGTGAAAATGTATCACCCGCCCCCAACTCCAGCAACGGTACAAAACCGTAGCCAGACACTTCAAATTCAGCATTGATCATTCTTTTGAATATGTTTACCCAGCTATTACGATATAGATCACCGGCGAATGCACCATGGCTTATCGAATCGCCCAGCACGCAAACAGCTGAAGTCGGTGAGGCATTAGCCCTCACCCGAGAAAGCATGGAGGGCACCAACGCTCCCAGTTTCAATAGACTTGAATAGGACTCCGGCGATGCACTCCAGCCTCCTTTTGCAGAAGCCCCAATGGCTTGCGCTGCTGGCGTGGAAAGCGCCATCAATGCTGTGCCTGCTTTCATAAAGCCACGCCGCGACAATACCAAAATGCCACCCCCCCAAAATGTTGCGGGAGTATACATACGCAACGAGCTAATTCAACATCGGCGCCGGCCAACTTTTCATCCCCAGTACCAGGGTTATTCACCTGGACAGGATTGGCGGAATTTGCAGTGACGGCCATCGGGTAAGGTAACCGGGCTTATTTACTTCCGCATTGATACTTTCTTTGCGTATGCCTGGCATGCCCGCAGCGCGATCACGGCGTTATCCCCGTCGTCGGTGATGGTGATAATTCGTTGAGCATGCGCTGGGTCAAGTTGGGCTCGACGGATTGCATGAACCACGCCGACGGCGCCGGGGGGGGGCAGGCACGTTGCAGCCACTGGCTGAATCCGTGGCGTCGAGAAGGACTGACAGCCGCACATCAGCAGTAGCAAGACGGTCACGCAGCAGAGCCTGGTTGCGCTGGGCATCGGATAATTCCTTGGTGTGGTGTTGGTCGGCGGCGGCCAGTTGCTGCTCGATGACTAGGCGCTTGTCTTGCTCGGTCCGTGCCTGGGTGGTGGCGGCATTGGCGGCCGGCGTTCGGGAGGATCTGCAGCAGCTGCTGCTCAGTGATCGGCATGCTTTTCTCCAGGCAATAAAAAACCGCTCAAGGCGGCATCGGTGTTCGATTGCGGATCAGCCCGCGACGGGCTCGACCGTGACCGGCAGCGGGTACCGGGCTTTGATGGCGGCGACGGACGCAAGCCAGGCGGCATAGTCCGGTTCGCGGCCCTGGCTCAGCGCGTCGTAGTCAGCATCCAAGCGCAGCGGGTCGGATTCGGACAGGTAGGCCGCACGGCGCAATGACAGCGCGGTGTCGAGGTCTGCTTGCAACTGCTCAGTCTGGCGCTGTTCGGCGGTGATCATCTTGCTGAAGTCGATATTGCTCATGCTGGCAGGCTCACTTTTCCGTCAGGTGGATCGATGATGTCCGCGGGGAACCGTGCCGAGACAGATGCCTCCGGGCTGCACGGGAACATCAGGGTCAGGACCAATTGCCCGTTGATGCGCGTCACATCGCTGGCCAGGACATCGCACTTCACCGCCTCAGCCGGGAGCGTGGCGCCTTCTGGGAGTGCGCTGAAATCGAAGCGCTCGCCGTCGATGGTGAGCACATCCCCGCGCCGCACAATCGTCAGCGCTTCGCTCGGGTCAATCGGGGCATAGGGTGACAACTTGATCTTCATTAGAACCACCGTCCGATGCAGAGAATTTGTGTGGTGCCGATCGTCTGCGGTGTTGCGCCGTTTCTGTAAACGATCCTGACTGTGTTGGAGTTCACGGAGTAGGAGGTCGTAAACCCGTAAGTATCAAACGTCGACGTTGGAATGCCGGTCGCAACTACCGAGAACGCCGAACTTGCGAACTGAGCAGCAATTTGCATGTTGCCGAAGTCCTTCAGCTGGTTGGCCGTCATATCAACGAGGGTCGTCACCAGGCGCTGGCAGATCATCGTGCCGTCGGCAAACTTCACGTAGGTGCCGTTTGCGTTCGACCCAGACTCAAACACGGCGCCAGTCGGCACGCCGCCGACCTGCGAAACAGGGCCAAGCAGCGCAGCAACTGCGGCAGACCCCAAGCCGAGGCCGTTGCGTGCTGCGGCCTGTGTGCTGCCCCCGGTGCCGCCTTTCGCCACGGGCACGATGTTTTCCGTGGACACCGAACCCAGGCCGGCAAGTGTTGCGCCCCATTGCTGAATCATCGCCCGGGCTTGGTCGGCCAGATCCTTTGTATACCCCTGCACTGGTGTCAGCGCATAAACGCCGGCGCGTTGGTGGCGCTTCGATAGTTTGGCGTGATGGAAAGCGCGGTATTGCTTGCGATGTTGGTGATTTCGTACCACCCACCATCAGGCCCAAGGAAAGCATCCCCTAAAGCTGTTGAAGACGCCGACCTCGTACGTCGGCTTTTTTGTGTCTGAAATTCAGGCTGCCTTCACCGACGCATCCATCACGTCCAGGCTCTGCCGAACGTGATTGATCTCTTGGCGGATCAGGCTCAGAGGGTTGGCAACTGACCCGGGCGTGCAGCGTAAAGCGCCAAGAACAGTTATCCAGCGGGAGAACAAGCCGAAAGGCCCGCGGCTGGAAGAACAATTGAATCAGGTCGGCGACTGACGCCAGTAGCGGGAAACCGACCAGCAGAACATTTCACGTCAGCGCCTGAATCGGGCGCTTTCGGAAGCCAACTGAATAGCGGCTATCGACGCTTACCCATGCCCGGCGCTCCACCGCTAACGATCTGAACCCATCCTTTAGGCATGGATCGATGCGGAGCGGAGCTCAGATGAGTTTCGTCTATGTCTTTGGTGCACGCCGGGCAAAGCGTAGGCGGTTGTTGCCATTGGATATGAATTGAAAACTTGCTATCACACCGCCAACAGACCTTTCGGACCCATTTCGACTCTGAATCCTTGATTGAAGGCTTCGTTTGCTTTGGTGGTGAAGCTAACTTCGGTTTTTTAGCTGTCTTGCTGGCTTTTTTTGCCTCTTTGATCGCCGATCGAGCGGCCTTACGACTCTGCTTCGTGCCCTTTTGCTTTGCGACTTCTCGAAGTTCGATAATTTTGTTGAGTCGCGCAAACTCCAAGCGAAGGTCTCTGGTTAGGTCATCAAGCTCATAGTCAGCCTTATATGCCAACGACCGGACTACACCTTCTTCGATTTCCTTGCGCTTGCTGGCAGCGCGATCAGAGAAATATTGCTCAGACTCTTCGCTGAATCCATCCCGAGACATGTGCGGCGCAGTCTCACCCTCGCCGGATTTTCTTATGAGCTTCAATCGCTCGAGCTTATCGCCATCCATGTGGAACCCCGATCCCTGACCATATCGGCAGAGTAGCAATTAGCTGGTACTGAGCGCCAGGTGAGTGATTCTAGTGACGAGGTGTTGACCGAACTGGCGAATGACCTGGTAAGCGGCGCGAGAGACACCCACAGATTTACTGATGCCGCTTCTATGAGGCGGCATTGGAAATCAACGGAGGGCAACACGATGACCGATGCAGCAGCAACACAAACGAAGTGCACGTACTGCGGCAAGCCAGCCGAAAAGGTGGTGCGCCGCAACATTCACGACCGCACTCGCGACCCATACACCAATCGGCAGGTGCTTCGCACTCGAGAGTTGTCGTTTTGCAGCGCCGAGCATGCAAGCAACTACCAGATGGGCTGCGAAGGCTGACGGACCTTTTCACTGATGCCCATCCAGAGCGGTGGGCATCGGGAAAATAACCGGAGCATGACCATGAACAAAGAACAGATTTACGACGCTCAGATCAGCCCGCTCATGCGGCAGGTCATTGCGATCTGTAAGGAACACGGCATCGCGATGATGGCGAGCTTTTCCATTGGTCACGATGGCGAAGGCCCGAACGGTGAAGACTGCTCGAATTTGACGTGCAACACGTTGCTGCCTGATGGAGCTGGCGAGCCATACTCTGTTTTTGCACAGGCGAACGCATTGATCCGCCGTAATGGACGGCCGGCTCCGCTGACGTTCACCACGGAACACGGCGACGGCTCCAAGACCATGACGGCAGTTATCTGAACAACCAGCGCCACGATAGCCTGTCGTTAAATGCCCGGTCACCTGCATGACAAAATTTTCGTACTTTATGGAGCCAATACAATCTAGTAGCTTAGAACTGAAATCCTAAACGTGAAACGGCATACCGCCGCTACATGATGAACACCTTAAGGTCTCGTAGAATGAGTGTGACAAAAAATTGGCTGAGGCTGTCCTTTGCGCTTTTGTGGCGCGCGTTTCTATTGTTCCAAATTTTCGGTTTGGTATTTGGTGTACTGCTTGGAAAACTCCTACTGCCGAGCTCATTCGTCATATTGATTAAGCCTACAATTTTGTACGGATCATTAGCTCTGGTAGTAGTTATCGCTGAAGCCGGATTCAAGCTCAATCTACTTCAATGCATTTTCGGAAAACGTTTAAATCTGTCAAAACCACAATGGCGCATGTGTGCACTTTCACTGGCGTTGCTTCTCGCAACTATGGCAGTGTTGAGCGTTGCGGTCGCTTTTTCCACGCCATTTGATTTTTGGCTTTACTACAAAGTTTTCGGCAGTCCGGTGATATTTGTTGCTGGCATATTCGCTATTTCTTGGATTGCCATCAGCAAGACCAGCATTCACCAGTAATCGCACCTCCCCTAGTGGTGGCTGACCGCTCTGAACAGGGCCTCAGCTCCACCATTCCTACAGCAATGCATTGAGGACTCCCTGTCCTCTCATATCAATCCGATTTTTCGGATTCCCACCTCTACCCGTCAGCACTCCTCCCCCGCGCCCATCGGCAACCAGCGGGAGGCATGAGTGTTGACGAATACAGGTGAACCAACGAACGGAGAAAATCATGGCCAAGAAGGTTGGCGTAAAAACCAGGAGCGCCCAAATCGGCGTTCGAATCAGCCCCCGCGCTAAGTACATGCTCGATGTAATGGGTCGCATCCAGCGCAGAACAATGAGTGGAGTTATCGAATCGGCTCTTTTGGCTTATGCCAAGTGCGACGAAGAACGCTTAGCCGACCAGACATGGTCAACGGATGAAAGCGAACGATTGCTCAACCTTTACCTAGTAGCGCCTCACCTCCTGTCATTCGACGAAGAGATTGAGGCCAAGCGGCTAATCGCAGCCAAAGCAACCGCCTAACCCCAAGCAATGGAGGCCGCCAATCGTCAATGATCTCTGGGTCGAGATCGATGCCCGCAGCGCCGGTAACGGTGGGCGGCACCCGGCGCCGGTTGCGGTCAGCTTAGGCTGACTGTGCGATGAGAGCCTTCCAACGATGTCGGACGCCAACCCCGCAGGTGCGAGACACCTAGCATAAGGTATGCGTTCTCACTTCTTGGGGAGGTAGTACGAGCACATATCTGGAAGCTTAGATACGACGACAGAGTTGCTCATATTGAACGCCAACGATTGGATTTTTGCTTTGGAAGCTGGATCAGCTTTGACTCGGCGAACTTCTGCTCTAAGCGACTCGGTCGTCTCCGGATCGCTATTTAAAGCGTTCTCAACGCTGCTATTCGAATCTGGATTGGCCTTGACGCAAAGGCTTTCAATGGCCAGCAAATTGACGGCGTTTTCGGTGTCGTCCTCTGCTGCGCTTGCCAAGGTACTTGCGACCGAGGAAACGCTCAATAGCAGAAGCGCTGCAGTAATTCGCTTTAAAAACATCATTGATCTCCCTGAAAAAACTGAAATTTATCATAGCGCTATTGATTGACGATTTTCCAGTTTTCCCCCGCATAGACACCTCCCCACCCACTACCAACAACCTTACCGGTCAGGTGCCCGACAGACCTATTTATGCCGGGATTCAAAGACGGCCACTTCAAATACGTCGCTTACACCGACTAACCCACCCAGCCGCCTCGGAGGCGACCATGAACGCAGCATTGAAGATATGCCAGGAGCGTTACGACGCTCAGTTGCCTCCAGAGGTCAGCGAGAGCGACGAGGTGACGGACTGGCTTGAGCATTCGGCGGAGCGCCTGGTGTGCGGCGTCGACATCAAGTGGAAGCGCCGCTACGGCCAGCCGCAGGTGGTGACGTTCGACCGGTTCTGCACTGTCCTGCAAGGCCATCTGAACCAGCGCCAGATCGACGGCCTGGACCAGCGCGATTCGTTTGCCCGCCTGCTGCTGTCGGCAATGCTCGGCAGCCAGAGCGATGCCCGCGCCCACGCTGCCGACTTGCTGGGCCAGCAGCGTCCGATTGAGGCGGTCGAGAAGATCGCTGTGGCGCTGCTGAGGCCCTATGCCGAGGACGCTGTAGCGGCGGAACGGGAAGAGCGCGAAGACGATGTGGATGCAGACCTATGAGCCCTCACATCCTGATCGATGAGGCGCTGGAGGCCCTGGAGCATCCCAGCAGTGAACCAGGCGCCCAAGCCGTCGTGGTGCGGATGATCACCAACATGCTCACTGGCGACGCAATCACCGTCGAGGAGTTCAACCATTACTGCCAGCGGCTGCTGAAGATCACCACGCAGCGCAAGGAGGACGCATGACCACCGCACCGGTTAAATCGCTAATCGACGAGCAGCTCGACGACGTGGAGGCCAAGCTGATCATGCTGGGCTTCGGCCTCCCCTTCAATGAAGTGATCGGCCAGCCGCGTGAGCGTGCCGTGGCCACCCTGCCGAAGCGCCTTACAGCAACCATGAAGGGCGGGCGGATCGCGGTGAGGGTTCGGCCGTGACCACCCGCCAGCGCACCAGGCGCCTACTGATCTGGCGCGGCTCTTTCTCTGCCCTCTCCGTCTGCACCTTCCTGATGTTGCTCAGCGCCCTCGCTGACCGAATCACCCAATAACCAACACCTTCAATCGCTGCGAGCATCGCGGCAAGGATTCCCCATGTCGACAAACATGCAGATCTGGGAAAAGGTCAGCACGACCGACACCCGCTACACCAAAGCTGCCGAGGTTGGCGGACAGAAGATCACCAGCCTGAACGGCACGGCGATGATCATGAAAGCCACGGAGATATTCGGGCCTGTCGGCATCGGGTTTGGGTGGTCAGTCATGGAGGAGCGCTTCGACGCAGGCTCAGAAATGGCTAGCGGCGAAGGCGACAAACGCCTCGTACTGGGTCGAGAGCTCAACCACACCATCAAGATTCGCTTCTGGTTCGAGCTGGACGGCAAGCGCGGCGAGATCGAGCAGTACGGCTGCACTCGCTACCTCTACAAATCGAAGTTCGGTACGACAACCGATGGCGAGGCGCCGAAGAATCGCTGACCGATGCCATCAAGAAATCGCTATCTATGCTCGGCTTCAGCGCCGACGTGTTCCTGGGGATGTTTGACGACGCGGAGTACGTCAATCAACTGAAGGACGAAGAGCTGATTGAACACGCCGAAGACCAGGAGGCCGAGAGGGCTCGCCAGCAGCAGGAGCGCCTGGACTACATCAAATCGGTTATCGACACGATGGCCGGAGCCCAGTCCCCCCAAGAGCTGAAAAAGATCCATGACGTTGCGGTACGCAAACTCACTCTGCGCAAGGACACCAAGGGCGCCGAGCGTATCTCGCTGGAATGGAAGCGAATCACCGATGCCGATAAGGAGGCTGCAGCATGACCCAGCTCTACACACTCACCGGCAAGCTGGCCGAACTTCAAGCAATGGCTGACACCGACGACGAGGGGTTGAAGGAGGCTCTGCAGTACGCCATGGAGGAGATCCAGGGCGAGTTCGGCGATAAGGCTGAGAGCGTCGTCATGCTGAGTCGGAACATCCAAGGCGACATCGACGCAATAGACAAAGAAGTCGACCGGCTGAATGAGCTCAAGCGCATCCGGAAGAATACCGTAGGCAAGCTCGACGAGTACTTGCGCAATAACATGGAGGCCTCCGACATCAAGACGATCAGGCGACCGTTGTTCACGATCACTCTGGCTTTGGCGCCCGAAAAGGTCATCGTCGATAAAGAAGACGATATCCCGGATGACTTCATCGACACCAAAACCGTGTTCTCTCCCGACAAGCGTGCTATCGCGACCAAGCTCAAGGAAATCCGAGATCACAACGCAGCCGTAACAAAGCGTATGGCGGCCGGTGAGGATGCGGAGCACGAACTTTTACCCGAACCAGCCTGGGCTCACCTGGAGCGCGGCGACAGTTCAATCCGCATTAAGTGAGGCCCTCATGATCAGCAACTACCTCAGCCTGGTCGAGGCACTACGCCCGGCCTCGGATGAACTGGCGGCCCAGGTCGCCCGGTTTCTGGCCGGCGGCGGCCAGATCGAAGAAGCGGCGCCCATCGGGTATAAGCCCAAACCCATCACCTACAGCAACCAGATGCCGCCAGCGCTGAAGCCATTTGTTCGACGGCGGGTTGAGGCGACTCCCCTGCCCCCTGCACTCAAAAGATATACGCCAGCAGGAACGCGACGAGCTTGCCGAGCGTATTCGGGAACTGGGAGCCACGCACACGCAAACGGAGGCATCGGTTGCCTTGGGCCTGAGCCGGCGCACCCTCTACAGCTTCGCGAAGGAGTACGGCATCGCCTTCAAGAAGCCAACCCGGGGCGGCGCCAACGGCGCAGTTCGAAGCGAACAGGTTCAGGCCCGCGACGCGAAGTACGCCGAGCGGATTCGCGCCTTCCTGGAACTGGGCATCACCCGGCGCCAGTGCTGCGGCAGGCTGGCGATCGGCAACAAGGCCTTCGAGCGGATCATCGCCGCCCATGGTATCGATTACCCAAAACGATCGTAGAAACATGCCGGAAACGCTAGATTTCGAACATCGTAAACAAGCAAAACCCCATCATCAAGGAGCAAAGGAAATGCTAGAAAACATTAACGAAGCGGGTATCACCAGTCAGGTCGTCGACAATATCTCAGCACTTAAGGCACTCGTTACGGCGAGTGACGCGGTTTATGTGCTTGGATATTACGTGCCTGGAGATGGAGGTGGAGGTGTCTATCGCAGGGATCCCGACGATGTCACTACACCGGACAATAAAGGAAGCGTGATCGTTGGTGACAACGGCACTTACCGTTGGAAGCTTTGCCAAACTACGCCTTATACCCTTAAACAGTTCGGCTGCAAGGGCGACGGAATCACTGACGATACCGCCGGGTACCTGGCTTGCTTCAGCACTGGACTCCCTGTACATATTCCGTCTGGCCGATACAAGGTAGCGCCGATTGGACCGGCCGCTGTCTACCCGGAAGGGCGGGAGCCGAATCGGACCTCCGCCGTGACGCTAGGCACCGGTCAGAACGTTACAGGAGAAGGTGCGGGCTCGGAATTAATCTGGGGCAACACTACCAAGCAGGCATTTTTCAGAGTAGTTAACGCCAAGAATATTGTGATCTCGGGCATCAAATTCACGGGCGGCTACTCTGCGATTATCATCGATCCGACTGCTGATGGATCGGTTGACGATGTAGGGCTTAAAAACTGCACCCTAGATGGGCAGTTGATCGGTTTGCTCGGCGGTCGCCAGTACGCATTGGACCCCACTGGATCCAAGTACTGCTCGAATATCTGGATAGAAACCTGTGACCTTCGAAATATTGTCGTTCACGGCATGGTCGCTACCAACTGTTATCGCCCAAGAGCCACGAGTAATAACTTTGAGTCCTTCACTGGCGGCTTTTGCATAGACTTCTCCCAGGGAACTCGCGGGGGAATTATCAGCAACAACACTGGCAACAATGTTCTGCACTTCTGCAAAGTAGAGTCGTCAAATATAGGCTTGAACGGGCAACCAC
>NZ_JACAPM010000039.1:0-25236 GCF_013385695.1 Pseudomonas sp. D8002
CCATGACGGCGGCCCACGGTCCAAAGCCGGAGTGAGGGCACACCGAGCCTAGGCGAGGTGCCGAGTGGTGGGGCAAGAGCGTTTTGCTTACTTTTGCGCTGTTCAAAAGTGAGCCGCTGTAAGAGCGGAACCAATCTCAGCCATCACCCAAAAACGGATATACCCCCAATCACCCAGCCACCAAATCCCCCACCCGTGCACTGCGCAAATACGTCTGATACAACGCCGCATAAGCCCCCCCACGATCAATCAACGCATCATGCGCCCCAAGCTCAACGACCTGCCCATGCCGAACCACAGCAATCCGGTCCGCATCCCGGATCGTCGCCAGCCGATGGGCAATGATGATCGCCGTACGCCCCAGACACAGCCTGCGCAACGCCCGTTGAATCCGCCGCTCCGTGTGAATGTCCACCGCCGAAGTCGCCTCATCCAGCACCAGCACCGCCGGGTCCGCCAGATACGCCCGCACCAGGCAAACGAGCTGCCGCTGCCCATGACTCAAATGCGCCCCCAAAGGCCCAACCTCGGTGTGATACTGATGCGGCAACCGCTCCAATACCTCATCGGCGCCCAGCTCCCGGGCCGCCGCGACCAGGGTCGCGTCATCCGCCAACGGCGCCGCCAACCGCAAGTTGTCGAGAATGCTCCCGCTGAACAACACATTGTCCTGCAACACCACCCCGACATTGCGCCGCAACGCATGCTGGGCCAGCTCCCGCACATCAATCCCGTCCAGCCGCACCACGCCCGACTGCACCTCATAAAACCGCGTGAGCAACTGCACCAGCGTGCTTTTCCCATGCCCCGAAGGCCCGACAATCGCCAACACCTCACCCGCAGGAATATGCAAATCCAGCCCATTGATCACCGGCGCCTGCGCACTTGGCACATAACTGAAACCCACCTGCTCGAACCGCACCTCACCCCGCGCTCGGCCCAAATGGCGCGGTGTAGCGCTGTCGGTAATCTGCGCCTGGGTATCGAGCAACAGGAAAATCCGCTGCGCCGACGCCGATCCGGTGGCGTAGCGTTCAAACAGGTCCGACAGCTCCTGCAACGGCCCCAAGAATAGGAACACGTAAAACAGACTTTCGGCCACTTGCCCGACCGACACTTCACCGGCCGCCAGCCCATAGCCGCCCACCAGCAATAACAAGGCGATTCCCGCCGAACTCAGCAGCGCCGTAAAGGGCGCAAACCACCCCGAGCGCAAGCTGCCGCGAATCAGTGCATGGTTGAAGTCATCCAACAGCCCGCGATAACGCCGCAGGTTCGGCGTCTCCTGGGCGCACTGCTGCAGCATCCGCGCGCCGCTGACGCTTTCCACCAGGTGTGCGGTAAAACGGCTGCGGTTTTCCGCAACCCGCGCCCAGTTGCGCTGGGAGATCCGCTTGAAACTCCAGGTCGCCAGCACCAGCAACGGTACGGTGGCCACCAGGCTGAGGAAGAAACGCGGGTCGATACGCCACAACATCACCGATGCCAGGCCACAGCGCAGCAAGGCACCGAGCAGTTCAGGCGGGCCCTGGATCACCAAGGGTTCGAGGGCGTCCACGTCGCGGTCAACCCGGGAAATGATCCGCCCGGCACGGGTCTGGTCGAAGTAGCTGACGCTCAAGCCCTGGACATGCGCAAACACCTGCACCCGCAGGGCGTTCAGGACGCGGATCGCCGCGCCACCGGCAACAAACTGCGAGACCCCGGCCAGCAGGAATCGCACCAGCCAACTGGCGGCCAGCCCCACGCCCAGCCATAGCACCAGGCGCTCGTCCAGCAGCCAGTGGTCGGCCTGCTGAATCAAGCCACGGTCCAGCAGTTCACGCACGAACCAGGGTCGCAAAAACACCGTGAACACCAGCAACAGCTCAATGCCGATCACCGCGAAAATCGAGCGGCGGATTGGCCTGAGCAGCGGCAGCAAGCGTTTGAACATGCTGCGGTCGAGGGCCTTTTTCGCGAGCATTTCTTCAATTTCGATATCGCTCAAGGCTTTGCCGGCGATTGGATTAGCCATGGTCGATCCCCAGCAGGTCGCGGTAGTGCGGGTTGGTGTGTTGCAGTTCGGCGTGGGTGCCTGTGGCGGCGATTTTGCCGTCCGCGAGCATCAGCACCCGGTCGGCCAGGAGGATGGTCGACAACTTGCTGGAGATCACCAGCACGGTGGTACCGCGCAGTTCTCGCAGGTTGTTCAGTACGTGCCGTTCGCTGATGGCGTCGAGGGCGCTGGTGGCGTCGTCCAGGCACAGGATGTCCGGTTGGCCCAGCAGCGCCCGCGCCAGGCACAGGCGCTGGCGCTGGCCGCCGGACAAGGTCACGCCACGATCACCCAGCGGCGTGGCCAGGCCGTGGGGCAGGCGCAGCAAGATGTCGTCCGCTGCGGCGAGGCGCAGGGCTTCAAGCAATTGCTCATCAGTGGCGTCGGGAGCGTTCAGGCGCAGGTTGGCGGCGAGGCTGCCGGCGAACAGGAAGCTCTCTTGCGGCACCACGTGCACCCGTTGGCGCAACGCACCGAGGTCAAGTTCGCGAATGTCTTGCCAGCCAGCGCCGTCATGGCCCAGCAGCACGCGCCCGGTGCTCACATCAGTGAGGCGTGGCAACAGGCTGGCCAGCAGGCTTTTCCCGGTGCCGGTGGCGCCCACCAACGCGACAATTTCGCCGGGCACCAGGGCCAGCGAGCAGTCATGCAGAATGTCCCGCCCACCGCCGGGAGCGCTGACACTGACGTGCTCCAGGCGCAACCCCAGGGGCGAAGCGGGCAGGGTGGCGCTGCCGCTGCGTATCGCTGCGGGGGCGTCCAGCAGTTGCCAGATACGTTCGGCACTGGCCCGGGCATCGGCGAAGGTTTGCATCACCCGGCCAATGCCTTCGATGCGAAATACCAGGGTGGTGGCGATCAGCAGCGAGGTCACCAGTTCACCGATGCCCAACTGACCGGCCGCCACCAGGTGGGCGCCGTAGACCAGGATCCACACATGGCCGAGGGCGACCACGGCCTGAGGCAGCGGAATGCGTGAACTGGAATAGGCCAGCGCCTGGCGGGCCAAGCCTGCGAACACTGCAACCTGTTCCGAAAAACCCTGGATACGGCTCTGCTCAAGGGCAAAGGATTTGATCACACGCACCCCGCCGATGCCTTCACTGAGGTCCTGGTTGACGCGGTCGTAGGCCGCGCCGACGCTGCGGTCGAGTTCAACCAGGCGTTCGGTTTGCAGCACGAAAATCCACAATCCGGTGACGGTCAGCAGCAGCGGTACCAAGCCCAGCCACGGGTTGTACCAGCTCAACAGGCCCACGGTGGCCAACACCACCAGCGGGGTTTCCACCACCTGGCGCCAGAAGGTGATCAGCGCGTCACGCACCTTGTCGGCATCGCGGGTGGTGCGGGTGATCATCTCGCCCATGCCGTGCTGCCAGTGATAACCCAGGTGCAGGCTTTGCACCTGGGCGAGGATGCGTTCGCGCAGGCGCGTCAGCAGTTCCTGGCTGAGCACCAGGGACATGACGCTGGCGGCGTATTGCAGCGCGCCACGGCCCAGGGCCACGGCGAGCATCAGCCAAAGCCAGTGCCAGCCAAGGCTGGCATCGAGGCTGCCGTCGGCGTGGCGGATCACTGCGCGACCGGCGCTGACATCGTTGACCGCATGGCCGATCAGCCATTGTTGCCAGACCAGGCCGAGGTTGATGGCCACGAACAGCCCGGCGACCAGAGCGAAGCGCCAGGGCATTTCACGGTAGATCGCCAGGCTGCGCAGAAGGGGGTGTCTTTCGATCATGAAAAGCTCATTGGGTTTATTGATCCTTCCCAAATTGTGGCGAGGGAGCTTGCTCCCGCCGGGTTGCGAAGCGACCCCAAAAACAGGGCCTGCTGCGCAGTCCAGCGGGACCAAGCTCACTCGCCACAGGGATGTGTTGGGCTGGTCTAGCGAGTGGTAGCGCCCTGGGTTTCCTTGGCATTGAGGATCGCCGTGTACTCCCCCGGATCAATCCCGTTCAGGTAGTAGTTGCCCACATGGTGCAAGCGCCAGCGAATCGGGTCGTGGGTGGTATGCACCCGGGCGTTGCGCCAGAACCGGTCGAGGTTCCATTTGCTCAGCGACGAACTGGCCCCCAGCAACGAGAAAATATCGCTGGAGATCTTCAACGAAGCGCTGTCCGAATGCGCCCGTGCCGTGGCCACCGACAGGATCAATTCGTCCTGCAGTTCCTTGTTCTCCGGGTCCAGCTCATGTGCGTCGAACACCCGCGCCGCATCCCGCAGCAGCGACTCGGCTGCACGCAGGGCCACCGCGTATTCACCGATCTGCTTGATGATGTGCGGCTCTTCATTGGCGTGGTCCACGCCGCTTTCCACCCAGGGCCGGGCGTTGTGCTTGAGGTACTCCACCGCCGCGGTCAGCGCGCCCGAGGCAATCCCGGTATCGATCGCCGCATGCAGGATCTGCGGGAAGGTCAGGCCGGTGCGTTTCATCGGGCCCTTGCGCTTCGAAACGAAGTCTTCATCCAGCTCGATATTGTCGAAATTCACCGTGCCGCTGACCGAGTTTTTCTGGCCGAAGGCTTCCCAGTCATCCACCAGGGTCAGGCCCGGTGCGTTGCGGTTTAGTAGCACGCCGGCGCCGCCGTCATCCGAGGCCGCGGTCAGGGAGATCCATTCGGCAAGGTAGGAACCGGTGGAGTAGAACTTGCTGCCATTGAGTACCAGCTTGCCATCTGCACGCCGCTCGACGCGGGTCTTGAGGGCGAACTTGTTCTTGCCGCCGACTTCCGCCAGGGCATTGCCAAAGCGCTTGCCGGCCAGCACATCGGCCACCAGGCGATCACGCACCGCATCCGGATAGCCGTTGAAGATGCCCCGCAGCATCACGTTGTGAATCTGCAGCAACTGGCCCACACCACCATCGGCCACCGAGACCAGGCGCACGGTTTCGACGATGGTTTGCACCGAGGCCCCCAGCCCGCCGAATGCCTTGGGCACACCGATGGCGGTCAGGCCGCTTTGGGACAGCAGTTGCGCCTGGCGCCACGGCAACTGGCCGTTCTGGCTGCTGTCGGCGGCAATCGCGGCGATCTCCACGGCGATCTCCTTGGCTGCGGCAATGGCTTCGGCCTCGCTGTGCAGTTGGCGTACCGGTACCTGTTCGAACGTACTCATAGTTTCTTCCCCTGATTTGGCCCGTGTGTTTAAGCCCCTCTGCAGGAGCCGGCTTGCCAGCGATGGACTCAAGTGCACCGCGTAAACCCGTCAGTACACGTCATCGTTAACCACCATCGCTGGCACGCCAGCTCCTACAGGGGATTGCGCTGGATGTCGGGCATTGAAGGTGCCTTGAGCAAGTTCTGCGCCAATGCCGAAAACCACCCCTGGCGGGGCCTGCGATAACGGAGTGTTGCTGGGGCAGCAGTGGCGAACGGGTGACTGCTGGGCCAGCAGCAGCGCTGCTGACAGGCCAGCAACAGTACTTCGACTCTTTGCGCCAAAGCCCTGCAAACCGGGGCTTTGGCCAATTGGCACGGCCTCTGCAATACCTCCATGGACTGCCTTGCCCAATTCAATGGAGCTGCCCATGACCCTTTCCGCGATCCTGCCCAAGCCAGCGCTTGAGCAGATCTGGTTTACCCGCTGCCCGGTACCGACCGCCTCCGGCATCGCCTACAAACTCGGTTGGCTGGGCGACGAATTCGCCGCCGACGGCCTGTCGGTCTCGACCTTGCAGGAGGCCCGTCAACTGGGCCATCACCACTACGATCACGAGCTGCCGGGGCTGTTTCGCGAAGGCGGTAATGTGCCGGCATTGGCCGCCCGTGCCGCCGGCGCGCCGAGCCGTTTGATCGGCCTGACCTGGATCGAGGAATGGCAAACCATCCTGGTCCGCCCGGACTCCGGCATCACGCGTCCCGAGCATTTGAAAGGCAAGCGCCTGGCCTTGCCGGCCTGGGGTGACAGCCGTCCGGGGAGCATCGCCCGGGCCATGAGCCTGCACGGTTACAAAGGCGCGTTGAGCCTGGCCGGCCTGGGCTTTGATGACGTGCAACTGGTGGAGGTCGCGCTGCACGATCAGGAGCAGGCGCCCAACCCACAGGAAGGTTTGCAACGCCTGTGGTCGGGCCTCGATTACCTGGCGCGCGGCGAAGTGGACGCGGTGTACGTCAAGGGCGCTTCGGCCGCCGACGCCGCGCGCCGTCTGGGCCTGGTGGTGGGCATCGACCTGGACCTGATCGCCGCGCCGCGCTACCGCATCAACAACGGCACGCCGCGCCCGATCACTGTCCACCAGAGCCTGCTGGACAACCACTTTGACCTGGTGGTGCGTTTCCTCGCACAAACCCTGAACGCGGCTGACTGGGCCGCGAACAATCGCGACGGCCTGAACGCGATTCTCGAAGAAGAAACCCGCGCCGGCAGTGCCGGTGTGGCCGAGGCCTATCGCGGTGATTTCCATACCACCCTGGCGCCGGACCTGTCGGCCGAGCGCCTGGATTTCCTCGGCATCCAGAAAGACTTCCTGTACCTGCACGGCTTCCTGGAGCGCGATTTTGCGATCGCCGACTGGGTCGACCCGCGCCCTCTGCAAGCTGCCCATGAACTGTTGGCCAAGCGCCGCGCCTGAACCCGGAGAAACTGCCATGACTGCCATTGTCCACGCCCAACCGATCACCCAGGAACTGCAGGCCTTTATCGACAAGGTCCTGCTGGAAGCCGAAGAAGCCTTCACGGTCTTCCGCGAAACCAACACCATCACCGCCAACGGCACCGTGGGCTTTATTGAGCGCGTGCCGGGCCAGGAACTGCTGGTGTCGGTCAACTACGGCGGCCCGTGGAACTACCGCAAGCCGCTGCAGGCCACCGTCACCGACTTTGCCGGCAACGTGATTGTCGGCAAGGGCAAGGGCGGCCTGGGGCGCTACACCAAGCTGTTCCAGCAGCATGCAGACGTGACCACCGTGTCCCACGTGCACTCGCCGTACCTTGGGGCCTGGGCCCAGACCCACCGCACGCTGCCGTTCCATTACGTGCCGGTGCAGCGTTACCAGTTGGCGCGGGAACTGCCGGTGTACATCGACCGTCGCCAGCAGGAAGTGGATTTCATCCTCGACAAGATCGCGGAAAACCCCTTCAACCTGGCGATCCTCGAAGCCAACGGCGGCTCCACGGTGTGGGGCAAGCAGGGGTTGCGGGCCACGGCTGAGTTCATCCTGTTGCTGGAGGAGGGCGCGCAACTGCAATTGCTGGCGGATGCCCTGGGCGGTTCGCGGGCATACGGGCCGGGGGTGTTGACCCAGCAGTGGAAGATGAGTGGGTTGTTTGAGCAAGCCACGGCGCTGGGCCTGGTCCCCGCCATCGACCGCAAAAACTGAACACACCCTTATCACGGTGACTGAAACCACCACGACCCCTGTAGGAGCCGGCTTGCCGGCGATAGCGGTGCATCAGGCGACATTCCTGTTGGATGTGCCACCGTTATCGCCGGTAAGCCGGCTCCTATAAGGGGCGGTTCCATTCAAGGATGTTGCCCCATGGCGGTAAAAATTCTCTGGTACCTCACCACCCCCGACGGCCCTTATCCCTGGGAGCCCGAAGGGCGCTGGAAGACCGACTTCCAGCACCTCAAGCAACTCGCGGTCGCCAGTGATCGCCTGGGTTTCTACGGCTCGCTGCTGGGCTCCAGCCCCAACGAAAGCCTGGCGGTGGCCGCCTCGCTGATCGACGCCACCCAGCGCCTGCGTTTCCTGGTGGCGCAACACCCGGGCGAGCTGTCACCGGCAGTCCTGGCCAAGTGGGCCCTGACCTTCGACCAATTCTCCAATGGCCGCCTGCTGTTCAACGTGGTCAATGGCAATGATGCGGGCCTGGCGACCCTCGGCGTGCATTACCCCCACGATGAGCGCTACGCCTTCAGCCTCGAATACTGGCGCGCCTTCCAGGGCTTCTATGCCGGCGATACTCGGGGTTATGACGGCCAATACGTCAAGCTCGCACCGCGTGCGCCCGGAGCGGCCAAGCATCCGCTGGGCGGCTGGCATCCGCCGTACCAGAAACCGGGCATCCCGCTGTGGGGCGCCGGCACCTCGGGGCCAGGGGTGGAACACTCGGTGCAATTGCTGGACGTGTACCTGAGCTTCGCCAATACGCCGCCGAAGCTGGGGGACAAGTTCCGCAAGGTCGCCGCCGAAGCCGCGAAGATCGGCCGTGAGCTGACCTTCGGTACCCGCCTGCAAATCATCGTGCGCGAGACCGAAGAAGAAGCCTGGGCCCACGCCGAGAAACTGCTGCAACGCACCTCGCTGCAAACTGCGCGCAATGCCATTGAGCGCCAGTTGCCACCCGGGGTGAGCTTCGAGGATTACCACAGCGACGACCCGCAAACCCAGCGCAACGTTGAGACCATTCGCGCCGGCCGCCTGCCCACGGCTCGCGAGCTGGAGATCTACCCCAACGTGTGGCTCGGCCCGAGCCTGTTCGGCTTCAACATCCTCGGCCCGGCCGCCGGCACTTACCTGGTGGGCAGCGCCGAACAAGTGGCCGAGCGTATCCGTGAGTACGAAGCCCAGGGCACCTCGGCGTTCATCCTGTCGGGTTTCCCGCTGATCGATGAGGCGCACCGGGTGGCAGACCTGCTGTTCCCGTTGCTCGACCTGGACCATGGTTTTGATGTGCCGCGTCTGAACGCCGTGCAGCAGCAAGAGGCGTAGCTGATGAGCGAAGGATTTTCCCGCCGAGTGTTTCTCGGCAACAGCCTGGCCATCGGCGGCGGCTTGCTGCTGGGTGGTTGTGACAGCGGGGCGGCGCCGGCGGCGGTGTTGTCGACCACACCGACCACCGGCGGACGCCTGCGCATCGGCATTATCGACGGCGACCAGTCCGGCAACCTCGATGCCCACAAGCCGGTGGGCGGCGGGATCATTCGCGGCTGGGCGCTGTACAGCAAGTTCTGGGAATGGAACACCGACGTCAGTACCCGCCTGGCCCTGGCCGAGTTCGCCGAGCCGAACGCCGATGCCAGCGCCTGGACCATCCGCATCAAGCCGGGCCTGGAGTTCCACCACGGCAAGACCATCGGCGCCGACGACATGCTGTTCTCGCTGCTGCGCCTCACCGATCCGAAACTTGCCTCGCCGTTTGCCGGACTGGTGGGCGCCATCGACCGCAATGCGCTGCGCAAGCTGGATGAGCGCACCATCGAAATCCGTTTCAAACAGGGCCAGAGCTTTTTCCCGCTGGATAAAACCCTGATCAGCTTCGGCGGCATCGTGCCCACCGACTACGACCCCATCACCAATCCGGTGGGGGCCGGCCCCTACAAACTCAAGCGCTTCGTGCCCGGCCAGCGCTCGCTCTACAGCCGGTTCGAGAATTACTACAAACCCGGCCAGCCTTATGCCGACGAACTGGAAATCATCGAATTCAAGGACCAGGTCTCGCGGGTGGCCGCATTGCGTGCCGGGCAGATCGATGTCGCCAGCGGCGTGCAGGCCGAGCACAGCGCGCTGCTCAAGGCCGACTCGCGCCTGTCGCTGTGCGTGTCGCCCAGCACCTCGTTTACCGGCTTCAACCTGAACCTGGCCAAGCCGCCGTTTGACGACGTACGGGTGCGCCAGGCGTTTCGCTTGCTGGCTGATCGGCAAGAGTTGGTGGACCGGGGCCTCAACGGTTTCGGGCGCATCGCCAATGACCTGTATTCGCCCCACGACCCCACCTACAACCACGACATTGCGCAGCGCCCCCATGACCTTGAGCAAGCGCGCTCGCTGCTGCGCCAGGCCGGGCAGACCGATCTGCGGGTGGAACTGACGACCCCGTCCGGCGCCGGCGTTAATGCCGCTTTGGTGTTTGCGCAACAGGCGAAGAAGGCTGGCGCGGAGGTTCGCGTTACCCAGGTCGACGGCGCGGTATTCAACGGCCCGCAGCGCGAGCAGTGGCAACTCTCACCGGGTTCGACCCCGGCCCGTGGCTTCCTCGCATCGGCGTTGCACAACGACGCGCCCTTGGCGATCTACAACCGCAGCAACTTCCATGACCAGCGTTTCGATGCGCTGTATCGCCAGGCCCTGGCCCAGCCGGATGTGCAATTGCGCAAAGGCCTGGTGCACGAGGCCCAGCAGATTCAACACGAACGCGGTGGCCTGCTGATCTGGGGTTTCAACGATGTGCTGGACGCCGCCTCGGTACGGGTCGGCGGCCTTGCGCCGGAACAGACCACCTTCGCCTCCTGGCGCTTTGACGAGCTGTGGTTGAACCATGTCTAAACCCCTGCGAACGCCGGCCTGGTTATCGTGGTTTATCGGCCGCCTGGGCTACGGCCTGCTCACCGCGTGGGTGATCAGCCTGGTGGTGTTTATCGCCACCCAGGCGCTGCCATCGGACCCGGCCCGGGTGATCCTCGGCCCCGACGCGCCACTGGAAAGCATCCTCACCCTGCAACATCAACTGGGGCTGGACCAACCGATCCTGCGGCAATATCTGCGCTGGCTCGGCTCGGCCCTGAGTGGCGACCTCGGGGTGTCACTGGATTCCAACGCGCCGGTCGGCAGCATCCTGTGGGGGCGTTTCGGCTACACCCTGGCGTTGCTCGCCGGGGTGATCGCCGTGGTGGTGCCGGCGGCGCTGGGCCTCGGTGTGTACCTGGCGCTGCGCCGCGACAGCCACCTCGACCGCTGGAGCCTGTCGTTGCTGATTTTCCTCAAGGCCACGCCGGGCTTTCTGTTGGCCATCGGCCTGGTGCTGCTGTTTTCCATGCCGCATATGGACTGGTTGCCGGCGGTGTCGATCCTCGACCCGGATCAGTCGCTATGGCGCCAGTTGCCGTTCCTGGCGCTGCCGGTTGTGGCCCTGAGCCTGTCAGCGCTGCCGTACCTCACGCGCATGGTGCGCGCCGCGATGATCGACGCGCTGGAGTCCGACTACGTGATCGCCGCACGGCTGCGGGGCATTCCCCATTGGCGGATCGTGTGGCGGCATACCTTGCCCAACGCGCTGGTCCCGGCGATCCAGGGCGTGGCGCTGACCTTGCGCACGCTGATCGGCGGCGCAGTGCTGGCCGAAGTGATCTTCAGTTACCCCGGCATCGGCACCGCGCTTAACGCGGCGATCCAGATGCGCGACTTGCCGATGATCCAGGCCATCGTGCTGGTGATCACCCTGGCGGTGGTGCTGATCAACCTGTTGGCCGACCTGTTGACGGTGCTGCTCACGCCCAAGCTGCGCACGGCCCGTCGCGTGACCCTGATTTCGCGCAACCGCCGGGGCATCACCCCGTGGTGGCGGCGCTCCCGAGGTGATGCATGAGCAAGACGCGAATTTCCCACTGGCTGGCCGAACCGCAAACCCGCAAGGGCGCGCTGATCACCTTGCTGGTCATTGCCGTGGCGCTGTTCGGTCCGTTGCTGGCGCCCCATGGCTCGACGGACATGGTCGGGCCGGTGTACGGCGCGCCCACGGGGTGGGCGCTGCTCGGGTATGACTTCCTGGGGCATGACGTGTTGTCGCGGCTGCTCAGCGGCGGCCTCTCGGTGCTGTGGATGTCCGTGGCGGCGGCGAGCATTGCCCTGGCCGTCGGCAGCTCCCTCGGCTTGCTTGCGGGGCTGTCGCGGCGGCGCCTGGACCAGTTGATCACCTGGCTGGCGGACGTGTCCCTGGCGTTCCCCGACCTGATTCTGGTGCTGTTGATTGTCTCGATGCTCGGCCGCGCGCCGTGGTTGATCGTGCTCACGGTGTCGATTGCGTTTATCCCGGGGGTGATCCGCCTGGCGCGGGCCAGCGCGGTGGCAGTGGCGGGGCAGGAGTTTGTCGAGGCCGCGCAGATGATGGGCTACTCGCGGCGGCGGATCCTGTTCAAGGAAATCCTGCCGAACATCCTTACGCCGTTGCTGGTGCACTTTGGCAACATGCTGACCTGGGGGGTGGGCATGCTCTCGGGCCTGAGCTTCCTCGGTTATGGCGTGGCGCCGCCGACGGCGGACTGGGGCTTGATGATCAATGAAAACCAGGCCGGGTTGCTGGTGCAGCCCTGGGCGGTGTTGGCCCCCGCCGTGCTGATCGGCGTGTTTGCCTATGGCACCAATATCCTCGCTGAAGGCATCGGCCGCAGCAGCGCACGCCTGGGAGAAAAACAGCCATGAATGCAATCGCGCAGATGACGACGACGGTGCTGCAGGTCAGTGGCTTGCGGGTTGAATTGGCGGGGCAGGTGGACGTGTTGTCCGGCGTGTCCTTCAGCCTGGAAGCCGGGGAAATCCTCGGGCTGGTGGGTGAGTCGGGGTCCGGCAAGACCACCTTGGCTACCGCGCTGCTGGCCCATGCCCGACGCGGCGCACGGATTGTCGGTGGCCAGGTGCATGTCGCGGGCCAGGCGTTATTGGGCCTGGAAGGTGAAGCGTTGCGCCGTGCCCGTGGCAGCCTGATCGGTTATGTCGCCCAGGACCCGGCCACGGCGCTCAACCCGGCGTTGCGCATTGGCAGCCTGTTGGATGAAACCCTGGCGGTGCATCAACTGCGCCTGGACAAGGCGGCGCAGCGACAGCGCATCATTGAAACCTTGCGTGATGTCGGCTTGCCGGATGACCCGCAGTTCTTGCGCCGTTTCCCTCATCAACTGTCCGGCGGCCAGCAACAGCGAGTGATGCTGGCCCTGGCGTTTGTCCTGCAACCGCGGCTGATCGTGCTGGACGAACCGACCACCGCCCTGGACGTCACCACCCAGGCGCATATCCTCGCCACCTTGCGCCGCTTGTGCAAAAGCCAGGGCGTGGCGGCGGTGTATGTGTCCCATGACCTGGCGGTGATCAAGGACCTGGTGGACCGGGTGATGGTGATGTACGCCGGGCGGATTGTTGAAACGGCTACTCGGGACGCCTTGTTCAGTCGGCCATCCCATCCCTACACCCGGGGCTTGTTGGCGGCGATTCCCGATGTGGCCGGGCGCCGTGAATTACGGGCGATTGGCGGGCATGCCCCGGCGCCTGGGCAGCGGCCTCAAGGCTGTGGCTTCGGGCCGCGGTGCGAGCGTTTTCGGGCAGGGTGTTCGCAGCAGGAACCGCTATTGCAGCCGCTGTCGCCAGGGCATGAAGTGGCGTGTCTTGCACCCCATGGTCAGCCGTTGCAGCGCATCGCCCTGGCGCCGATTGCTGCGGTGGACGCGCGCACCGACAAGGCCTTGCTGGAAATCAGCGGGTTGAACGTGGCGTACGACCGCCAGGTGCTGTTTGACGTGTCCCTGCAATTGCTGCCGGGGGAGTGCCTGGCGCTGGTGGGCGAGTCCGGTTCCGGCAAGACCAGCCTGGCGCGGGCCGTTGCCGGGTTGGGGGAGAATGCCGAAGGCGAGCTGCGTTACGCGGGGCAACCGCTGCCGTTACAGGCACGGCAGCGCGAGGCGGGCTTGCGGCACCAGATTCAGTACATCTTCCAGAACCCGTACCGGGCATTGAATCCCCGGCAGACGGTGTACCAGACCTTGAGCGCACCGCTGGAGCACTTCTTTGCGGTTAAAGGCAGTGCCGCGCGTGAGCGGGTGGAGGCGGTGCTCAAGCGGGTGTCGCTGCCGGCTTCGGTGGGCGAGTTGTATCCCCATAGCCTGTCCGGCGGTGAGCGCCAGCGCGTGGCAATTGCCCGGGCATTGCTGTGCGAACCGAAGCTGCTGATCTGCGATGAAATCACCTCGGCGCTGGACGTCTCGGTGCAGGCGTCGATTCTGGATTTGCTGCGCCAGTTGCAGCGGGACGGGTTGACGTTGCTGTTCGTCACCCATGACCTGGGCGTGGTGCGGGCGATTGCCGACCGGGTGTTGGTGCTGAAGGTCGGGCGGGTGGTGGAGCAGGGCGCGGTGGATAGCGTGCTGGATCAGCCGCAGGCGGCGTATACGCAGACGTTGCTTGAGCATTCGCCATCGCTGGGCTGATTGGCACTGCTGCGCAGTGATCGCCGGCAAGCCGGCGCCTACGGTAAAAGGCGCACACCTGTAGGAGCCGGCTTGCCGGCGATAGCGGAGGCCGCCTTTACGCGGCCTTGCGGCGCCGAGCCTCTTCGCGCACCGCCGGGATGATCCACCGCCCATAATCCACGGTGTCATACAGCGGGTCGTACCCCCGGTTCAAAAACGTCGTGACCCCCAGATCCACATAATCCAGCAGCGCCTGGGCCACGGTCTCCGGTGTGCCCACCAATGCCGTGGTGTCGCCATACGCCCCAACGGCCGTCGCCGTCGGCATCCACAACGCGCGGTCATGCCGATCGCCTAAAGCCGCCGCTGCCAGCAACCGTTCCGATCCCGTTCCCTTGATCCGCTTCTGCCACGGGCTGCCCGCCGCGAACTGCGGGTTGGCCTTGATCTGCTCCAGAATCTGCTCGGCCCGTTGCCAGGCCAGTTCCTCGGTCGCGCCCAAGATAAGGCGCACCGACAAACTCACCCTTGGCGCCTGTACACCCGCCGCACTGGCCGCCGCCTTGAGCTTGGCAATCTGCTCCGCCACACCGCTCAACGGTTCGCCCCACAGCGCATACAGGTCCGCATGCTTGACCGCAATCTGGTAGGCAATGTCCGACGAGCCGCCAAACGAAATCGGGATATGCGGCTGTTGCAGCGGCTTGACCGGGGAAAACGCGCCCTTGATGTTGAAGTACTTGCCCTCGAAGTCGAAAGGCTCCTCGGCGGTCCAGGTGCGCCGCACGATCTCCAGGTATTCGTCGGTGCGTTGGTAGCGCTCGGTCTTGTCCAGCAGGAAGTCGCCTTCCTGGGGTTCGGCGGTGATGCCGGTGATGGCATGCAGGCGAATGCGCCCGCCGCCGGTGGTGTGGTCCAGCGTGGCAAACGCGCGGGCTGCGACCGTCGGCGCAGTGAGCCCCGGGCGGTGGGCGATCATGAAGCCCAGGCGCTCGGTGTGCGCCGCCGCGTAGGCGGCGATTTGCAGGCTGTCGGCGCTGCCGGGCCCGCTGGCGATCAGTACCCGGTCAAAGCCTGCGTGTTCATGGGCGCGGGCGTGGTGGCGGATAAAGTCGAGGTCGAAATCCGGGCTGCGCACGCCACGGGTCTCGGACCATTGGCGGGGGAAGATCATGCCGACAAATTCAATGGACATGCTGGGGCTCCTTTGAGGGTTAGAACTGGTAGTCGACCTGGGCCAGCAAGGTGCGGCCCGGCATCGGTTGCAGGAAGGTGTTGGTGGAGCCGGCCAGGCCGCTGACGAAGTTCAGTTCGTTGGTCAGGTTCAGCACGCGCAAGGTGGTGCTCCACTGCGGCTGGCGGTAGTACACGGCAAGGTCGAGGTTGTATTCGTTGGGGATCTTTACGGTCTTGCTCAGGTTCAGGTACCAGTTGCTGGTCCACCAGCCGGACAGCTCGGCGCCAAAGCCCGAGTCGAAGCGGTAGTCGACGTAGCCACTGGCGGTGTATTCGGGAATCTGCACCGCGTCGAAACGCCCGGAAGGTCGCTGGTTGAGGCTGTTGTTATCGCCGAACACCGTGCCGTTGTCGGGCACGAACCCGGCCGATGCAAATCCCGCCTGGGAGGTGAATTCGTTGTAGGCATTGAGCTTGGACAGGTTCAGGCCGCTGCGCAGGTGGTCATCCGGCTGATAGCGCACGGTGGCTTCCACGCCCTTGATCACCAGCCGCGCGATGCTGTTGTTGCTGTCTGGCGCCTGGTCCCGAGCCTGCTTGAACGCGGCCAGGGTCATGAACAATTGGTTGGGCACCGCTTCGACCTTCACGCCCACTTCGTGCAACACGCTCAGGCTTTGGAACGCCAACGGGTTGAGCTGGTTGGCGCCACTGCCGCTGCCCCAGCCCAGGCCGTTGGAGAAGAACCCGGTGTTGACCGCCAGCGAGCGATCGAAGGTGTAGTACAGCGTGGTGTTTTCCGTGGGCTTGACGTAGGGGCTGACCTGGAACGCGAACAGCCGGTAGTTGTCGCTGTCCTTGCGCGGGTTGCCGCCGGCGAGCACGAACGGGTTGTCGATCTCGGCCTCGATCCAGCTGCGGCTGGCACCGATGTTCAGGCCGAAGTAGTCGCCGTACTTGAGGTTGTGCTGGCTGAACAGGGTCTTGGTGGTCCAGGTGCTTTCGGCGGTGTAGGGCGCTACAGACTCGGCGTAGAGCCCGTGCCCGGCCGGGTACATCGGTGGCAGGTTCAGCCAGCCGTAGTAGTTGGAATACTGCGGCACGCCGGGCTGGCCGATCCATGCGCCATTGCCGCCGGCGGGGTTGGCACCGGTAAGGCCCAGCAGGTCGCCGGGGTTCTTGCCCGAGGGGTTCTGGGTCAGGTCATAGGCGTTGATGGTGGAGCCGAAGCTGTTATTGGCCGCAATCGATTGGTTGAATTCGCGGCGATAGATCAGGCCGGTGTTGCTGTCATCCCGCAGGGTCCAGCCGCCCAGGCGGGTTTCATTGCGCGAGCGGAATTCGAAGCGGTTGTCGAAGATGTTGTCTTTGGACTGCACCTGGAACGAACCCACGGCATCGGTGATGTCCTTGGAGCGTTCGTAGAACGTGCTGTTGGCCAGCGTGATGGTGGGCGACAAGTCGGCCTCGACGCGCAGTTGCGTGGTAAAGCGCCGGGAGCTGCTTTCGTCTTCCTTGCGTTGCCCGGTTTGCGAGGACAGCGAGCGTTCGCCGTTGCCCGCCAGCGTCGGGTCATACACCCAGCCCCGCAGGCTGCCGGGGTTGCTCTGGGTGTTGGGCGAGGCGGTCTGGAAGCTGCCGTCCACCACGCTGTATTGGCCCTGGGCATTGCGCTGGCGCTTGACCCAGCCGAGGGTTGGCGCATCGGCGGCGCCAGAGGCCAGCACCGGCGACCACAGGGTGTTGCCGTTCTGGATAATCGGCGTGGCGCGCCCGGCGTAGTACTTGCCGTTGTCCACCAGGTCCTGGGTGGCGCGGTTCCAGCCGTGGGTGATGTTGTAGTCGTAGTAGTTGTCGTAGCTGGCGTTCCAGTCCACCCGCACGTTGTCGTTGCGCCAGGCGAGGGCGCCGTAGAACGCGTCGAAATTGTTGTCGACGTTGTCGTAGAAGTCCTGCTGGCGCTGCTTGGTGATGCTCAGGCGATAGGCCAGGTTGTCGTTCAGTGGCCCGGTATTGTCGATGCTGAATTTGTTGGAACTGCGGGACGTGCCGTCCGGTATCCACGAGCCCAGTTCACCGCTGAGCTTGGTCTTGAACTCATTGAAGTCGGGTTTCTTGCTCAGGTAGTTCACATAGCCGCCGCTGCCGGACACCGAACCGTAGGTGACCGACGACGGCCCGGCGACGATGTCGGCGCCTTCGTAGGCGTTGAAGTTCGCCGGGTGGCGCACGCCGTAACCGCGCTGGCCGTCCTGGAATACCTCGGAGCCCTGGGCGCGAAACTGCGGGGCGATGCCGGCGTTCTGGCCGCCGCCCCGGGTGATGCCGGGGGCGTATTTGACCAGGTCATCGGCGCTGCGGATCGAGTCGTTGGCCAACTGCTCGGCGTTGATCTGCACCACCGAACGCGGCGTGTCGAGGACCTTGGTCTCCGTGCCGCCGTACACCGACGTCGGCGGGCGGGTGGGCAGGGCATCATCATCGGACTGGCTGGCACTGGCCTGCACGGTCACGGTTTGCAGTTGGGTATCGGCGGCAAACGCCTGGATTGGCAGGCTTGCGGCCAGCAGCAGAGGTAAACGCAAGGCGATAGCGTGCATGGCAGAGGTGCCCCATAAAAAACAATGAAGAGCGCACGGTCCCTTGTAGGAGCCGGCTTGCCGGCGATGAGGCCCTTGGGCCCTGCGCCGGTCGACCGGACGCCATCGCCGGCAAGCCGGCTCCTACAGGGCGATGCGGTGTAAGTGGGTCAGGCCGTGTCTTTGAGCCAGAGCTTTTCAAAGCGCCAGGTGCTGAACAGCGACTCTTCCGACTGCGCCCCGCCGACGCGGGTGGAAACGCTGTCGAGCAAGTCGGCGTAGCCCCAGATCAGCATCCCGCCGCGCTCGTACTGGATCTGCTGGACCTGATGCACCAGGGCCTTGCGTTTTTCCAGGTCGGGCTGGGCCATGGCGGCCAGGAACAGCTCGCTGAATTGCGGGTCGTTGAAGTGGGTCTTGTTGGACACCGCAAACGGCGCGTCGGTATGGATCGCACTGGCCAGGAACGGCGCGCCGATGCTGCCGCCGGTGCTCAGGGTCCAGTCGTTTTTCAACGGGCCCTGGAAAGTCGCCAGGTCCACCTGCTTGACCTTCAGGGTCACGCCAATGCGCTTGGCCTGCTCGGCCAGCACCAGCGCCGAACTCAAGCCAGGCCCCGGAGTGGTGATCAATTCCACCTCGAGGTTTTCCTGGCCGGCGTCCTTGAGCAGTTGCGCCGCCCGTTGCGGGTCGTAGGGGCGTGGCCCGAGGTCGTGGTTGAAGGTCGGGTCGCTGGGCGCATACAGGTCATTGGCCACCCGGCCCTGGCCATTCAACGCGCGGCGCACCAGTTCTTCGCGGTCGGCCATCAGGCGAAACGCTTCGCGCACCCGTGGGTCGTTGAACGGCGGCTTGTCGAGGTTCATGTCGAACGACAGCCAGTTACCGGTCACCGAGGTGATCACCTTCAGGCGCGGGTCCTTTTGCAGGATCGGCAACTGCTCGGTGGGCATCACGTTGGCCATGTCGATTTGCCCGGAACGCAGGGCGGCCAGGCGCGAGACCTGATCCTTGAAGTCGATGATCTCCAGCTCATCGGCGTAGGGCTTGCCGTCCTTGTAGTAGTTCTCGAAGCGGGTAAACAGTGAGCGTTGGCCGGGGGTGAAGCTTTTGAGCTTGTAGGGGCCGGCGCCCACCGGGTTGGAGACCGGGTGGTAGTCCACCGGCACGATGCCGCCGAAATTGACCCAGGTTTCTGCCAGCGGCATGTAGCTACGCCCCTCCCGGAAGCTCAGGCGCACGGTGCGGTTGTCGAGCTTGACCAGGTTGTCGCGGTCCACCCAGTGCAGCAGCGCCGCGTAGGGCGAGGCCAACTGCGGGTCGGTGAGGCGGCGGATCGAGAAGATCAGGTCGTCGGCGTCGATGGTCTTGCCGTTGTGGAATTCCAGGCCGGGGCGCAGGCGCAGGGTCCAGCTGCTGGCGTCGGCATTCGGCTCCGCGAACTCGGCCAGAGCCAGGCGCGGCTGCATCTGCTCGTCCCATTCCCAGAGCTTGCTGTACAACGCAAAGCCGCGAACGATGCCGCTGCCAATGGGTTTGTGGGCATCGAGGTTGCCGCTCTGGTTGCCGTCGAGAATCCCCAGGCGCAGGCGCCCGCCGTAGCGGGGTTGATCGTTGCCGGTGATGTTTTTGGGCGTGTCAGCGGGGCCGCAACCGGCCAGCAGCAAGCCGCCGCCGACGGTCACGCTGTAGCCGAGAAAGTCCCGACGGCTAAGCAGTAGGCTCATGGCATCAGACTCCGGCCGGGCCGTTGGCGGAGCGCAGTTCCAACACCGGCTCCTGGGGACGACTCAACTCGGCGCGTTCACTGCGAAAGTGCGGCAGGATGTGCTCGCCGAGGCGGTAGGCTTCTTCCAGGTGCGGATAGCCGGCGAGGAAGAACAGGTCGATGCCGATGCTGTTGTACTCGCGAATCCGCGCCACCACGTTCTCGTAGCTGCCCACCAGCGCACAGCCCGGTGGAATACCGATGTAGCCAAAACCGGTCCATACATTGGGGTGGATGAAGAAGTCATCGAAGCCCTGGGTCTCGGTTTTTTCGCTGAAGCCGTGCTCGTAGCTGAGCTTGCGCGCCGTACGCAACCCGGCGTGGGCCGCCACGGCCTTGACCGCGCCGCGGGCGATGCCTTCGTCGAAGAAGCGTTTGGCTTCGGTGCGGGCCAGTTCTTCGGTTTCCCGGGTGATCACGTCAATCGACAGGCCGAAGCGAATGTCAGTGCGGCCCCACTTCAGCGCGCGTTCGCGCAGGTCGGCGATCAGGGCGGCGATTTCGTCCGGGTGTTCGGCGCGCATCAGGTAGAAGTCGGCGTGCTTGGCGGCAAACTCCCGGGCGGCGATGGATGAGCCGGCGGTACAGATCAGCGGCAGCTTGGCCTTCTTCAATGGCCCGCGCAGGCCACCACCGTCGGCCTTGTAGAACTTGCCGTCGTAGTGGAAGGACTCGTTGTGCCAATAGCCCTTGACCACGTCCATGAATTCGGTGGCGCGTTCGTAGCGTTCATCGTGGTCGCTGAAGTCGCCGACCTGGCGCTGGATCACGTCCGAGCCGCCGTTGATGATGTTCCACACCAGGCGGTTGCCGGTGGCCCGCTGGTAGGTCGCCGCCTGCTGCACCGCCACCCACGGGGTGTAGTGGTAAGGCTGGAAGGCGGTGACGAATTGCAGGGTACGGGTTTCCCGGGCCAGCAGCGCGCAGACGGTCCACGGTTCTTCGCCGGTGGGCGCGTTGACCATCAGTGCGCCGCCAAAGCCGTTGATCTCCGCAGCCCTGGCGATTTGCCCGAGGTAGTCGATGTAGGTGAAATGATCACCGACACTGAAGCCCGACACCGCGCCGGTGCTGGGCCCGCCGCGATGCCAGTCGCCCCGGTTGCGCGGGTCGCCGGGCAGGAACTGGGTTTCGCCGTGCAAGGGCAGGCGGGTAAAGAATTCGATGCTCATGCAAGCCTCCTGCTTATTGCGCGGTGGGGGCGCAGATCGGGGTGATCGGCTGGTCGTTGATGACTTTGTGGGCAAACGGGATCGAGTCCTTGAGCGATGCATTGACCGTGGCACTGTGGCCCAGGCCTTTGTACAGGTGGCCTTCGACGATGGAGCCAGCCTTGCAGGCGTCCTGCATCAGCTTGACCTGGGTCGCGGCGGCCGGCGTGGTGTCTTCGGCGCCGGTGCCGATGAAAATCGGCTTCGAGGTTTTCAGCGTCGGGTAAGACACCTGCGCCAGCCACGGCGCGAGTTGCTTGCCCTTGTAGTCTTTCTTGGTGTTGGCGATGCTCAGGCCGAGGCCTTCGACATCGCCTTCGAGGGCGAACAGGCAACTGGTACGGGCCTGCTCGAAAATCGGCAGGGCCTTGTCGGTATAGAAGTCGGCGGGGTTGATGCTCGGGTCGTATTGCTGGGCGGCGAGCAACGTGTAGAAGCCGTAGGCCAGGGTGGGATCGACCTTGTTGCGCACTTCCTCGCTGGGGTTCTTCGCGTAGTCGAGGGTGTAGATCACGCCGGTGCCGATGCTGCCTTTCACTCCCAGGTCCGGAGCGTAGGTGGCGGCATAGGCGGCTGCGGCGAAGGCGCCGGCACCGCCCTGGGACTGGCCGACGATCAGCACTTTGTCGGCCAGCCCGGGTACCCCGGCCACCACGGCCTTGGCGGCGTCGAGAATCCCGTAGGCGGCCATGCGGCTGTTCAGCAGCGGATGGCCACCGGGTACGCCGAGGCCCTGGTAGTCGGTGGCGACGACGGCAAAGCCTTCGGCCAGCCAGCGATTGAGGTAGGCCACGTCACGGTAGGAGCGACCTTGCCACGACGGCGCACACACATCCGCCACGCCCACGGTGCCATGGCCCCAGCTCGCCACTGGCCAACCACCGGCAGGCGGCGTGCCTTTGGGCAGGAACAACGCGCCGGACACCACGATCGGTGTCTTGTTATCGATGCCGTCGGTGGAGGTGTACAGGATGCGTTGGGCGCTGGCGGCATTGGCCAGGCTCAGGGTGTTGTCCAGCGGCTCGCTGCGCAGCAGTTTGCCGGGAACGGCCGGGATGGCTTTTTCCCAGGTGTAGAAAGCCGAGACGCGGCCATCACCTTGCAGCGGGTCAGGTTTGGGGGCGTAGGTGTCGGCAGCAAACACGCTCATGGACAGGGCCAGGACGCTGAGGCCGAAGGCAAAGGAGTGCGGCAGTTTCATGCTCAATTTCCCTATTACGGATTGGTGCTGACCTGGCCACGCAGGGCCGGCCAGTAGTCGGTGAGTTTCAGGTCGATCAGGGCCTGGTTGGTAAAGCCGGTGGCCAGTGACGGGCCGATGTCGTAGGTGTCGCGAATCAGGTGATTGGCCAGGGCGTAGGTGGTGAGGGCCTGGTAATGAGCCTTGAGTTGCTGGTCGCTTTTTGGCGCCCAGCGATCCTTCCAGGCCACCGGGTCGTTCTGGTCGTCGCGACGCAGCACGCTCTCGGCGGTGCCGGCGCGGGATGACAGTTGGTAATAGGCGTCCTGGTTCTGTGGCTGGGAAATCCACCACGCAGCTTTCACCCAGGCGGTGGCGAGCAATTGGGTGATATCCGGGTGCTGCTGTACGAAGGTCTCGGTGCCCCACAGGTCGGACACCAGCCGCCAGTCGTTGCTGCCTTGCTTGGTCGACCAGATGATCTTGCCCACGCCTTTGTCTTCCAGGGCATAGGCCTCGCTGAGCAACACTGCTGCGTCGACCTTGCCGGCAGACACAGCCGCGGCGCCGACTTGCGGGTTGAGGTTGGCAATCTTGAAATCGTCGAGCTTCATGCCCTTGCTGGCCAGGAAGTTGCTGAAGGCGAACTCCCATGGCCGACCGCGATGCAGCGCCAGGCGCTTGCCCTTGAGGTCTTCGATGGTGTTCGCGGCGGAGCCTTCCGGTACCACCAGGTAAATATTGTTGCCGCTGCCACCGGGCACGATCAGCTTGCCTGGTACGCCACCGGCGCCGGCAATTACCGAGGGCAGGTCACCGCGTACGGCGAAGTCCAGGCTGTTGTTGCTGAAGCCTTCGTTGATCTGCGGCCCGGCGCCGGCATGGGGCAGGGCGATCCACTCCAGCTTGACCCCGCGCTCACGCAGTTGCGCTTCGAGCCAGCCGTCTTCGATGACGCGCCCGGCGATGCCGCCGAACACCGGTTTGCCGCCCTGGGTGTAGGCGACGATCGCGATCTTCACCGACGCCGGTGGCGCCTGTTCGGCCAGCACGCCGGTGCTGACCAGCACAGCGAACATGGTGGCGATGCTGTTGCGCCAGAATCTTTTCATTGGGATCTCCCTGCTAAGTGATCGCGACCCCCTGTAGGAGCCGGCTTGTCGGCGAAAGCGTCCGTTTAGTCGGTGCAAGGCTTTAGGGCCTCTTCGCTGGCAAGCCAGCTCCTACAGGGCAGGTGGCGTTGAGAGGGAGAGAGCAGATTGCATGCCATCAGCCGAAAAACGCGCTGCACGCCTTGTAGAACGTGGCTTTGCGGGTTTTCGAAGGACTGCCTGGCAACGGCTTGGTGTTGATCTGCACACACGCAGGTGCTGGCTGATTGCTGCTCCAGCAGCAGGCGAGGTGCGATGTGTTGGCATATTCTTTTTGGGAATATATAAATATTAATTAATAATTAAATGGTATAGAAAACTTCATGCACTATTGACACGCGCTTTTACTGCCAGGAATGCACCATGTCGCTGATCACCCATCCCAATGCCCGTGAATTGACCAAGTCGGTGCGCGCCACCGTGCTGGTCTTCAAGGACCCGCGCTCACAGGAATTGCTGGCGCGTATCGAGCGCCTGGCCCCCAGTGAGGCCAACACCTTGATCATCGGCGAGACCGGCACCGGCAAGGAATTGGTCGCGCGGCATATCCATCACCTGAGCCGTCGCGGGCGTGAACCGTTTGTGGCGGTGAACTGCGGCGCCTTCGCCGAAACCCTGGTGGAAAGTGAGTTGTTCGGCCACGAGAAAGGCGCATTCACCGGCGCCACCACCCACAAGGCCGGCTGGTTCGAAGCGGCCAACGGCGGCACGCTGTTTCTGGATGAGATCGGCGATTTGCCGTTGAACATGCAGGTCAAATTATTGCGGGTGTTGCAGGAGCGAGAAGTGGTGCGCCTGGGCTCGCGCACACCGATTCCGATCAATGTGCGGCTGGTGGCGGCCACCAACGTCAACCTCGCCGACGCGGTGGTGGCGGGGCATTTTCGTGAGGATTTGTTCTACCGCCTGCACGTCGCCACCATCCGCCTGCCGCCCCTGCGGGAACGGCCCGGCGACATCCTGCCGCTGGCGGAATTTTTTCTTGAAGAGCACTGCCAGCGCCTCGGCTACAACCGCGCGTCACTGAGCATCGATGCCGAGCGCAAGCTGCTGGAACACAGCTGGCCGGGGAATATTCGCGAGCTGGAAAACGCCATTCACCATGCGTTGCTGGTGTGCCGCAATCAACTGGTGCAGCCGCCGGATTTGCACCTGGTGGACATGCGTTCTTCCGGCATTCGCCAGGACGAGGCGAACCAGGCCGCGCCTGCGATCACTGGGCCGGTGAGCCTGGAGGCGGCGCTCACTGCGTTGTTCGAACAGAACATTCCGGACCTCTACGAGCACATCGAAGAGACGATCTTTCGCGCGGCCTATCGCTATTGCCATGGCAACCAGTTGCAGACCGGGCGCCTGCTGAATATCAGCCGCAACATCGTGCGGGCGCGGCTGGAGAAGATCGGCGAGTTGGGCAAACCGGTGCTGCTCGACGGGCAGTGACGGGGGTGTTAGCGTTTCGGGCTTCTCTGATCTGTAGAGGGCTCGACGTTGATTCGACTGACCGATTACATCGCTGATTTTTCCCGTTCGCCGCTGGCACCCTGGGTGGATCTTGCGCCGTGGGAGTTGGTGACCCAGGCGCCGGAAATCGTTCGCAAATTGCTGGCGGGGCTTTCTGATGATGACTATGAGATTCATGACGAGATTGCCGTGCACCGTACTGCGGTCGTGGAGGCGGGCGCTGTTTTGAAATCGCCGCTGATCATCGGCGCCCACTGTTTTATCGCTGCCGGTGCCTACCTTCGCGGCGGTTGCTGGGTGGATGAATATTGCATCTTCGGACCGGGTGCCGAGCTCAAGACGTCCTTTGTCTTCAGCGGCAGCAAGTTGGCGCATTTCAACTTTGTCGGTGATTCGGTATTGGGCCGCGGGGTTAACCTGGAAGCCGGCAGTATCGTGGCCAACTACCGGAACGAGCGTGACGACAAGGAAGTGCAGGTGCGCATTGACGGGCAGTTGCAGCGCACCGGCTGTGACAAGTTTGGCGCGCTGCTTGGGGATCAGTCGCGGGTTGGAGCCAATGGTGTGTTGGCACCGGGAGCGGTGCTTGCGGCGGGTAGTGTGGTTAGGCGTGGGGAGGTTTTCGATTGTGAGGGGTAGGGGGTTTTTGGTGTACATATCCGTTAGTTGAGTAACGGCTGCTTATGGTTTCGCTCTTACAGCGACTCGCTTTGGAAAAGCCGGAATGCCGGCCCAGCCCAAAGTAAGCACAGGGCTCTGCCCCGCCTGTCGGCGCCTCGCTGTGGCTCGGGCTTATTGGGGCAGTCAGAGCCAGATCAAAATCAAAAGCAAGA
>NZ_JACAPM010000004.1:0-214826 GCF_013385695.1 Pseudomonas sp. D8002
ACGAAGCCGCCGAGCGTATCGCGCGCGTGCTGCACAACGACCCGGCGACCGGCGTGATGCGTCATGCGGATGCGGGCTACCAGATCGCCATCGACTGCGCCAAGGAGCAGGGCCTCAATCTCCCGATGATCAAATAACTAATGTGGGAGCGGGCTTGCTCGCGAATGCGGTGTATCAGTCACTGAAGTCGTTAGCTGACCCATCGCTTTCGCGAGCAAGCCCGCTCCCACATGTGATCTGCGTTTCACCCAAAAACAATCCATCAGAGGTTGAACATAAATGGCAGTAAAAGACGCTCGTGCAAGCACCACCCCGTTGATCGAAAGGCGTTCGATCGACTACATCCCGGAAGCGGAAAGACACGGCCGTCTATTGAGTCAGTTCACCCTGTGGTTGGGTGCCAACCTGCAAATCACTGCGATCGTCACCGGGGCCCTGGCCGTGGTGCTGGGCGGTGATGTGTTCTGGTCGTTGATCGGTCTGTTGATCGGTCAACTGCTGGGCGGTGGCGTCATGGCCCTGCATGCGGCGCAAGGCCCGCAACTGGGCTTGCCGCAGATGATCTCCAGCCGCGTGCAGTTCGGCGTGTATGGCGCGGTGATTCCACTGGTGCTGGTGTGCCTGATGTACATCGGTTTTTCCGCCAGCGGCTCATTGCTGGCGGGGCAGGCGGTGGCGCAGTTGCTTCACGTTGAAGACTGGGTCGGCATCGTATTGTTCGCGGGGCTGATCATGGTGTTTACGATCTTCGGCTACCGGGTGATCCACGGCATCGGTCGCATCGCCAGCGTGCTGGGGGTGGTTGCCTTCGTGTACCTGTTCTACAGGCTGCTGGCCGGTAACGACATCGGTGCGTTGCTGGGCAACAAGCATTTTTCCCTCAGCAGTTTCCTGCTGGCGATTTCTCTCTCGGCGTCCTGGCAGATTGCGTTCGGCCCGTATGTGGCGGACTACTCGCGCTACTTGCCGCGCAGCACGCAGGCCTCGAAAACCTTCTGGGCCGTGGGCCTCGGTTCGGTGATCGGCGCGCAGGCTTCGATGGTGTTCGGTGTGTTTGCGGCAGCCCTGGCAGGCTCGCAATTCGCTCACCACGAAGTGTCGTTTATCGTCGGCCTGGGCGGCACCGGGATCGTCGCGGCGCTGCTGTATTTCAGCATCGCCTTCGGCAAGGTCACCGTCACCACCCTCAACGCCTACGGCAGCTTCATGTCGATCGCGACAATCATCAGTGGTTTCCGTGGCAGCCGGCATATCGGCAGTGGCACGCGGCTGTTGTACATCTTCGTGATGGTGTCGATTGCCGCCGCGCTGGCGTTGCTGGGCAAGGACTCGTTCCTCAAGGATTTCTCCGCGTTCATCCTGTTCCTGCTGGCGTTTTTCACGCCCTGGAGTGCGATCAACCTGGTGGACTTCTACTGCATCACCAAAGAGCGCTATGACATCCCGGCCCTGTCCAACCCCAATGGTCGCTACGGTCGCTGGAACCTGATGGGCATCAGCATCTACGTGTTCGGCGTGCTGATTCAAATGCCGTTCATCTCGACGCATTTCTACACCGGCCCACTGGTCGCGAGCCTGGGCGACACCGATATCTCGTGGATCATCGGGCTGGTGGTGCCGGCGGCGTTGTACTACTGGGCTGCGAAAAAATGGCACAGCCCGATTCCTGAGCGCCTCGTGCTGCCCGATGTGCAGGGCGCCGCTGCTCAACCTGCTTAACCAGAACCCGGTACGCATGACAAACAGCGAATTGAAACAGCAAAACTGGCGAAAACTTTCCTCAAGGGACATCCTGAACTCTGGCACGCATGGTGAGCGACAACGCAGCCAAGAAAATCGACGCGGCCTTGTAGGTTGAGCGTTTCCGGTTGCCGCCACAGGCAACCGGGCGCCCGGCCACAATCCACTGGATCGAGAGCACACTATGTTTCCTGAGAGTTTTACGTTTTCCATCGCCGACTGGGTCAACAGTTGGGTCGATGCGCTGGTGACCAACTACGGCGATGTGTTCCGGCACATCTCCGATACGTTGCTGTGGGCCATCGTTAACCTGGAAGGTTTGCTGCGCGCAGCGCCCTGGTGGTTGATGTTGCTGATTGTCGGCGGTATTGCCTGGCATGCCACTCGCAAGTGGTTCACCACCGTCGTGATCGTCGGCCTGCTGTTTCTGGTGGGCGCGGTCGGGCTGTGGGACAAACTGATGCAAACCCTGGCGCTGATGATGGTGGCCACGGTGATTTCGGTGCTGATCGGCATTCCCCTGGGGATTCTGTCGGCCCGCAGCAACCGCCTGCGGTCGGTGCTGATGCCGCTGCTGGACATCATGCAGACCATGCCCAGCTTCGTGTACCTGATCCCGGTGTTGATGCTGTTCGGCCTGGGCAAGGTCCCGGCGATTTTCGCCACGGTGATCTACGCCGCACCGCCGCTGATTCGTCTCACCGACCTGGGCATTCGCCAGGTGGACGGTGAAGTCATGGAAGCGATCAACGCCTTCGGTGCCAACCGCTGGCAGCAACTGTTCGGCGTGCAACTGCCGCTGGCCCTGCCGAGCATCATGGCCGGGATCAACCAGACCACCATGATGGCCCTGTCGATGGTGGTGATCGCCTCGATGATCGGCGCCCGTGGCCTGGGTGAAGATGTACTGGTGGGCATCCAGACCCTCAACGTTGGACGCGGCCTTGAAGCCGGTCTGGCGATCGTGATTCTTGCCGTGGTCATCGACCGCATTACGCAAGCCTATGGTCGTCCACGGCATGAGGCGAGCAAATGACTACTGTCAGCAAAATTGAAGTCAAAAACGTATTCAAGATTTTCGGCAACCGCTCCAAGGATGCACTGGCGTTGATTGGCCAGGGCAAGACCAAGGACGAGGTGCTGGCCGAGACTGGTTGCGTGGTGGGTGTGAACGACCTGTCCCTGAGCGTCGACACCGGTGAAATCTTCGTGATCATGGGGCTGTCGGGTTCCGGCAAGTCGACCCTGGTGCGTCACTTCAACCGGCTGATCGACCCTACCAGCGGTGCGATCCTGGTGGACGGTGAAGACATCCTGCAACTGGACATGGAAGCCTTGCGCCAATTCCGCCGGCACAAGATCAGCATGGTGTTCCAGAGCTTTGGCCTGCTGCCTCACAAGAGTGTGCTGGACAACGTTGCCTACGGCCTGAAAGTGCGTGGCGAAACCAGGCAAGTGTGCGCCGAGCGTGCGCTGCACTGGATCGAAACCGTGGGCCTCAAGGGCTATGAAAACAAATACCCGCATCAACTTTCCGGCGGCATGCGTCAGCGTGTAGGCCTGGCCCGGGCGCTGGCGGCCGACACTGACATCATCCTGATGGACGAGGCGTTCAGTGCGCTCGACCCGCTTATCCGTGCCGAGATGCAAGACCAGTTATTGGAGCTGCAAAAGACCCTGCACAAGACGATCGTGTTCATTACCCACGACCTCGATGAGGCGGTGCGCATCGGCAACCGCATTGCGATCCTCAAGGACGGCAAGCTGATCCAGGTCGGCACGCCCCGCGAGATTTTGCATTCACCGGCGGATGAGTACGTGAACCGGTTTGTCCAGCGGCGGGTGGCGGTGGTTTGATCCGATATTTGTGGTGAGTTGGCTGAGGCTATCGCAGGCAAGCCAGCTCCCACATTTGGAATGCGTTTCCCCTGTGGAAGCTGGCTCGCTTGCGATGAGGCCAGTGAAGCTGCACAACAATTGCGAATTTCATGAAGAGGTCAACGATGTCCCAGGCTGAAAAAATCATCATCGCCGACGCCCCGATGCGTTGGCAGGACGTGGTCGCCGTGGCTCGCCACGGTGCGATCCTCGAACTCTCGGGCCAGGCCTGGGCTCGCATCGACAATGCACAGGCCATCGTCCAGCGCATCGTCACCAGCGGCGAGCGCGCCTACGGCATCAACACCGGCCTGGGTGCCTTGTGCAACGTGTCGCTCAAGGACGAACAACTGAGCCGGCTGTCGCGCAATACCCTGCTCAGCCATGCCTGCGGCGTCGGTGCGCCACTGAGTGTGGAGCAAACCCGCGCGATCATTTGTGCGGCGATCATTAACTACAGCCACGGCAAATCCGGCTTGCATCCGCAGGTGGTGCATTCGCTGCTGGGGCTGCTCAACCATGGCATCACGCCGCAAGTGCCGTCCCAGGGGTCCGTGGGTTACCTGACCCACATGGCGCACATTGGCGTCGCCTTGCTCGGCGTCGGCGACGTCAGCTATCGGGGCCGTATCGTTCCCGCACACCAGGCGCTGGCTGAAGAAGGTTTGCAGCCGGTAGTGCTTGGCGCCAAGGACGGGCTGTGCCTGGTCAACGGCACGCCGTGCATGACCGGCCTCAGCAGCCTGGCCCTGGCCGATGCGCACCGCCTGCTGCAATGGGCCGACGTGATCGGTGCCATGAGCTTCGAAGGCCAGCGCGGCCAGATCGACGCCTTCGACGAAGAAATCATCGCGCTCAAGCCGCACCCGGGCATGCAGCAAGTGGGCATCAACCTGCGCGCGTTGCTGGACGGCAGCGAAGTGATCGCCAGCAGCAAAGGCATTCGTACCCAGGACGCCCTGAGCATCCGTTCGATTCCCCAGGTGCACGGCGCGGCCCGCGACCAACTGGAACACGCCACCCGGCAGATCGAAACCGAACTCAACGGTGCCACCGATAACCCGCTGGTGCTCGGCACTCCAGACAACTACCGCGTGGTGTCCCAGGCCAATCCCCACGGGCAGTCCGTGGCCCTGGCGGCAGACATGCTGGCCATCGCCATGGCCGAAATCGGCTCCATCGCCGAGCGTCGCCTGGACCGTCTGATCAACCCGCACGTCAGTGGTTTGCCGGCGTTCCTGGTGAGCAACCCCGGGGTCAACTCCGGGATGATGATCGTGCAGTACGTCGCCGCCTCGCTGTGCGGGCAAAACCGCCAGTTGGCGCAACCGGCGGTGCTCGACAACTTCGTCACCTCGGGCCTGCAGGAAGACCACCTGAGCATGGGCACCAACGCCGCGCTGAAGCTGTATTCGGTGCTGGAAAACGTCACCCAGATCCTCGCCATCGAGTACTTGCTGGCGGCCCAGGCGTTCGAGTTCCTCCAGGAGCAACGCTTCGGCGCCGGCACCGATGCCGCCTGGCGTTTGCTGCGCGAACACGTCCCGGCCTACGACCAGGACCGCTGGCTGGCGCCAGACATCGCAGCCACCGCCGCGTTGCTCAAGGACGCCGATTTACTGCAACGCACGCTACCGAATTTGCACTGACCTTTTCCCAACAATAACCAGCGTGCCAAGCCGACTGATCCTCTAAAAGAGCACAGCGGCGGATAACGGAAGCATCCGGAGCGACTGGTAGTTAACAACACTCTCAAAAGGAGCATGAATGTGACTGCGCTAAACCTGATTCCAGGCCAACTGAGCCTTGCCCAACTGCGGGCCATCTACCAGCAGCCGGTAACCCTCAGTCTGGATGACAGCGCCTCGGCCCAGATCGAAGCCAGTGTCGCCTGTGTGGAGCAGATTCTCGCCGAGAACCGCACCGCCTACGGCATCAACACCGGTTTCGGCCTGCTGGCCTCGACCCGCATTGCCAGCGAAGACCTGGAAAACCTCCAGCGTTCCCTGGTGCTGTCCCACGCCGCCGGCGTCGGTGAGCCCATCAGCGATGCGCTGGTACGGCTGGTCATGGTGCTCAAGGTCAACAGCCTGAGCCGGGGCTTTTCCGGGATTCGCCGGCAGGTCATCGACGCGCTGATCGCCCTGATCAATGCCGAGGTCTACCCGCACATTCCACTGAAAGGTTCGGTGGGCGCCTCCGGTGACTTGGCACCATTGGCCCACATGTCGCTGGTGCTGCTGGGCGAAGGCAAGGCCCGCTACAAAGGCGAATGGCTGGAAGCTACCGAAGCGCTGAAAGTTGCCGGCCTGACGCCGCTGACCCTGGCGGCCAAGGAAGGCCTGGCGCTGCTCAACGGCACCCAGGTTTCCACCGCTTATGCATTGCGTGGGCTGTTCGAGGGCGAAGATCTGTTCGCCGGTGCCCTGGCCTGTGGCGCCCTGACGGTGGAAGCCGTGCTGGGTTCGCGCTCGCCGTTCGACGCACGCATTCACGCTGCCCGGGGCCAACGCGGCCAGATCGACTCTGCGGCCGCGTATCGCGCCCTGCTGGGTGAAAGCAGCGAAGTGTCGCAATCCCACGAGAACTGCGACAAGGTCCAGGACCCGTACTCCCTGCGTTGCCAGCCACAAGTCATGGGCGCCTGCCTGACCCAGTTCCGCCAGGCGGCCGAAGTGCTGGTGGTGGAAGCCAACGCCGTGTCGGATAACCCGCTGGTGTTTGCGGCTGAAGGTGACGTGATTTCCGGTGGCAACTTCCACGCCGAACCGGTGGCCATGGCGGCGGACAACATGGCGCTGGCCATCGCGGAAATCGGCTCCCTGAGCGAGCGTCGCATCTCGTTGATGATGGACAAGCACATGTCGCAACTGCCGCCATTCCTGGTGGGCAATGGCGGTGTGAACTCCGGCTTTATGATCGCCCAGGTGACGGCGGCGGCATTGGCCAGCGAGAACAAGGCACTGGCGCATCCCCATAGCGTCGACAGCCTGCCGACGTCAGCCAACCAGGAAGACCACGTGTCGATGGCCCCGGCGGCGGGCAAGCGCCTGTGGGAAATGGCCGAGAACACCCGCGGTGTGCTGGCGGTGGAATGGTTGGCGGCTTGCCAGGGCCTGGACCTGCGCAATGGCTTGAAGACTTCGCCGGCGCTGGAAAAGGCGCGTGGGATCCTGCGCAGCAAAGTCGCGTTTTATGAGAAGGACCGCTTCTTTGCGCCGGACATCAATGCCGCCAGTGAGCTGCTGGCAACGCGTTGCCTGAACGAGCTGGTGCCGGCGAAGTTGTTGCCGAGCTTGTAAGAGCGACACCGATCCAGTGTGGGAGCTGTCGAGCCCCGGCGAGGCTGCGATGGCGCCGGAACAGGCAACACTTTCGTAGCCTGACCCACCGCTATCGCAGCCTCGCTGGGGCTCGACAGCTCCCACATTTGATCTTCTACAGATTCGAATTTTCTCAGGATAAAAATAATTAAGGACGAGAAATGCACCAGCAAGAAAAGACGTTAAAACGCGGGCTCTCCGCCCGACATATTCGCTTCATGGCCCTCGGTTCCGCGATCGGTACCGGGCTGTTCTACGGCTCTGCCTCCGCCATCCAGATGGCCGGCCCGGCCGTGCTCCTGGCCTACCTGATCGGTGGCGCCGCGGTGTTCATGGTCATGCGCGCCCTCGGCGAAATGGCCGTGCATAACCCGGTGTCCGGCTCCTTCGGCCAGTACGCCAGTACCTACCTGGGCCCGATGGCCGGCTTTATCCTCGGCTGGACCTACGCCTTTGAAATGATCATCGTCTGCCTCGCCGACGTCACCGCCTTCGGCATCTACATGGGCTTCTGGTTTCCCGAAGTCGCGCGCTGGGTCTGGGTGCTGGGCATCGTGTTGCTGATCGGCGGCCTGAACCTGTGCAACGTCAAAGTCTTTGGCGAAATGGAGTTCTGGCTGTCGCTGCTCAAGGTCGGTGCCATTGTCGCAATGATCCTCGGCGGCTTCGGCATCATGCTGTTCGGCATTCACTCGGCGGGCGAAGCACCCGCTACCGGCCTCAGCAACCTGTGGGCTCACGGTGGCTTCATGCCGAACGGCGTGGGTGGCTTGATCGCGTCCTTCGCGGTGGTGATGTTTGCGTTTGGCGGCATCGAAATCATCGGCATCACCGCCGGCGAAGCCAAGGACCCGCAGCGGGTGATCCCCAAGGCAATCAACGCCGTGCCGTTGCGTATCCTGCTGTTCTACGTGCTGACGTTGTTTGTGCTGATGGCGATCTACCCGTGGCCGCAGATCGGCAGCCAGGGCAGCCCGTTCGTGCAGATCTTCAGCAACCTGGGGATAGGCTCGGCGGCGACCATCCTTAACATTGTGGTGATCTCGGCCGCCGTCTCGGCCATCAACAGCGACATCTTCGGCGCCGGTCGCATGATGTATGGCCTGGCCCAGCAAGGGCAGGCGCCCAAGGGCTTTGCCCAACTGTCGAGCCAGGGCGTGCCGTGGATGACCGTAGTGGTGATGGGCGCCGCGTTGCTCGGCGGTGTGGTGCTCAATTACCTGATCCCGGAAAACGTGTTCCTGGTCATCGCCTCGATTGCGACCTTCGCCACGGTGTGGGTATGGCTGATGATCCTGGTCACCCAGGTGGCCATGCGTCGCTCGATGACCAGGGAACAGATTGCCGAGCTGAAATTCCCGGTGCCGTTCTGGCCCTACGCGCCAGCGGCCGCCATCGTGTTCATGCTGTTCATCTTCGGCGTGCTGGGTTACTTCCCGGACACCCAGGCCGCTCTTATGGTCGGCGCCGTGTGGATCGTCTTGCTGATCGTCGCCTATCTGCTGTGGGTCAAGCCCGCCGCCGGGCAAACGGCCAAGGTCCACTACGACCCGGCTTTGTCTCATCGATAACCTAATGGAGGCGTTGATGAAAACGCTTTGGCAACACTGCCACGTTGCAACCATGGCCCAGGGCAACTACTCGATCATCGAGGACGCCGCCATTGTTACCTCGGGCACGCTCATCGAGTGGATCGGCCCGCGCGCCGATCTGCCGGATGCGAGCTACGCAACCACCCATGACCTGCAAGGGGCGTGGGTCACGCCCGGGCTGATCGACTGCCACACCCACACGGTGTTCGGCGGCAATCGCAGCGGCGAGTTCGAGCAGCGGCTGCAAGGCGTGAGCTACGCCGAGATCGCAGCGGCCGGTGGCGGTATTGCCAGCACCGTGCGCGCCACGCGTGCGGCGAGCGAAGATGAACTGTTTGCCAGCGGCCACAAGCGCCTGCGCAGTTTGCTGCGCGACGGTGTAACCACCGTCGAGATCAAGTCCGGCTACGGCCTGGACCTGGCCAGCGAGCGCAAGATTTTGCGGGTGATCCGTCGCCTCGGCGCCGAGTTGCCGGTCAGTGTGCGCAGCACCTGCCTGGCGGCGCATGCGTTGCCGCCGGAGTACGTGGACCGGGCCGATGCCTACATCGATCACATCTGCACCGAAATGCTCCCGGCGCTGGCAGCGGAAGGCCTGGTGGACGCGGTCGACGCCTTCTGTGAGTACCTGGCGTTCTCACCGGAGCAGGTGGAGCGCGTGTTCATCGCCGCCCGGAAACTTGGCTTGCCGGTAAAACTGCACGCCGAACAGTTGTCGTCCCTGCATGGCTCCAGCCTGGCGGCGCGTTACCAGGCGCTGTCGGCGGACCACCTGGAATTCATGACCGAGGAAGACGCCATCGCCATGGCCGCTTCCGGCACCGTCGCGGTGCTGCTGCCGGGCGCGTTCTACTTCCTGCGGGAAACCCAGTTGCCGCCGATGGATGCCCTGCGCAAGCACGGCGTGAAGATCGCGATCGCCAGCGACCTCAACCCGGGCACCTCGCCGGCGTTGTCGGTGCGCTTGATGCTGAACATGGCCTGCACCCTGTTCCGCATGACCCCGGAAGAAGCCCTGGCCGGCGCCACGCAACACGCGGCCACCGCCCTGGGCCTGGGCAACAGCCATGGCTCGCTGGAAGTGGGCAAGGTCGCGGATTTTGTCGCCTGGCAGATTGATCGTCCCGCCGACCTGGCCTACTGGCTGGGTGGCGAGCTGGATAAACGCGTCGTGCGCCACGGCGTCGAAGTCACCGTTTAAGGAGTACCGCTGTGGATAAGGTTCTGAACTTCAAACAAGGCCGTGTGCCGCTGCTGATCAGCATGCCCCACGCGGGGCTGCGCCTGACGCCGGCGGTGCAAGCCGGGCTGATCCCCGAGGCGCAAAGCCTGCCGGACACCGACTGGCACATTCCCACGCTGTATGACTTCGCCGAAGCGCTGGGCGCCAGCACTCTGGCGGCGGAGTATTCGCGCTTTGTCATCGACCTGAACCGGCCTTCAGACGACAAGCCGCTGTACGTTGGCGCAACCACCGGCCTGTACCCGGCGACACTGTTTGACGGTGTGCCGCTGTTCCGCGAAGGCCTGGAACCGTCCAAGGCCGAGCGCGCCACGTACCTGGAGCAGGTGTGGACGCCGTATCACCGCACCCTGCAAAACGAACTGGCCCGGCTCAAGGCCGAGTTCGGTTATGCGCTGCTGTTTGATGCGCACTCGATCCGCTCGGTGATCCCGCACCTGTTCGAAGGCAAGCTGCCGGACTTCAACCTCGGCACCTTCAACGGCGCGGCCTGCGATCCGCAGCTGGCCAGCGAACTGGAAGCCATCTGTGCCGGCCACCCGCAGTACAGCCATGTGCTCAACGGGCGCTTCAAGGGCGGGCACATCACCCGTCACTACGGCAACCCGGCCGAGAACATCCACGCCGTGCAGCTGGAGTTGGGGCAGTGCACCTACATGGAAGAGTTTGAGCCCTTCCGTTATCGCGCCGACCTGGCCGAGCCGACGCGGGTGGTGTTGAAGGAACTGCTGGAAGGGTTCCTGGCGTGGGGCAAGCGGCATTACTCCTGAGTGGCGTCGCTGCTGAGATAGCCTTCGCGAGCAAGCCCGCTCCCACATTCGACCGTGTTTCTTCAGGAGGAACACGGTCGAATGTGGGAGCGGGCTTGCTCGCGAAGAGGCCCTCAACAGCAACACACCTCCCAAGTCGTCTGTGTGCAAATCCCTGTCGCCACAGGGCGCTTTGATCGAGGTCTCGCTGGGTAAGGTGTTGGGCACGGCGCGTCAGTCGCCACTCCCACAATAAAAACTGCCGAGTGAGACCGCATCGATGAAAAGACTGTTCAACCGTTGCCTGTTGATTCTCACCGGCGCCGCACTCTTGAGCGCCAACGCGATGGCTGCCGACCCGGCCTCGTGCAAGGTCGTGCGCATGGGCGTGGTCAGCTGGACCGACGTGATCGCCACCAGCGGCATGGCCGATGTGCTGCTCAATGGCCTGGGCTATGACAGCAAGCAAACCAGCGCCGTGCAGCAAATCATCTTTGCCGGCATCCGCGACAAACGCCTGGATATCTTCCTCGGCTACTGGAAACCGGCGATGGACAACAACATCGCGCCATTCCTCGCGGCCAAGCAGGTCAAGGTGTTCGACAAGCCGAGCCTGTCCGACGCCCAGGCGACGCTGGCGGTGCCGCAGTACGTTGCCGACGCCGGCTTGAAAACCTTTGCCGACATTGCCCGCTTCAAGGACAAGCTGGGCGGCAAAATCTATGGCATCGAGCCGGGCAGCGGTGCCAATACCGATATCCAGAAAATGATCGACAGCAACCGCTTTGGCCTCGGCGGCTTCAAGCTGGTGGCGTCCGGCGAGGCAGGCATGCTGGCGGCGGTGCAGCGGGCAGTGAATCGCAAGGAGTTCGTGGTGTTTGTCGGCTGGACCCCGCACCCGATGAACATCAACATGAAAATGGCGTACCTGACCGGCAGTGAAGATGTGTTCGGTGCCAACGAAGGCATGGCCACGGTCTCCACGGTGACGGCGCCGGATTACGCCGAGCGTTGCCCCAACGTGACCCGCCTGCTGGAAAACCTGACCTACACCGCGGCCCAGGAAAGCCAGTTGATGGTGCCGATCATGGACCGCAAGACGCCGCAGGATGTGGCCAGACAGTGGCTGCGCGACAATCCCGAGGACTTGCAGCGCTGGCTGGCGGGCGTGACGACCCTGGATGGCAAGGACGGCGTGGCGGCGGTGCAGGCCAGCCTCAAGCCCTGAGCAAATGAAGATCAAAATGTGGGAGCGGGCTTGCTCGCGAATGCGGTGGGTCAGCCACACAAGTATTGACTGATAGACCGCATTCGCGAGCAAGCCCGCTCCCACATTGCATTCGTGGCGGCTGTTAAATCCTTATCTTCAGGACGATCCTTCGATGTCCCATTACCCGATTTCCGCGCAGATGTGCGCATTCGTCGAAAAAACCGAATCCTTCACCAGCGACGACACATCGCTGGCCGGATTGCGCCGAGGCTACGACCGCATGTGCCAGGCGTTCACCCCGGCGCGGCCCGAAGGGTTACAGGTGTCAGACGTTTCCCTGGGTGGCGTGGGCGTACGCATTTATCAACCGGCGACGCCAACCCCTGATAGCGGCTGGCCATGCATCCTTTATATGCACGGTGGCGGCTGGGTGGTCGGCGGCCTGGATTCCCATGACTTCATGTGTGCTGAACTGGCCGACTCACTGCAAGTGTTGGTCATCGCCATCGATTACCGCCTGGCACCCGAACACCCGTTTCCGGCCGCCTTTGAGGATTGCCGTGCGGTCTGGCAGGCGATCCAGGTGGGCGAAGCGCCCCAGCCGATCAACCTTCAGCGTCTGGTGGTGGCGGGTGACAGCGCCGGCGGTAACCTGGCGGCGGCCCTGTGCCTGGGCCTGCGGGATGACCATCAGCCGCAGCCCCTGGCGCAAGTCCTGATCTACCCCGGCCTGGGCGGCCCCGCCGACCTGCCGTCCCGCCGCGATTGCGTCGACGCGCCGCTGCTCAGTACCGCCGACACCGAGTGCTACCTCGCCCTTTACCTGCGTGGGCCGGACAAGCCGTCGCCCTACGCCATGCCATTGCTGGCCGTGGATTTCAGCGGGTTGCCGCAGGCTTTGATCGCTGTCGCCCAGTTCGACCCGTTGCGGGACGACGGCATGCTCTACGCCGAACGCCTGCAAGGCGCCGGGGTGGCGGCCACGCTGTATCCCGGCAAAGGCCTGGTTCACGGCTGCCTGCGGGCCCGGGGCCAGGTGTTGGAGGTCGACCGGCTGTACGTTTATCTGCTGGACTACCTGCGTGGTGTTCTGCTGACACAGGTCTAGGTCCACGAGGACATGCTCATTGCACAATTCGGGTTTATGATGCCAGACGGCAAAATAATAGACGTCCCCCCAGGGATGAACTCGACCCCTTACGGAGCGCGCAATGCAGACTTTGTACCCGCAGATCAAACCCTACGCCCGGCACGATCTGGCCGTCGATGAAACCCACGTCCTGTACGTCGACGAAAGCGGTTCCCCGGAAGGCTTGCCCGTTGTGTTCATCCATGGCGGCCCCGGCGCCGGGTGTGATGCCAATAGCCGCTGCTATTTCGATCCCAATCTGTACCGAATTGTTACTTTTGATCAGCGTGGCTGCGGGCGCTCCACCCCACGGGCCAGCCTGGAAAACAACACCACCTGGGACCTGGTGGCCGACCTTGAGCGGATTCGCGAACACCTGGGCATCGAAAAATGGGTGCTGTTCGGCGGTTCCTGGGGCTCGACCCTGGCCCTGGCCTACGCGCAAACCCACCCGGAGCGTGTGCACGGCCTGATCGTGCGGGGCATTTTCCTGGCCCGCCCCCAGGACATTCAGTGGTTCTACCAGGCTGGCGCCAGCCGGCTGTTCCCCGATTACTGGCAGGACTACCTGGCGCCTATCCCGGCGGAGGAGCGGCACGACCTGCTCAGCGCCTACCACAAGCGCCTGACCGGCAACGACCAGATCGCCCAGATGCACGCCGCCAAGGCCTGGTCCACGTGGGAAGGGCGCATGTTGGGCCTGTGCCCGAACCCGCAATTGATCGAGCGTTTCTCCGAACCCCAGCGCGCCCTGTCGATTGCCCGTATCGAATGCCATTACTTCACCAATAACTCGTTCCTTGAACCTGACCAACTGATCCGCGACATGCACAAGATCGCCCACCTGCCTGGCGTAATCGTGCATGGCCGCTACGATATGATCTGCCCGCTGGACAATGCCTGGGAGCTGCATCAGGCCTGGCCCAACAGTGAGCTGCAGATCATCCGCGAGGCCGGCCATGCGGCTTCCGAACCCGGAATTACCGATGCGCTGGTGCGTGCGGCGAGTGAAATGGCACGGCGCCTGCTTGATTTGCCGCCTGAAGAAGCATGAAGGGGCTTTTGCAACGGGTGCGCGGCGCCCGGGTCGAGGTAGAGGGGCAGGTGGTCGGGGCGATAGACCAGGGTTTGCTGGTGCTGGTGGCTGTCGAGCCTTCGGATACGCAAGCCAGCGCCGACAAGCTGCTGCATAAGCTGCTTAACTATCGGGTGTTCAGCGACGACGAGGGCAAGATGAACCTGTCCTTGAAAGACATTGGCGGCGGTTTGCTGCTGGTGTCGCAGTTCACCCTGGCGGCAGACACCAAGAGTGGGCTGAGGCCGAGCTTCTCCACGGCGGCACCGCCGGCGTTGGGCGAGGCGCTTTTCGACTATCTGCTGTTACAAGCGCAACAATTGCATGGCACGGTAGCGGCAGGGCGTTTTGGCGCTGATATGCAGGTGCATTTGGTCAATGATGGGCCGGTCACCTTCCTGTTACAGACGTGAATGTACTGAAAACGACTTGTGATGCCCAAAAAACCGGGTTTTCGCTACAAATACTTCGCTGACCCTGATGCGTTGTCACGCGGGCTACTAGATAATCGCGCGCTACGGGGATCAGCGTTAATTGGTCCATTTTTGACTTAGGTAGAGACTTGTCCGATAGCCATTGGGGAATCATTTAGCCCCATGGGAGTCGGAACAATGCTCGCCAACCTGGCATATAGATAGCTGGCCGTTGGTTTTTTGATCTGTTTTCGGCGAGGGTTGCTCGTGATTGTTAGTCCCTGTAATGCACCAAAATTGTCTGCCAAACGGTTACGAAACGTACTGGTGACGGGCTCTGCCCTGTTTTGCCTGTTCGGCGCGGGTCAACTGTGGGCATTCAGTCTGGATGATGTGTCGGCCAAGGCAAAAGAGCTGGCCGGGCAGAAGTACGAAGCTCCGCGCAGCAATTTGCCGAACGAATTCCGCGAAATGAAATTCGCTGATTACCAGAAAATTCGTTTCCGCAACGAAAAAGCCGAGTGGGCCGATCAGAACACCCCGTTCAAGCTGTCCTTCTACCACCAGGGTATGCATTTCGATACACCGGTGAAAATCAACGAAGTCACCGCCGACAGCGTTCAGGAAATCAAGTACGACCCGTCCCGCTTCGATTTCGGCGACGTCAAGTTTGATCCCAAATCCACCGAACAGCTGGGTTATGCCGGTTTTCGTGTGCTGTACCCGATCAACAAGGGTGACAAGCAAGACGAAATCATGACCATGCTCGGCGCCAGCTATTTCCGCGTCGTGGGCAAGGACCAGGTCTACGGCCTGTCTGCCCGCGGCATGGCGATCGACACTGCGTTGCCGTCCGGCGAAGAATTCCCGCGTTTCACCGAGTTCTGGATCGAGCGTCCAAAACCGGGTGAGAAACAGCTGGTGATCTACGCCCTGCTGGATTCGCCGCGGGCCACCGGCGCTTATCGCCTGATCCTGCGCCCGGGTACCGACACCATCGTCGACGTCAAATCCCAGATGTACCTGCGTGACAAGGTCACCAAGCTGGGCATCGCCCCGCTGACCAGCATGTTCCTGTTCGGCGCCAACCAGCCGTCCAAGGTCCTCAACTACCGTCGCGAGCTGCACGATTCCAGCGGCCTGTCGATCCATGCCGGCAACGGCGAGTGGATCTGGCGCCCACTGAACAACCCCAAACACCTGTCGGTCAGCAACTTCACCGTGGAAAACCCGCGTGGTTTCGGCCTGCTGCAACGCGGCCGCAACTTCAGCCACTACGAAGACCTCGACGACAACTACGACAAGCGCCCAAGCGCCTGGATCGAGCCTGAAGGCGATTGGGGCAAGGGCTCCGTCGACCTGGTAGAGATTCCGACCGCCGATGAAACCAACGACAACATCGTTGCGTTCTGGAGCCCGGAAACACTGCCTGAGCCAGGCAAGCCGCTGGACGTTGCCTACCGCCTGCACTGGACATTGCAAGACGCCGAGTTCCATTCGCCAGAAAGCGCTTGGGTCAAGCAGACCCTGCGTTCCACCGGCGACGTCAAGCAATCCAACCTGATCCGTCAGCCAGACGGCAGCGTGGCTTACCTGGTGGACTTCGAGGGCCCGTCCCTGAAGAAACTGCCAGCTGACGCACCGGTTCGCAGTCAGGTCAGCGTGGGCGACAACGCCGAAATCGTTGAAAACAGCGTGCGCTACAACCCGCACACCCAAGGCTGGCGCCTGACCCTGCGCATGAAGATCAAGGACGCAGGCAAGCCGACTGAAATGCGTGCTGCTCTGGTTCAGGACATCGTGCAGCCGGAACCGGAGAAGGTTTCGACCCAAGTGTTGAAAGCCGACAAAGTACTGGCTAAACAGCACGAGAAAGCGGCCAAGAAAGACGCCAAGGACAAGGACGCCAAGCAGCCGGAAGCGGCTGCCCCAGCCACACCACTCCCTACCCAGGATCAGGCCAAGACAGAGCAAGTCCTGACCGAAACCTGGAGCTATCAGTTGCCTGCCGATGAGTAATTCTCAAGTCCAGCCAGAGACTCTTGCCGAGTACCTGGCGCATCTACCGATGACCGATGAGCAGCGCGCCGAACTGGCGGGCTGCGAGTCCTTCAGTGAATTGCACAAGCGCCTGTCATCGTCCACGTTCGACGCGCCTGCCGACGCTGCCCAGGCATCGGTAGGCGCCCGGCTGACCCTCAACACTGCCGAAGAGCTGCAAGACGCCGAAATGCTGGTGCTCGACGCCAGCGGCCGGGTTTGCCTCAAGGCCACGCCGCCGATCCGTCGGACCAAGGTCGTGCCTGAGCCGTGGCGCACCAATATCCTGGTGCGTGGCTGGCGCCGCCTGACCGGCCGCACGAATCCACCGGCCCCGCCGAAGGATGAGCGCGTACTGCCGGCCGCCCGCTGGCGCACCGTCGGTTCGATCCGTCGCTATATCCTGCTGGTGCTGATGCTCGGCCAGACGATCGTTGCCGGCTGGTACATGAAAGGCATCATGCCGTACCAGGGCTGGTCCTTCGTCGACTTTGACGAGATCCGCAACCAGACCCTGCTGCAAACCGCGACCCAGGTACTGCCTTACGCCCTGCAAACCAGCATCCTCGTGCTGTTCGGGATTCTGTTCTGCTGGGTCTCGGCCGGTTTCTGGACCGCGCTGATGGGCTTCCTGGAACTGCTGACCGGTCACGATAAATACCGTATCTCCGGTAAAAGTGCCGGTGACGAGCCGATTCCGAAAGACGCCCGCACCGCCCTGGTCATGCCGATCTGCAACGAAGACGTGCCCCGGGTATTTGCCGGCCTGCGCGCGACGTTCGAATCGGTGGCTGCCACCGGTGACCTGGACCGTTTCGACTTCTTCGTCCTCAGCGACAGCAACGAGGCCGACATCTGCATCGCCGAGCAGCAAGCCTGGCTCGACGTGTGCCGCGAAGCCGGTGGCTTCGGCAAGATCTTCTATCGCCGTCGTCGCCGTCGCGTCAAACGCAAGAGCGGCAACCTCGACGACTTCTGCCGTCGCTGGGGCGGTGACTACAAGTACATGGTGGTGCTCGACGCCGACAGCGTGATGAGCGGCGAATGCCTGACCAGCCTGGTGCGTCTGATGGAAGCCACGCCGGATGCCGGGATTATCCAGACCGCGCCACGTGCGTCGGGCATGGATACCCTGTATGCGCGCATGCAGCAGTTCGCGACCCGGGTGTACGGCCCGCTGTTTACCGCCGGCCTGCACTTCTGGCAGCTGGGTGAATCCCACTACTGGGGTCACAATGCGATCATCCGCATGAAGCCGTTTATCGAGCACTGCGCCCTGGCGCCGTTGCCGGGTAAAGGTGCGTTTGCCGGTGCGATTCTTTCCCACGACTTCGTTGAAGCTGCGCTGATGCGCCGCGCCGGCTGGGGCGTGTGGATTGCCTACGACTTGCCGGGCAGCTACGAAGAGCTGCCGCCGAACCTGCTGGACGAACTCAAGCGTGACCGTCGCTGGTGCCACGGTAACCTGATGAACTTCCGCCTGTTCCTGGTAAAAGGCATGCACCCGGTGCACCGTGCGGTGTTCCTCACCGGCGTGATGTCGTACCTGTCGGCGCCGTTGTGGTTCTTCTTCCTGGTGCTGTCCACGGCCTTGCTGGCGGTCAACACACTGATGGAGCCGCAATACTTCATGGCGCCGCGCCAGTTGTATCCGTTGTGGCCACAATGGCATCCGGACAAGGCGGTGGCGCTGTTCTCCACTACCATCGTGCTGCTGTTCCTGCCTAAATTGCTGAGCATCATCCTGATCTGGGCCAAGGGCGCGAAAGAGTTCGGCGGCAAGTTCAAGGTGACCCTGTCGATGCTGCTGGAGATGCTGTTCTCCATGTTGCTGGCGCCGGTGCGGATGATTTTCCACACCCGTTTCGTACTGGCCGCGTTCCTCGGCTGGGCGGCGACCTGGAACTCGCCACAGCGTGACGACGACTCCACGCCATGGAGCGAGGCAGTCAAGCGCCACGGTCCGCAGACCCTGCTCGGCTTCTTCTGGGCGCTGCTGGTGGTGTGGTTGAACCCAAGCTTCCTGTGGTGGCTGGTGCCGATCGTCGGTTCGCTGATGCTGTCGATTCCGGTGTCGGTGATTTCCAGCCGGGTCAAACTGGGCCTCAAGTCTCGCGACGAGAGCCTGTTCCTGATCCCCGAGGAATACAATCCGCCCCAGGCGCTGTTGTCGACCGACAAGTACACCCACGAAAACCGTTGGCATGCGCTCAATGACGGTTTTGTGCGGGCGGTGGTCGATCCGCAGCAGAACGCCCTGGCGTGCGCCTTGGCAACTTCCCGTCACGGGCAGGCGGAGCCGATTGAATGGCTGCGTGTTGACCGGGTTCGCCACGCGTTGAAAGTCGGCCCGGCCGGCCTCAACAACGGTGAACGCCTGGCCTTGCTCAGCGACCCGGTCGCCCTGGCACGCTTGCACGAGCAGGTCTGGAGCGAAGGCCACGCCGAGTGGCTGAGCGCCTGGCGCGAATCGGTCAAGGCCGATCCGCATGCGCCATTGCTGCCATTGAAGCCGCTGTCGTCCCAGGCTCAACCGGCCTGATTCCGACGCCCCCGAGGTGCCACCTCGGGGGCGTTTGCGATAACCGTCCTACGTTGTTTTTCCCTTCTGCTGCATCGCGCTAACTCCTTGTTATTTCGAAACAAAAGACCCTTCTCCGAGGCATATTGCCGTGCCTGCGAGTGGGTTAGCATCGCCCCCCAAATCTGACTCGAAGCCTGCGGCTTACGCGAACTTGCGCGTGGCCGGGTGTGGGAGTGTTTAATGGAACAGGGGCTTTTTTCATGATCAAAAGGTATTTGTCGATGCTGCTGCTCGGCATCGTCACATTTTCCCACGGTTACCTGGCGCATGCCGGAGCCATAGATGAGGCCGTTCGGCGGGGTGTGTTGAAAGTCGGCACCAATCCGGCCTACGTGCCCTTTGAGATGACCGACAAGAAAGGCCGGATCGTCGGGTTTGAAATTGACCTGCTCCGGGAGATGAGCAAGGGGCTGGGGGTCAAGCTGGAGCTGGTTTCGGTACCGTATATCGACCTGATTCCCGGCCTGCTGGCCAGCCGGTTCGACCTGATCGGCAGCGGCATGACTGTCACGCAGGAGCGCAACCTGACCCTCAATTTCAGCGACTCGTTCATCATCGTCGGCCAGACCGTGCTGCTGAACCCTCGGTTGGCCGACAAGGTCCAGAGCATCGAGGACTTGAACGAGGCCGGTTACCGGATCGTGGCCGCCGAAGGCACCACAGGCGAGGCGGCGGCGAAAAGGTTTCTCGGCACTGCACGGCTGCGCAGTTTTCCAACACCTGAAGAAGGCGTGCGCCAGGTGGTGGAGGGCAAGGCCGATGCGTTTATCCATGATGCGCCGTATAACCTGATCGCCATTACCAAGCCCCAGAACAGTGCGCTGTTGGCGCTGGAGCAACCCTTCACCTACGAGCCCCTGGCGTTCGGCTTGAAAAAGGGCGATTACGACAGCCTCAACTGGATCAATCATTTCCTCAACCAGGTGGCCCAGGACGGCACCTACGATCGGCTGCATGACAAGTGGTTCAAGGACTCGGGCTGGATGGCGGAAGTGGACTGGTAGTCATAACTGCTTACACATCAAGCAATTGGCTGGGCCGTGGGTCGAGGTGTCTAGCCATGCCTTTCTCTGCACGGTTGTGGGGCTTTTCTGTCATACCTTGGCAACAAATCCCGGCGAAACCTTTGTACCCGGCGGTGAGTGAGTTAGGATCGCACCCCGAAATGGTGCAGCCCTTTTGCGCGCCGACCTCACAAGAAAATGAGTTCAGGGGACTTGATGATGAAAAAGTATCTTTCGATGCTGCTGCTGGGCGTCACCGCACTGGTGGCGGTCAACGCGGCACATGCCGGCGCCATCGATGATGCGGTCAAGCGCGGTACGCTGAAAGTCGGCATGGACCCGACCTACATGCCGTTCCAGATGACCAACAAACGCGGTGAAATCATCGGCTTTGAAGTCGACATCCTCAAAGCCATGGCCAAGTCGATGGGCGTGAAGTTCGAGCCGATTTCCACCGGTTACGACGGCATCATCCCGGCCCTGTTGACCGACAAGTTCGACATGATCGGCAGCGGCATGACCCTGACCCAGGAACGCAACCTGCGCCTGAACTTCAGCGAACCGTTCATCGTGGTCGGCCAGACCCTGCTGATCCGCAAGGAGCTGGAGGGCACCATCAAGTCCTACAAAGACCTGAATGACGAGAAATACCGCCTGACCTCCAAGCTCGGCACCACCGGCGAGATGGTGGCCAAGAAGCTGATCTCCAAAGCCAAGTACCACGGCTATGACAACGAGCAGGAAGCTGTTCTGGACGTGGTCAACGGCAAGGCTGACGCCTTCGTCTATGACGCCCCGTACAACGTGGTGGCCGTGAACAAGGTCGGCGCCGGCAAACTGGTGTTCCTTGATCAGCCGTTCACCTTTGAACCCCTGGCGTTCGGCCTGAAGAAGGGCGACTACGACAGCATCAACTTCATCAACAACTTCCTGCACCAGATCCGCAACGACGGCACCTACGATCGCATCCATGACAAGTGGTTCAAGAGTTCTGAGTGGCTCAAGGACATGGAATAAAAGCTGACCTGCATTGATCGTTCCCACGCTCCGCGTGGGAATGCAGCCCGTGACGCTCTGCGTCACAAAGCGGACGCTGAGCGTCCAGTGAGGCATTCCCACGCAGAGCGTGGGAACGATCTCGACATATCCCGGAACCCGTAATGAAACAGAAAAAAGCCCAATGGCCCTGGCACCTGCTGACGGTGCTGGTGCTGGTCGGCCTGGCCGGCGCGTTGTATTACGCCACCTCGCTGATGTCCTACGAATGGCGCTGGAACCGCGTGCCGCAGTACTTCGTCTACCAGGCCGAAGAATCCCAGCGTGCGTCGGACATTTCCACCGTCAGCGAGCTGGTGCGCAAGGGCGATGTGGCTGACGTCACCCTGCGTAATGACGAGGGCAACGAACAGCACCTGACCGTGGCCGAGAACAGTCTGCAAGTGGCCAAGGGCGATGACGTGGCCGAGGGCGATGTGGTCGGCGTCACCCGGCATTGGGCTGCGGGCCCTCTGCTGTGGGGCTTGTGGACTACGTTGTGGCTATCGGTGGTGTCCGGGGTGCTGGGACTGTTGATCGGCCTGGCGACCGGATTGTGTCGCCTGTCGAACAACCCGACCTTGCGCGATCTGTCGACGATCTACGTCGAACTGGTACGCGGTACGCCACTATTGGTGCAGATCTTCATTTTCTATTTCTTTATCGGCACGGTGCTCAACCTGTCCCGGGAATTCGCCGGGATCGCCGCGCTGTCACTGTTTACCGGCGCGTATGTGGCGGAAATCATCCGTGCCGGCGTGCAGTCGATTGCCCGGGGCCAGAATGAAGCGGCACGTTCCCTGGGGCTCAGTGCTGGCCAGTCGATGCGCCATGTGGTGTTGCCGCAAGCCTTCAAGCGCGTGCTGCCGCCCCTGGCCGGGCAATTTATCAGCCTGGTGAAGGACACGTCCCTGGTGTCGGTGATCGCGATTACCGAGCTGCTCAAAAGCGGCCGCGAGGTCATCACCACCTCGTTCTCGCCGTTCGAAATCCTGTTCTGCGTCGCAGGCCTGTACCTGCTGATCAACCTGCCGCTGTCGAAAATCGCCAGCCGGCTTGAGCGGAGGCTCGCGCAAAGTGATTGAAGTCCGCGATCTGGTAAAAGTCTTCGACACCCGTGGCCACGTCGTGCGCGCGGTGGATAACGTGACCACGCAGGTGGCCAGGGGTGAAGTGCTGGTGGTGATCGGCCCGTCCGGTTCCGGCAAGTCGACGTTCCTGCGCTGCCTTAACGGCCTGGAGGAATTCGATTCCGGCTCGGTAAGCATCGACGGCCTGCAACTGGCAGACCCGAAGACCGACGTGAACGCCTACCGCCGTGAAGTCGGCATGGTGTTCCAGCACTTCAACCTGTTCCCCCACATGACCGTGCTGGAAAACCTCTGCCTGGCGCAAAAAGTCGTGCGCAAGCGCGGCAAGAAAGAGCGCGAGGCCAAGGCCCTGGCGCTCCTGGAGAAAGTCGGCATTGCCCAGAAAGCCCACGAGTTCCCGTCGCGGCTTTCCGGTGGCCAGCAGCAGCGCGTCGCGATTGCCCGTGCGCTGGCGATGGAGCCCAAGGTGATGCTGTTTGACGAGCCCACCTCGGCCCTGGACCCGGAAATGGTCGGCGAAGTGCTGGACGTGATGAAGACCCTGGCCCTGGAAGGCATGACCATGGTCTGCGTCACCCATGAAATGGGCTTTGCCCGGGAAGTGGCTGATCGCGTGCTGTTCTTCGATCACGGCAAACTGTTGGAGGACGCCGCCCCGGCGCAATTCTTCGATGCGCCGAAGGACCCTCGCGCCCAAGCCTTCCTGCGCCAGGTTCTATAAATGCGTGGGAATGCTTCTTGTGGCGAGGGAGCTTGCTCCCGCTGGGCTGCGTAGCGGCTCCCAAAAAAGATAGGAGCGCTGCGCACTCCAGCGGGAGCAAGCTCCCTCGCCGCAGGTTGGGTTTTTTCAGACCTTGAACTTGCCCACCCACACCTGCAAATCCGCCCCCAGGCGCGCCAGTTCGACACTGGCCGCCGCTGTGTCCTGACTCGCGGCCCAGGTCTGTTCCGATACATCCTTGACCTTCAACACGCTGCGGTTGATCTCCTCGGCGACTGCGGTTTGTTCCTCGGCGGCAGCGGCAATCTGCGGGTTCATCTCCTGAATCACGGACACGGTACGGGTGATGCCAGCCAGAGCCTCTCCTGCGCGGCGGGTCAGTTGCACGCTGTTGTCGGTGAGGCTGCGACTGTTGTCCATAATGTCCGCGACCTGCTGCGTGCCCCGGTGCAGGCCGCTGATCAACTCCTCGATTTCCTCGGCCGACTGCTGGGTGCGTTGTGCCAGGCTGCGCACTTCATCGGCGACCACGGCAAACCCCCTGCCGGCTTCGCCTGCGCGGGCCGCCTCGATCGCGGCGTTGAGGGCCAGCAAGTTGGTCTGTTCCGATACCGACTTGATCACCTCCAGCACGCTGCCGATCTTCCGGCTTTCCTGTTGCAGGCCTTGCATGGCCTGGCTTGAACGCGCCATCTCCTGAGCCAGGTGCTCGATGTGGGTAATGGCCTCAGCCACCACCTGATCGCCCTGGCCCGCCTGCCGGTCGGCCTCGGCAGCAGCCAGCGACGCTTGCTCGGCATGGCGCGCAACTTCCTGGGAGGTGGCGAGCATCTCGTTCATGGCGGTGGCCACCTGTTCGGTTTCCTGCTTCTGGCCGTCGACCCCGTCGCGGGTTTGCTCGGTGACCGCCGAGAGTTGCTCGGCGGCGCTGGCGATCTGCTGGGCGCTGTCGCCGATGCCGCTGATCAAGCCCCGCAGGTTGAGGGTCATTTGCCCGATGCTGCGCTGCAACTGCCCCAGTTCATCCTGGCGCGAGGCCTGGATGTCGTGGCTCAGGTCACCTTCGGCAATCCGGTTGGCCACGGACAGGGCCTGGCGCAGTGGTGCGACGATCTGGACGGCGATCAACCAGGCGGCCACGACACCGAGCAACAGCGCCGCTGCAGTAACGTTGAGCAGCAGGGTGCGGGCGAGGCTGGCTTCGTTGTCACGCTTGGCGGTCTGGTCCTGGCTCAGCAGGTCGCTTTCCGTGAGCAATTGATCCAGCCACTGTTCAAGCTGGTTCTGGGTGGTTTCGGCGCTGAGTTGGGCGTCCTTGAGGCGTGTCAGGTGAGTCCGAAAATCGAGCAGGACTTTTTTCAGGGCGCTGGCGTCAACCGGCAGCGCGCCTACCGCCGCCTGGGCGCCATCCAGGGCCAGTAGCGCATCACCCACGCCCTTGGCGTAGGCGTCCAATGACGCAGCGGCCCAGGCGGGGCTCTGGGCGCGGTCTTCGGCTTGTTCCAGGGCCTGGCGCAATTGTTCCACGGCATCGAGAGCCTTTTCATCGTCTTGATTGGGCAGGTTGCTCGACAGTTCAGAGAGGCTGTCACTGCTCTGGACTGAGCTGCGCTTGAGCTGTTCACGGGCGTTTTCACGTTGCTTGATCAGCCCCTCCAAGCCGCTTAAGGCGGTCTTGAAACTGGTGACGAAGCGTCGGCTTTCCTGCAGTTGTTGTTGGTTGACCGGGTCGGTAAATCGCGGGGAAAGATCCACCAGGAACTGGTCGATCTTGTCCATGTGCAGCTCTATTTTGGACAGGCTGGCCGGGTCGTTCAGGGTGCGATAGACGATGCGATCAGCGCGCAACTCTTCGCCGACGACTGCCAATTGCGAGAGCAGCGTGAGTTTTTGGGAGCGCTCGAGGGATGCGCTCAAGGCTTGCCAGCCGGTAGAGGCGATGATCAGGCTGAGGCTGAGCACCAGGCCAAAGCCCAGGGCAAGTTTGAGGCTGATGCTGATGTTTCCGAGCAGGCGGGTCAGTGGACGAAACATGGTGAACCTCCAACGAATCAAAAGGAGCGTCTCAAGCGTCCGGCCAACAATGGTCAGGGGAGTTGAAACGCTACTTTTATTCGGCGCCAGGTGTGTGATCCACGACCTGAAAAACGCGTAGGAAATTTCACATATTGTCGGAGCGGTGGCCCTGATGGCCGCCGCAAGCGGGTCAGACCTTGAAGCGACCTACCAGGCTTTGCAGGTAAACCCCCAGGCGCGCCAGCTCGGCACTGGAAGCCGCGGTTTCTTCGCTGGCCGCCGAGGTTTGTTCGGAAACATCCCGCACGTTGAGCACGCTGCGGTTGATCTCTTCGGCCACGGCGCTTTGCTGCTCGGCGGCGGTGGCGATCTGCTGGTTCATCGCCTGGATCGCCGAGACGGTACGGGTGATGTTCTCCAGGGCATTGCCGGCCCGACGGGTCAGCTCGACGCTGCTGTCGGTCAGGCCGCGACTGTTGTCCATGATGGTTGCTACCTGCTGGGTGCCGCTTTGCAGGCCGACGATCAACTCTTCGATTTCCTCGGTGGACTTCTGCGTCCGCTGGGCCAGGCTGCGCACTTCATCGGCAACCACCGCAAAACCGCGTCCGGCCTCACCGGCGCGCGCCGCTTCAATCGCTGCGTTAAGGGCCAGCAGGTTGGTTTGCTGGGCCACCGACTTGATGACGTCCAGCACACTGCCGATCTTGTCGCTCTCACGCTTGAGATGGCCCATGGCTTCGGTGGAGTTGCCCACCTCGCTGGCCAGGCGCTCGATCTGGGCGATGGCCTCGCCGACCACCTTGTCGCCTTCACGGGCCTGTTGGTCGGCGGCTACGGCGGCTTCCGAGGCTTCTTCAGCGTTACGGGCGACTTCCTGCACGGTAGCGGCCATTTCGTTCATGGCGGTGGCCACCTGGTCGGTCTCGACCTTCTGGCTGTTGACCCCGGCGCTGGTCTGCTCGGTAACGGCCGATAGCTGCTCGGCGGCACTGGCGATCTGGGTGACGCCGTCGCTGATACCGCCAATCAGCTCCCGCAGGCCCACGGTCATGCTTTGCATCGACCGTTGCAGCTGCCCCAGTTCATCCTGGCGCCGGGAGATCAGGTTGTGGCTCAGGTCGCCGGACGCCACGCGTTCGGCGACTTTGAGGGTCTGGTTCAATGGAATCACGATCTGCCGGGTAATGGCCCAGGCGGCGAGTACACCAAACGCCAGCGCGAGGGCGGTGGCCAGTAACAGCAGGTTCTTGGCGTGGGCGGCATCGGTATCACGCACCACGGTTTGCGAAGTGGTGAGTTTGTTACTGCGGTCGAGCAGGATATCGCCCTGCTCGCCCATGATTTTCATCGCGGCGGCACTGGCCACCTGGGAGTCGCGGTACTGGCTCACGGCGGCGCGGTAGGCCTGCAGCGAGACGCTGGCCTCTTGCAGGTTGGCCCGGTATTGCTCGGGCAACTGATCGTTGAGGTCGGTGATTTTCTTCAGGGCGTTGTCGATGGCATCCAGCGCCGGCTGTTCGGCCTCGACCTTGCCGCTGTAGGTGTAGCCGCGCACCTGGAAGCGCGCTTGCTGGATCAGTTTGCTCAGGTCGACCACGCTGTTGAACAGGGTGACGCTGTCGCCTTGCAGCAGGGATTTTTCCACTTCGTTGATTTTTGCGACGGCGTTGTCGGCGGTATCGCCCAGTTTGCTGCGGGCGCCTTCACGCTTGAGGCCGGCCTGCACCATGGCGCCGAAGGCTTTTTTGTATTGGCCCAAGGCATCCTGTTGCTGCTCTACCACGAGCTTGTCGTCGGGTTGCTCGATCAGGTCTGCGGCGGTTTTCAGGCCACTGTCCAGCTGGGTGATCAGGTCGTTGACCGCGCTGGTGCCTTGTTCGCCACGGCGCATTTCGAAGTCCAGTCGCGCCAGGCGCAGGTCCTTGGTCAGCCCGTTGAGGCTGGAGATGTAGCCCAGCTTGTCGCCACGGCTGATCACGCCGCTGAGGCCGGTCCAGCCGGTGAAGGTGATCAATAGGGTCAGGACCAATACCAGGCCGAAGCCTATGCTCAGCTTGCGGTTGACGCTGACATTCCCCAGTTTCTCGGCTAACCAACGATACATGCTGCGAACTCCCCTGGAACAAGGCTTGGACTTATTCAGAGCGTATCGGCAGATTCGGATGTTTCTGTAGGAGCGAGCTTGCTCGCGAAGGTCGTCAACGATAACGCGGGCATTCTGAGTGAGCGCGGTGTCCTTGAGTTTTTCGCGAGCAAGCTCGCTCCTACAGGAGAGGGCGGTGTTAGAAAAGGCGGGCGAGCAATGCGGTGACGGCGGTTTCGACTCTCAGGATGCGCGCGCCGAGTTGCACCGGCTGCAATCCGGCCTTGGCCAGCAGGTCCACCTCGTAGGGAATCCAGCCGCCTTCCGGCCCGATGGCCAGGGTGACCGGCTCATCCAGCCCGCGAGGGCAGGGCGGATAGTCGCCAGGGTGACCAATCAGGCCGAGGGTGCCTTGCGCCATGGCGGGCAGGCGGTCTTCGACGAATGGCTTGAAGCGCTTTTCGATCACGATCTCGGGCAGCACTGTGTCCCGGGCCTGTTCCAGGCCGAGGATCAATTGCTCGCGAATCGCTTCCGGCTCCAGGAACGGCGTCTGCCAGAAGCTCTTTTCCACGCGATAGCTGTTCACCAGCACCACCCGCGGCACGCCCATGGACGCCACGGTTTGCAGCACCCGGCGGAGCATTTTCGGGCGGGGCAGGGCCAGCAGCAGGGTCAGGGGCAGTTTGGCCGGCGGCGGCTGGTCGAAGGTCACTTCCAACTCGGCTTCCCGGGCTTCCAGGCGCAGCAACTGCGCGTTGCCCATCAAGCCGCCAATCCGTCCGACCCGCAGGCTGTCGCCTACGGCGGCACGGTGGACTTCCTGCATATGCACCAGGCGCCGATCACGCAGCACCACCCGGTCGGCCGCGATAAAGTCGGCCTCCTCAAGCAGCAGCAGGTTCACGGCTGGGTCGCTGGCGGCTGGTCGTCGTCGGCGGGTTGGTCATCGGGGTGATCGCCACGCTTGCTCACCAGGCTGCCAAACAGGATGCCAATCTCGAACAGCATCCACATCGGTACGGCCAGCAGGGTCTGGGAGAAGATGTCCGGCGGGGTCAGGATCATGCCGACCACGAAGCAGCCGATGATCACGTACGGGCGGATCTTCTTCAGGTATTTGACGTCGACCACGCCGATCCACACCAGCAGCACCACGGCCACCGGGATTTCGAACGCCACGCCGAAGGCGAAGAACAGCGTCATCACGAAGTCGAGGTAGCTGGTGATGTCGGTCATCATCTCTACGCCGGCCGGGGTGGCGGCGGCGAAGAACTTGAAGATCAGCGGGAACACCAGGAAGTAGGCAAAAGCCATCCCGGTATAGAACAGCAGGATGCTCGACACCAGCAGCGGCACGGCGATGCGTTTTTCATGCTTGTACAGGCCCGGCGCGATAAAGCCCCAGATCTGATGCAGGATCACCGGGATCGCCAGGAACAGCGAAACCATCATCGTCAGCTTCAACGGCGTGAGGAACGGTGACGACACGTCGGTGGCGATCATCGTCGCGCCGGCCGGCAGGTAATTGCGCAGCGGCGTGGAGACGAAGGTGTAGATCTGCTGGGTGAAGGCAAACAGCCCGGCAAAGATGATGAAGATCGCCGCGACACAGCGCAGCAGGCGGGTGCGCAACTCGGTGAGGTGCGAGACCAGTGGCATGTGCTGGTCGGTTTCCGGTTTATCAGCGCTCATGGGGCTCGCGGCGGCAATGTAGGGTCGTGGGGCGCGGGCGACACGGCAGGTGTCGGCGCGGGTTCGGTCGGGGTCACGGGCGCAGTGGGCGCAGGCTCGACGGCGTGCACGGGTTCAGCGACCGGTGCAGGCGCGGGTGCGGCGGGCGGAGCAATCGAATGCTCGGCCACAGGCTCGACCGGCTTGGGCGTTTCCTGCACCGGCGAGAGAATCTTCCGTGCCTCCTGCTCCAACGACAGAATGTGTTCGTTGTGCAGTTGCCGGCGAATCTCGTCGGCGCCGATTTCCCGTTCAACTTCTTGTTTGATGGCGTTGAAACTGCGTTTCAGGCGCCCGATCCACAGGCCGGCCGTGCGCGCGGCACCGGGCAGGCGTTCCGGCCCCAGTACCAGCAGGGCCACGAGGCCGACGAGCAGCAGTTCAGAGAAGCTGATACCAAACATTATTCAGTACTCACGAGTCTTTTTGGTTCTGCTCTTTGACGTGCTCGGCCTGCACGTCGAAGGTGCGACGTTCAGTGATCGGCTGAGTGGCCTGCGGGTGTATAGGCTGCGCCGGTGGCACCGGATTGACGGCCGGGTCGGCAGGCTTTTCGTCGTCGTTCATGGCCTTGCGAAAGCCCTTGATCGATTCACCGACGTCGGTGCCGAGGTTTTTCAGTTTCTTGGTGCCGAACACCAGCACAACGACCACAAGAATGACGATCCAGTGTTTCCAGTCAAAAATGCCCATGCTGCAATTCCTCTGTAAAAGTTGGTCAGACGGACGGGCGCGAGGCCTTTTCGGCATGCCCGGACAAGCCGAAGCGACGGTCCAGTTCATCAAGCACTGCCTGTGGATGCTGCCCCAGTTGGGCGAGCATGACCAGACTGTGGAACCACAAGTCGGCAGTTTCGTAGATCACGTCGCTGCAGTCGCCGCTGATTTGCGCGTCCTTGGCCGCAATAATCGTCTCGACGGATTCTTCGCCGAGTTTTTCCAGGATCTTGTTCAGACCCTTGTGGTACAGGCTGGCGACGTAGGAGCTGTCGGCGTCCGCGCCTTTGCGGTCTTCCAGCACCTGGGCCACACGGTTGAGGGTATCGCTCATGTTCAGTGTCCTGGCGAATAGATAGCGTGCGGGTCTTTGAGCACGGGCTCGACGGTCTTCCACTCGCCGTTCTGGAACACGCGGTAGAAGCAGCTGTGACGGCCGGTGTGACAGGCGATATCGCCGATCTGCTCGACCTTGAGGATCACCACATCGGCATCGCAGTCGATGCGCATCTCATGCAGGGTTTGCACGTGCCCGGACTCTTCGCCCTTGCGCCACAGTTTGCCACGGGAACGTGACCAGTAGATGGCGCGGTTCTCTGCGGCGGTCAGGCTCAGGGCCTCGCGGTTCATCCAGGCCATCATCAGCACGCGCCCGGTCTTGTAGTCCTGGGCAATGGCCGGCACCAGGCCGTCACTGTCCCACTTGATCTCGTCCAGCCAGTCTTTCATTTTCGGCTCCGGCAATTTGCGACAGTGTATAACCGGATTGGCTATCGACGCACGATCAGATACACGCCCACCGCGACCATGATGCCGGCCGGCCAGTGGCCCAGTTCGTTCAGCGGCCCGCCGGCGGCCAGTATCGTACCGCCCACCAGGTGCGCGGCACCCAGCAGGCGCAGGAACCAGTCGTCCTTGCGCTTGTGCCACGGCGGTGCGGGGTCCTTGGCGTGGGGCTGGGACATGCGCTCCAGCAGGTCGCGGGTCATGTTGGCCAGGTGCGGCAGTTGCTCGACCTGGCTTTGCAGGTTGCCCAGCAGGGTTTTCGGGCTGATACGGTCCCGCATCCAGCGCTCGAGGAACGGCTGGGCGGTGTTCCACAGGTCGAGGTCCGGGTACAGCTGGCGGCCCAGGCCTTCGATGTTCAGCAGGGTCTTTTGCAACAGTACCAACTGCGGCTGCACTTCCATATTGAAGCGCCGCGCCGTCTGGAACAGACGCATCAGCACCTGACCGAAGGAAATATCCTTTAACGGTTTTTCAAAGATCGGCTCGCACACAGTGCGGATCGCCGCTTCGAATTCGTTGAGCTTGGTTTCGGCCGGCACCCAGCCCGAATCGATGTGCAACTGCGCCACGCGGCGGTAGTCACGCTTGAAGAAAGCGAACAGGTTGCGCGCCAGGTAATCCTGGTCTTCCGGGGTCAGGCTGCCGACGATGCCGCAGTCGATCGCAATGTACTGCGGGCTCCACGGGTTCACGGTGCTGACGAAAATGTTGCCGGGGTGCATGTCGGCGTGGAAGAAGCTGTCGCGGAACACCTGGGTGAAGAAAATTTCCACGCCGCGCTCGGCAAGCATCTTCATGTCGGTGCGCTGGTCGGCCAGGGTCGCCAGGTCGGTGACCTGCACGCCGTAGATGCGTTCCATCACCAGCACTTTCGGGCGGCACCAGTCCCAATAGACTTGCGGCACGTACAGCAGCTGCGAGCCTTCGAAGTTGCGCTTGAGCTGGCTGGCATTGGCCGCTTCGCGCAGCAGGTCGAGTTCGTCGTAGATGGTTTTTTCGTAGTCCAGCACCACGTCCACCGGGTGCAGCAGGCGTGCATCGGCAGAAAAGCGCTCGGCGGCGCGGGCAAGGATGAACAGCCACGCCAGGTCCTGGCCGATGATCGGCTTGAGGCCCGGGCGGATCACCTTCACCACCACTTCTTCGCCGCTTTTCAGTTGCGCGGCATGCACCTGGGCCACCGAGGCCGAGGCCAGCGGCGCGATGTCGAAGCGGCTGAAGACTTCGCTGATCTTCTTGCCCAGCTGTTCTTCAATCAGCGTGACTGCCAGTTGCGAGTCGAACGGTGGCACGCGGTCCTGCAACAGCATCAGCTCGTCGGCGATATCTTCGGGCAACAGGTCGCGGCGGGTGGAGAGGATCTGCCCGAACTTGATGAAGATCGGCCCCAGGTCCTGCAACGCCAGGCGCAGGCGCGCGCCACGGCTCAGCTCGAGGGTCTTGCGCGGGAACCAGCGCCACGGCAGCACATAGCGCACCGCCAGCAGGAACCACGGCAGCGGCAGGGCGAACAGCAGGTCATCGAGGCGGTAGCGGATTACGACGCGCTGGATACGAAACAAACGGCGGACGGCGAGCAGCTTCATGCGTTATCGCTTGAATCAAGGGAGCGGCTCAGGCGCTCGAAGCGCGCCTCAAGTCGTTCCAGGTCGAGTTTGGCCTGGTCGAGTTCGCGAAAGCGCGCTTCCGCTTCCCGTTGTCCGACCAGGGTGCGCGATTCTTCGCTCAGGTATTCGGCGAGGTTCTGGTTCAGGCTGGCGAAACCCTGCTGGTACCAGCGCGTACGGCTGCGCAGATGACCGCTGATCAGTTGGGTGGCCACCGGGCCGAGCCAACGTGACAGCTCGTATTCCCAGTCCAGTTCCAGGTCTTGCAGCACGGCGGCCAGGTCCATCAGCACCGCGCTGTCGCCTTCAAGTTCCACGTCCGGGCCGTGGAGGATCGCCGTCTTGTCCCGGCTCAGGGCCAGGCGCAGCAGGCTTGAGCCGGAAGCACGCAGGGTGCAGTCGGCGTCGGCGGCCCAGTGGGACGCCAGCAACAGGCCTTCATCGCTGGGCAGGATAAACAGCTGCAAGGCGGGGCTGGTGCAGTCGACGGCGATGATCCTGCCGTTCAGGTGCGCCAGCCGTGCCAGGGCGGTGCTGTCCAGGCGCAGTACACGGTTGAGGCCGTGTTCGACGCTGGCGAGAAGGCCTGCGAAGAGCATCAGGGCTTGATGCCGCGGTGCAGGGCGACGATGCCCGAGGTCATGTTGTGGTAGGTCACGCGGTCGAAACCGGCCTCTACCATCATCGACTTCAGGGTTTCCTGGTTCGGGTGCATGCGGATCGATTCGGCCAGGTAGCGGTAGCTTTCGGCGTCATTGGTGATCAGCTTGCCCATCAACGGCATGAAGGCGAACGAGTAGGTGTCGTAGACCTTGGACATCAGTGCGTTGGTCGGCTTGGAGAACTCCAGCACCAGCAGGCGACCGCCGGGCTTGAGTACGCGCAGCATCGAGCGCAGTGCGTCTTCCTTGTGGGTCACGTTACGCAGGCCGAAGGCGATGGTCACGCAGTCGAAGTGGTTGTCCGGGAACGGCAGCTTTTCAGCGTCGGCCTGGACGAACTCGATATTGCCCGCCACACCTTTGTCCAGCAGGCGATCACGACCGACCTTGAGCATCGAGCCGTTGATGTCGGCCAGTACCACCTGCCCGGTGGGGCCCACCAGCTTGGAGAACTTGGCGGCCAGGTCGCCCGTGCCGCCTGCGATATCCAGCACACGGTTGCCGGTGCGTACACCCGACAACTCAATGGTGAAGCGCTTCCACAGGCGGTGCATGCCGCCGGAGAGCACGTCGTTCATCAAGTCGTACTTGGCGGCGACCGAGTGGAACACCTCGGCGACTTTTTCCGCTTTCTGGCTTTCCGGGACGTTCTTGAAGCCGAAGTGAGTGGTGGGTTCGGCATCGCTGCCTTTGCGCTGATCAGTCATATCGCTGTCACCAAAAGAGAATGGGGGCATTCTAATCCCCAAGGCATGCTTTGTCTTGGCAAGGCTGAAGGTAAGATAGGTGGTCACCGAGACCTTTTGCCGCATGGCGGGTCGACAAGTCTCTATAACGAGGAGTCATTCAAATGGCCCGTATACAGGTTGAACGTGCCCACACACTGGGCAAAGACGCTGCCCGAGAAAAAGCCGACAAGTTGGCGAGCAAACTCAAGGAGCAATATGGCCTGGAGTCTTCCTGGGCCGGCGACACACTGAACCTCAAACGTTCGGGCGTTAAAGGCACCGTGAAAGTGGCGGAAGATTCCCTGCGGATTGAAGTCGAACTGGGCCTGTTGATGTCGGCCATGAGTGGCACCATCAAGTCCGAAATCGAGAAGGCACTGGATAAAGCCCTGGCCTGATTTGCGACCTTCTTAGGGTGCCGATTCTAATTTTTCTGCCTACTTTGTGCCCAAGCCCCCAACTTCTGTGGGCAGTTCCTCCCCCCTTTATGCGTGAGGTGCACCATGGCCAAAGTTATTTTGAAGAAAAAAATTGCTACCGGAACTAACGCCCTGACTGACGTTAAATCCTATGCCCGCAAGATCTGGCTGGCCGGTTTGGGGGCTTACGCCAAGGTCGGAAGCGAGGGCGCCGAGTACTTCAAAGAGCTGGTTAAGACTGGTCAACATGTTGAAACTAAAGGCAAAAAAGTTGTGATTGAACAACTTGATGCAGCCAACAGTCAGATTGATCAAGTCAAGAGCGAAGTCTTCGGCATCAAAGGTCGAGTCGAAGTGCAACTGGATAAAGTTGAAAGCGCTTTTGATAGTCGTGTTGGAAGTGCCTTGAATCGGATCGGCATTCCGTCTAAACATGACGTGGAGACACTCTCTGCTAAGCTCGATGAGCTGACGGCATTGCTCGAACGTGTCGCGCGTAAACACTAAGGAGACAACGGGATGGCTGGTAAAAAGACTACTGATAAAGAAGGCAGCTCGTGGATCGGGGAAGTTGAAAAATACTCCCGCAAGATCTGGCTGGCCGGTTTAGGCGTGTACTCGAAGGTGAGCAGTGACGGCGGTAAATACTTCGAGACTTTGGTTAAGGACGGCGAGAAGGCCGAGAAGTTGACCAAGAGCACAGTGGGTAAACAAGTCGATGCGGCAAAGGCTTCCGCCGGTTCTGCCAAATCACGTATCAGCGACAAGTGGGGCGAACTGGAAGGGGCTTTTGACAAGCGCCTGAACAGTGCCATTTCGCGACTGGGCGTACCTAGCCGTACTGAAGTGAAAGCGCTGCACAGCAAGGTCGATACCTTGACCAGGCAAATCGAAAAACTCACTGGCCTCAAAGCTGCGCCAGTAGCGGCTAAAACTGCAGCGGCTAAACCGGCTGCCAAGCCTGCGGCGAAAACTGCAGCGGCCAAGCCTGCTGCTAAAACCGCCGCTAAACCGCTGGTCAAGGCCGCCGCCAAACCGGCAGCCAAGCCAGCCGCCAAGGCGCCGGCCAAAGCTGCTGCAAAACCGGCTGCCAAGCCTGCGGCGAAAACCGCAGCGGCTAAACCGGCCGCCAAGCCTGCCGCTAAACCAGTGGCCGCTAAAGCAGCTGCAAAACCTGCGGCGAAACCTGCAGCCAAGCCGGCAGCAAAAGCAGCAGCCAAGCCAGCGGCGAAAACCGCTGCCGCCAAACCTGCTGCAGCGAAGCCTGCTGCCAAGCCAGCCGCTGCGAAACCTGCAGCCAAGCCGGTTGCTGCCAAACCCGCCGCCAAGCCTGCGGCTGCAAAACCTGCAGCGGCCAAGCCAGCTGCAAAACCGGCTGCGGCGAAGAAGCCGGCCGTAGCCAAAAAGCCAGCAGCGCCGAAGCCAGCGGTAGCGGCCAAGCCTGCAACTGCAGCGCCGGCGACCAACTCGGTCACGCCACCGACGCCTGCTGCTACCCCGACTGCAACGCCGGCAACCCCGACGCCTACCAGTCAGTCCTGATTTTTACGGGACACATAAAAACGCCCGGCCTGCGAAGGTCGGGCGTTTTTTATGGAGTCTACAGAACAACACAAATCCAATGTGGGAGCGGGCTTGCTCGCGAAAGCGGTGGATCAGTCACACATGTATTGACTGACACTCCGCTTTCGCGAGCAAGCCCGCTCCCACATTTTAGTCCGCGTCGTCCAGGTAGCGCAGCGCCAACCTCTCTGTCGCCAGCCTCGCCGGCATCAGCAGATGCGGGGCCACCAGCATCATGATCTGGTACACCACCACCCGTACCTCACCTGCTCGGTCGAGAATCCGCTGGTAGTCCAGGGAAAACAGCAAGGTCATGGTGATCTGTTCCACCAACTGCCCCAGCGCCTGGGTTTCACTGACCAGTTGCCCATCCGTCTTGAGGCGGGCCAGCAACGAGGCCAGCGTGCGCTTGAGCGCCGTCAGCAGGTTGCGGATGCCCTTGGCCAATTTCGGCAGGCGGCCCGCCAGGTTCGACAGGTCCTGGAACAGAAACCGATAGTGCGCCATGCGCTCCACGATCAGGTGCAGGAACAGCCAGTAATCCTCGGCCGCCAGTTGGGCGTCTTCCGGCGGATCGAGCAACGGCGCCAATTCGTTTTGAAAGCGCTCGAACAGCCCGAGCACCAACGGTTCCTTGCCATGGAAGTGGTAATAGAGATTGCCGGGGCTGATCCCCATTTCATTGGCCACCTCCATGGTCGACACGTTCGGCTCGCCCTTGTGGTTGAACAACTGCAAGGCACATTCAAGGATACGGTCGCGGGTCTTCATCCAGTCTTCTTAAAGTCGTCGTGGGGCTCAGCGGACTCGCACATAGGTGCCCGGCGCCGCTTCCATCGGTGGGTAATTCTGGTTGCCCAGGGCGGTCAGTGTTTCGCGCTGCACACCGGAGCGCTGCTGGATCCACGCCAGCCAGTTGGGCCACCAGCTGCCCTCGACATGATTGGCGTCGTAGTACCAGGCGCGCGGGTCGCTGCTCAGCTTGAGGTTCTCGACGTAGTTGGCCTTGGGGTTGCCCGGCGGGTTGAGGATGCTCTGGACATGCCCGCTGTTGGACAGAATGAAGCGCTTGTCGCCGCCCAGCAGCTGGGTGGAGCGGTACACCGCGTCCCACGGCGTGATGTGGTCGTTGATGCCGCCCACGCTGAAGCTGTCCACCGTCACCTTCTGCAAGTCGACAGGCGTGCCGCACACCTCCAGGCCGCCGGGATGGCTCAGCGGGTTGTGCTTGAAGAAGTCCAGCAAGTCGCCATGCAGCGCGGCGGGCAGGCGGGTGTTGTCGTTGTTCCAGTACAGGATGTCGAAGGCCGGCGGTTCCTTGCCCAGCAGGTAATTGTTGATCCAGTAGTTCCAGATCAGGTCGTTGGGACGCATCCAGGCGAATACCTTGGCCATGTCCCGGCCGTCGAGTACGCCTTGTTGGTAGGAGCGGCGCTTGGCGGCTTCCAGCGTCTGTTCGTCGGCGAACAGGGTGGCGGGGCTGTCGATCTGGCTGTCCAGCAGGCTCACCAGGTAGCTGGCGCTGGAGATGCGGCGCAGCTGGCGCTTGGCCTGCAGATGGCCTTGCAGCGCGGCGATGGTTAGGCCACCGGCGCAGGCGCCCATCAGGTTGACCTCACGGGCGCCGGTGATTGCGCGGGTTACGTTCAGCGCTTCTTCCAAAGCCGCGACGTAGGTGGACAAGCCCCATTCGCGGTGGCGTACATCCGGGTTGCGCCAGCTGACCATAAACACTTGCAGGCCATTTTTCAGAGCGAACTGGACGAAGCTGTTGTTCGGGCTCAGGTCGAAAATGTAGTACTTGTTGATTTGCGGCGGCACCACCAGCAGCGGCTTGGCGTACTGTTTTTCGCTCATGGGCTTGTACTGGATCAGCTCCAGCAGTTCATTGCGAAACACCACCGAACCGGGTGTGGTGGCCACCGTCTTGCCGACTTCAAAGGCCTGCTTGGTGACCTGGCGCGGCAAGCCGTTGTTGTGCAGCAGGTCGTCGAACAGGTTGCTGACGCCACGCACCACGCTGTTGCCGCCGGAGTTGAGCAGCTCCTTGATCGCCAGCGGGTTGAGCAGGGTGTTGGATGGCGACACCGCATCGTTGAGCAGGGCAAAGGCAAAGTGCGCCCGCGCCCGGTCGTCGGCGCTGAGGTTGCTGTCGTCGATCCAGTGGCGGGTCTGTTTTTGCCAGCTCAGGTAGGCTTGCAGGCTGCGCCGATAAAACGGGTTGAGCTGCCAGGTCGGGTCGGCGAAGCGGCTGTCCTTCGGGTTCGGCTCGTGCACCGTTTCCCCGAGCAGCACGCGGCCCAATTGCCCGCCCAACTTCAAGGCGTGACGGGCGGTGTGCACCGGGTTGCGCAAGCCGTGTGCGGCGACGCTGCGCAGGGTCGAGAGCAAATCCCGGCCGCGCAGGCCGGTGATCGCACTTTCAATATTGATGAACGCGGCGGGTGTGGGCACCGGGTTCGATACGGGTCTTTCTCGCATGCGCCAACACTCCTTCGTCAAGCCATCAACAAGCACGCCAATTCAGAACCATAGTCGGTTCTGGCCAAGTTGCGCGGCGCGGTCGTCCTGACCGCTGCCGTCTAAAGTGCGGGTTGCGGGTGAATCACCGCCCTCAGGCGTTCCTCCTGGAGAAACTTCATGATGATCGGCGCCACGGCCTCGGCCCGGGTAATCAGGAACAGATGGCCGTCGTCGATGATGTGCAGTTGGGCGTTGGGAATGCGCCAGGCCAGCATGCGCATGTTGATCAGCGGGATCAGCGGGTCGTCGTCGCCGGCCAGCACCAGGGTCGGCTGCTTGATCTTGTGCAGCCAGTGGATGCTGGTCCAGCCAAGCCCGGCGAACAGTTGCCAGTAGTAACCCAGCTTGCCCGCCGAACGCACTTTGCTCGCGTGTTCGGCGGCCAGTTTCGAATCCCGACGGAAGGAGCCGCCGTAGATCATCGGTGCAATGCGCACCACGTGGGACGGTTGGATATAACGCCGGGGGCTGGCCATCAGCCACAAGACCTTCGGCTTGCCCGGCACCATGAAGGCACCGGCGGCGGTGGCGGCCAGAATCAGCTTCTTGCAGCGTTCCGGATAGTCATAGGCGAACTGCTGCGCCAGCGCGCCGCCCCAGGAAACGCCCACCGCGTTGACCTGGCCATAGTCCAGGTAATCGAGCATGCGCGCGGTGAGTTTGGCCAGGCCGGGAAAGCGATAAGGCCGGCTGGGGGTCGACGAGCCGCCGACGCCTGGCACATCAAAGGCAATCACTTCCAGGTCCGGGTCCAGGGCCTGGACGAACGGAAACACCAGCTCAAGGTTGGCGCCGATGCCGTTGAAAATCAGCAGCGGCGTCAAGTGAGGCTTGCCCGGGCGTACCGCCGTGCGGATGGCTTGGCCATCCAGGTCGATGGTACGGAAGATGAACGGTTGCGGCATGGGCTTACCCTGCAAAATGGCGCGCTATTCCCTGTCGGAACTCGGTCAGTGTGGGAGCGGGCTTGCTCGCGAAGGCGGTGAATCCGTCTCTAGATGCATCAACTGACACACCCCCTTCGCGAGCAAGCCCGCTCCCACAGTTGATACCGTTCCAGTCACAAAAGTGTGTGTGCTTTATCGTTCATGTACATAAGTGCCCGGCGCCGCTTCCGCCGCTGCATAAGTCTTGTTGCCCAGGTTCGCAGGCGCCTTCTTCAACTTGCCCGACCGCTCCGCCTGCCACGCCTGCCAATGCAACCACCACGAATCGGTGTGCTTGGTGGCGTTCTCCTGCCAGTCCAGGGCCTTGCCCGGCATTGTATCGCTGGTCTGGTAACGCGATTTTGGATTGCCCGGCGGGTTCAGAATGCTCTGGATATGCCCGCTGCTGGACAGCACAAACTCCACCTTGCCGCCAAACAGCTGCGCCGACTTGTAGCAGGACTGCCACGGTGTGATGTGGTCGTTGGTGCCGGCCAAAGAATAAATATCGGCAGTGACCTGCTTCAGGTCGATCGGCGTGCCGCACACTTCCAGGGCATTGGCGCGCACCAAGGGATTGTTCTTGAACAGTTCGATCAGGTCGCCATGGAACGCGGCCGGCAAGCGGGTGGTGTCGTTGTTCCAGAACAGGATGTCGAACACCGGTGGCTCGTTGCCCAGCAGGTAGTTGTTGACCCAGTAGTTCCAGATCAGGTCATTGGGGCGCATCCAGGCAAATACCTTGGCCATGTCGCGGCCTTCCAGCACACCGGCCTGGTAGGAATGGCGCTTGGCCGCTTCCAGGGTCTGTTCGTCGACGAACAACGCCACCTGGGTGTCCAGGGTGGTGTCCAGCACGCTCACCAGCAAGGTCAGGGCGTTGACCTTCTTCTCGCCCAGCGCCGCGTAGTGGCCCAGCAGGGCGGTGCAGGTGATGCCGCCGGAGCAGGCGCCGAGCATGTTGATGTCTTTGCTGCCGGTGATCGCGCTCACCACATCGACCGCTTCTTTCAGCGCCTCGATGTAGGTCGACAGGCCCCACTCGCGCTGGGCCTTGGTCGGGTTGCGCCAACTGACGATAAACGTCTGCTGGTTATTGCGCAGGCAGAAGCGCGCCAGGCTCTTGTCCGGGCTCAGGTCGAATACATAGAACTTGTTGATCTGCGGCGGCACTACCAGCAGCGGACGTTCGTGCACCTGCTCGGTGATCGGCCGGTACTGGATCAGCTCCAGCACATCGTTGCGAAACACTACGGCGCCTTCGGTGGTGCCCAGGCTCTTGCCCACTTCAAAGGCGCCCATGTTGACCTGGCTCGGCATGCCGCCGTTGTGCACCATGTCCTTGGCCAGGTTGGACAGGCCATCCAGCAGGCTCTTGCCGCCGGTTTCAAAGAAGCGTTTGACCGCCGCCGGGTTGGCTGCGCTGTTGGTGGGCGCCATGGCTTCGGTCATCAGGTTGATGACGAAGTGGCCGCGGCTGATGTCGTGTTCCGACAGGTTGCTGTCACCGATCCAGTCGTGCAGCTCCTTGCGCCACGCCAGGTAGGTTTGCAGGTAACGTTTGTAGAGCGGGTTCTGGGTCCACGCCGGGTCGTTGAAACGACGGTCGTCGGCCTCGGGTGTCAGCTGTGATTTGCCGAACACCACGTTCTTCAATTCGACGCCGAAATGGGCGACATGCTTGACGCTGTGCAACGGTTGTTTGATGGCCTGGGTCAGCACCATCCGAGCGGATGCCAGTAAATCCTTTTTCCGTAACGCGATGATCGGGTTCAGCCCCAGGGTGTTTTCCGAGGCCTGGCGTTTCAAGTCATCGTTGTTCTTGTTACTCATCTACGACGCTCCATTGTCCGACAGACGAGTACCGGGTACCGCTGTGTACCACTACTTGCCACACAGCACAGCCTGGTACTACTGCTCGGGTGACCGTTAATACCGCATCGTCAAATGCAGGGAACTTGCCAGTTCCATTGGTTACCCGAGTTTAATTTTTTTCGCAAGCGGGCCAATCGTTGGCCACGACAGAGGGGCATTCAAGCAGATGGAATTAGAAAATGCCCACTAATGAGCAAGAGGCCTGGGCTAGAGCATCAGCCGCACGACCGACTGGCTCGGGTCGCGGGTTTTTCCGGCGGCTTTCAGCTCGGCAAGATAGTCAGCCCACAGCGCGTCCTGACGCACGGCAAGTTGATAGAGGTAGTCCCAGGTGAACAATCCGCTGTCATGGCCATCGTCGAAGGTCAATTTCAGTGCGTATTGGCCGGCGGGTTCGATCTTGGTCAAGCCGACATTGAGCTTGCCGAATTGCAGGATCGGTTTGCCGTGGCCCTGGACCTCGGCGGAGGGGGAGTGCACGCGAAGGAATTCGGCGGGCAGTTGATACACCTCGTCGGGACCGTAGGTGAGGCCCAGGGTCCTGGAGGCTTTGTGCAGGTTGATGGCGGTAGGCAGTTTGGTCATTTGGGGAACCGCTCAGAGATGATCCTGAAGGAACCGGCTTTAAACTGTGGGAGCGGGCTTGCTCGCGAATGCGGTGGGTCAGTTCATGCAATTGTGACTGACCCACCGCATTCGCGAGCAAGCCCGCTCCCACATTAAAGCAGAGCGGTTCCTGCGTGAGGCTTACAGGATATAACGAGACAGATCTTCGTTCTGCGCCAATTCGCCCAGGTGGCTGTTGACGTAGTCGGCGTCGATCTTGATTGCCACGCCATTCTGCGCGCCCGCCATGTCGCCAGCACTGAAGGACACTTCCTCCAGCAGGCGCTCCAGCAAGGTGTGCAAACGACGGGCACCGATGTTCTCGGTCTTCTCGTTGACCTGCCAGGCGATCTCGGCCAAACGCTTGATACCGTCCGGCAGGAACTCAATCCCCAGGCCTTCGGTTTTCAGCAGCTCGCGGTATTGCTCGGTCAGCGACGCGTGCGGCTCGCTGAGGATGCGTTCGAAATCGCCCGGCGTCAGCGCTTTCAGTTCAACGCGAATCGGCAGGCGGCCTTGCAGCTCCGGCACCAGGTCACTTGGCTTGCTCAGGTGGAACGCACCGGACGCGATAAACAGGATGTGGTCGGTCTTGACCATGCCCAGCTTGGTGTTGACGGTGCAGCCTTCGATCAGCGGCAGCAGGTCGCGCTGCACGCCTTCGCGGGACACATCGACCCCGCCGGAATTACCGCGCTTGGCCACCTTGTCGATCTCGTCGATAAACACGATGCCGTGCTGCTCGACTGCTTCCAGGGCCTTGGCCTTGAGTTCTTCCTCATTGACCAGGCGCCCGGCCTCTTCGTCACGCACCAGTTTCAGCGCTTCCTTCACCTTGAGCTTGCGGCTTTTCTTCTTGCCCTTGCCCATGTTGGCGAACAGGTTCTGCAACTGGCTGGTCATTTCTTCCATGCCAGGCGGTGCGGAGATGTCGACGCCGGACACTTCGGCGACTTCGATCTCGATTTCCTTGTCGTCCAGCTGACCTTCACGCAGGCGCTTGCGGAACAGCTGGCGGGTGTTGGAATCCGAGCTTGGTGCGGCGTCTTCGTTGAAGCCCATGCGTGCCGGTGGCAGCAAGGCGTCGAGGATGCGTTCTTCAGCGGCGTCTTCGGCGCGATGGCTGACCTTGGTCATTTCCTGTTCGCGCAACAGCTTCAGGGCAGCGTCGGCCAGGTCACGAATGATCGATTCGACGTCACGGCCCACATAGCCCACTTCGGTGAACTTGGTGGCTTCGACCTTGATGAATGGAGCATTGGCCAGCTTGGCCAGGCGCCGGGCGATCTCGGTTTTACCGACACCGGTCGGGCCGATCATCAGGATGTTCTTGGGGGTTACTTCAACGCGCAATTCTTCGGGCAGTTGCATCCGGCGCCAGCGGTTACGCAGGGCGATGGCAACGGCGCGCTTGGCATCGTCCTGGCCGATGATATGGCGATTGAGTTCATGGACGATTTCGCGGGGAGTCATGGACATAGTAATTGGCGGTCCTCAAGCGGGAATAAGCCTGCGGCTTATTCGGCGAGGTCCTGCTCCTCAATGGTCAGGTTGTGGTTGGTGAAGACACAGATGTCGCCAGCGATACCCAGGGCAGTCTCGACGATTTCCCGGGCCGACAGGTCGGTTTTCTTCAACAGGGCGCTGGCCGCCGCTTGTGCGTAGCCGCCGCCGGAGCCCATGGCGATCAGGCCTTCTTCGGGTTCAACCACGTCGCCGTTGCCGGTGATGATCAGCGAGGCGTCTTTGTTGGCGACGGCCAACATGGCTTCCAGGCGGCTGAGGGAGCGGTCGGTGCGCCATTCTTTGGCGAGTTCGACGGCGGCACGGACCAGATGGCCCTGGTGCTTCTCAAGTTGGCCTTCAAAGCGCTCGAACAGGGTAAAGGCGTCAGCGGTGGCGCCGGCGAAACCGGCGAGGACCTGGCCGTGGTACAGGCGACGGACTTTTTTCGCGTTGCCTTTCATCACGGTATTGCCAAGTGAAACCTGGCCGTCGCCGCCCATGACGACTTTGCCGTGGCGGCGAACTGAAACGATGGTGGTCAAGGGGAGAGTCTCCACGCTGCGGGGCGAAAATGCCCTGATGGAACTCATATGGGGGTGGCGGGGGGGATTTCAACTGTAGGACGGGAGGGCGGACGAGTGGTGTTTATGTGTCGGACTCGGTCCTGAGGCCGATGAAAATCAAATGTGGGAGCGGGCTTGCTCGCGAATGCGGTGTGTCAGTCACCTAAAATATTGACTGATCTACCGCATTCGCGAGCAAGCCCGCTCCCACATTAACCCGATGCTGTTTCCGGAATCAGCGGCTCTGGCGTTGTTGTAACAACAGGTTGCTAAACCCGGCGCCGGCCAGTTGCTTCTGCGCCACGGTCAGCTGTTCACGGTTGCTGAACGGCCCCACCAGCACGCGATACCAGGTCGCATCCTTAACCGTCCCGGACTCCACCGTCACCGCCTGCCCCAACAGAATAATCTGCGCGCGTACCCGGTCCGCATCCGCCTGTTTCGGGAACGAGCCCGCCTGCAGGAAGAACTTGGTCACGGGCGCGGCCTTGGTGGTGGCGACCGGCGGCGGTGGCGGCGGGGTAATCCCGGCCAGCGCAGCCTGGGCCCGGGCCGTGTCGATCTTCGCTGCTTCCGCCGGGGTAACCGGCGTAGTCGGCACCGGCTGCGGCGTCGGCAGGGTTTTCTCCGGCACGGCGTCCGGCGGCACGATCACTTCCGATTCCGGCAGCAGCGTGTAGAAGTCGTATTTCGGCTTCACCGGCGCAGTCGGGCTAGGCGGTGTCTTGTTCGCCTCGGCCATTTTCGTGGCCTTCTGCTGTTCTTGCTTGACCCGTTTGACGTCATCGCCCTTGCCCGGGTCGAGCTTCATCAGGAACACCACAAACGCGCCGACCGTCAGGCCGATGGCCATCCACAACCAGCCCGGAATAGGCTTCTTCGCCGGTGCCTGGTAGCGGCTGGCGCCGCGCTTGGGTGCAGGTTTTTTCTTGGCAGCCAACTTACATACGCTCCAGAGTTTCCAGGCCCAACAATTCCAGGCCTTGCTTGAGGGTCCGTCCTGCCAGTGCGGCGAGGCGCAGGCGGCTCTGCTTTTGGGCTTCGTCGTCTGCGGTCAGGATCGGGCAGTTCTCGTAGAAGCTGGAGAACAAACCGGCGACTTCGTACAAATAGGTGCAGAGGATGTGCGGTGTGCCTTTTTCGCCGACGCTGTTCAGCACTTCGCCGAATTGCGCCAGTTTGGCGGCCAGTTCCTGCTCGTGTGGCGCCTCAAGGTTGATCTGGCCTTCGACTTCGCTGAAGTCCTTGCCCAGCTTGCGGAACACACTGGCCACCCGCGTGTAGGCATACAGCAGGTACGGCGCAGTGTTGCCTTCGAAGTTGAGCATCAGTTCGAAGTTGAAGCTGTAGTCGCTGGTGCGGTGCTTGGACAGGTCGGCGTATTTCACCGCGCCAATCCCCACGACGCGGGCGATGTTGCGCAGGTCGGCTTCGGCCAGCTCCGGGTTCTTTTCCTTCACCAGGTTGTAGGCGCGGTCCTGGGCTTCGTTCAGCAGGTCGATCAGCTTCACGGTGCCGCCGTCACGGGTCTTGAACGGGCGGCCATCGGCGCCGTTCATGGTGCCGAAGCCCATGTGTTCCATCTGCATCGGGTGGGTGACGAAACCGGCGCGGCGCGCCACTTCGAACACTTGCTGGAAGTGCAGGGCCTGGCGCTGGTCAACGAAATACAGGGCACGGTCGGCTTTCAGCACGCCGCTGCGGTAGCGCACGGCGGCCAGGTCGGTGGTGGCGTAGAGGTAGCCGCCATCGGCCTTGACGATAATCACCGGCAGCGGGTCGCCATCGGCGGTCTTGAATTCTTCGAGGAACACGCACTGCGCGCCGTTGCTTTCAACCAGCAGGCCCTTGGCCTTGAGGTCGTTGACCACGTTGATCAGGTCGTCGTTGTAGGCGCTTTCGCCCATCACGTCGGCCATGGTCAATTTGACGTTGAGCAGCTCGTAGATTTCCTGGCAGTGGGACAGCGAGATCTCGCGGAAGCGGCCCCACAGTTCCAGGCATTCGGCATCGCCGGCTTGCAGCTTGACCACCAGGCCACGGGCGCGGTCGGCGAACTCTTCGGATTCGTCGAAACGCTTTTTGGCGGCGCGGTAGAAGTTCTCCAGGTCCGACAGCTCGTTGCTGGTGATCGGGTTTTCCTGCAGATAGGCCATCAACATGCCGAACTGGGTACCCCAGTCGCCCACGTGGTTCTGGCGGATCACGTCATCGCCGAGGAACTCCAGGACCCGCGCCACGCCGTCACCGATGATGGTGGAGCGCAGGTGGCCCACGTGCATTTCCTTGGCCAGGTTCGGTGCCGACAGGTCGATGGCCACGCGCTGTGCCGGGCCGGCCTTGCGCACGCCGATTTTCGCGTCGGCCAGGGCCGCGTCCAGGCGCGAAGCCAGGGCCTGGGTGTTCTGGAAGAAGTTGATGAAGCCTGGGCCGGCGATTTCAGCCTTGGTCACCTGTGGATCGGCCGGCAGCGCGGCGATGATTTTTTCCGCCAGGTCGCGCGGCTTCAGGCCGGCCGGCTTGGCCAGCATCATCGCGATGTTGCTGGCGAAATCACCGTGGGTCTTGTCGCGGGTATTTTCCACCTGGATCGCCGGCGTCAGGCCTTCAGGCAACACACCTTCGTTGACGAGTTGGGTGAGGGCTTGTTGGATCAGCTGGCGAATGGTGTCTTTCATGGTGTTCTCTTTCGACCGCAAGCGGTGGCGCGCGATGCGCAGGTGGAAAAACTGGGCATTATCCGTGGCGAGGGCGGGCTTGCCAACCTTCGCGGGACCTTGACGGACGATTAACCTGTGGCGAGGGAGCTTGCTGTGGCGAGGGAGCTTGCTCCCGCTGGAGTGCGTAGCGCTCCCGGCTTTTTTGGGGCTGCTACGCAGCCCAGCGGGAGCAAGCTCCCTCGCCACAGGGGGTTAGTACAAATCTACCGGGTCTACGTCCAGCGACCATCTCACCTGGCGACCACTGGGCATTTGCTCCAGCGCAAGTAACCAGCTGCTTAATAAACGATGCAGCGGCGCGCGGGCGCTGGCTTGCAAAAGTAGCTGGGCGCGGTAACGCCCGGCGCGGCGTTCCATCGGTGCTGGCACCGGGCCCAATAGCTCGATGCCGGTCAGACCCAGTTCCCCCAGCAAACGTTCAGCCTCGCTGCACGCTTCATCCAGGAAACCTTCGGCCTGCCCCGGCTTGTGCGCTTCGGCCCGCAGCAGCGCCAGATGCGCAAACGGTGGCAGACCTGCCGAGCGTCGCTCGCTCAAGGCCTGTTCGGCGAAGGCAAAGTAACCTTGTTCTGTCAGTTGAATCAGCAGCGGGTGGTCGGCCAGGTGCGTCTGGATGATCACCTTGCCCGGCTCTTCGGCCCGCCCGGCCCGGCCTGCGACCTGCACGATCAACTGCGCCATGCGCTCGCTGGCGCGAAAATCCCCGGAGAACAGCCCGCCGTCGGCATCCAGGATCGACACCAGGGTCACCCGTGGGAAGTGATGCCCTTTGGCAAGCATCTGCGTGCCCACCAGAATGCACGGCTGGCCCTTCTGGATCGTGGCGAACAACTGATTCATCGCGTCCTTGCGCGAGGTGCTGTCGCGGTCGACCCGCAGCACCGGGTAATCCGGGAACAGGATGCCCAGTCGTTCTTCGGCGCGCTCGGTGCCCGCGCCCACCGGTCGCAAGTCGACTTTGCCGCACTGCGGGCAGTGCCGCGGCACCCGTTCCACATGGCCGCAGTGATGGCAGCGCAACTCGCCGGAGCGCTGGTGCACGGTCATTCGCGCATCGCAGCGATTGCACTCGGACATCCAGCCGCAATCGTGGCACAGCAGCGTCGGCGCAAAACCCCGGCGGTTGAGGAACACCAGCACTTGCTGGCCCGCCGCGAGGGTTTGCCCGATGGCTTGCTGCATCGGCCCGGAAATGCCGCTGTCCAGCGGGCGACTTTTTACATCCAGGCGCAGGAAGCGGGGCTGCTTGGCACCGCCGGCACGTTCATTGAGACGCAGCAGGCCGTAGCGCCCGGTGTAGGCGTTGTGCAGGCTTTCCAGGGACGGCGTGGCCGAGCCCAGCACAATCGGGATGTTTTCCTGGCGAGCACGCACCAGCGCCAGGTCGCGGGCGTGGTAGCGCAGGCCTTCCTGCTGTTTATAGGAGCCGTCGTGTTCTTCGTCGATGATGATCAGCCCGGGATTTTTCATCGGGGTGAACAGCGCCGAACGGGTGCCGATAATAATGTCGGCCTCGCCGTCCCGGGCGGCGAGCCAGGATTCCAGGCGCTCGCGGTCGTTGACCGCCGAGTGCACCAGGGCGATGCGCGCGTTGAAACGCTGCTCGAAACGCGCCAGGGTTTGCGGGCCGAGGTTGATCTCGGGGATCAGCACCAGTGCCTGTTTGCCGGCTTCGAGGGTTTCGCGGATCAGTTGCAAATAGACTTCGGTCTTGCCGCTGCCGGTGACGCCCGCCAGCAGGAACGCGTGGAAACTGTCGAAACCGGCGCGAATCGCTTCATAGGCGGCACGTTGTTCGGGGTTGAGCGGCAGTTCCGGCTGGGCCAGCCAGTGTTCGTGGCGCTCGCCGGGAGCATGCTTGCGGATCTCCACCTGCACCAGGCCCTTGGCCAGCAGCAAGTCCAGGCTGTCCTTGCTCAGCATCAGCTTGCTTAACAGCTGATGGGCGACACCGTGGGGATGCTGGGCCAGGGTTGCCAGGGCTTCACGCTGGCGCGGGGCGCGGGCGATGCGCGGGTCGTCCATGCGCGCCCCCGGGACCATCGACCAGAAACGCTCCTGGCGCGCCTCGGCCAGTTCGCCTTGGCGCAACAGCACCGGCAGCGCCCAGCTCAAGGTGTCGCCGAGGCTGTGCTGGTAATACTGCGAGGTCCACAGGCACAGTTTGAACAGTGCGGGCGGCAGCGGCGGCGTGCTGTCGAGGATGGCCACGGCGGGCTTGAGCTTCTCGGCGGGCACTTCGCTGTGATCGGCGACCTCCACCAGGATGCCGATCATCTCCCGCCGGCCAAACGGTACCCGTACGCGCATGCCGGGCTGCAACTGCGACCGCAATACGCCGGCAGGGGCCCGATAATCGAACAGGCGGCGCAGGGGCGAGGGCAGGGCGAGGCGCAAAATGGCGTCGGGCACGCGGGGGTTCTCATATGACGGGCGGCGAAGAAGGGCGGGAGCCTAGCAGACCAGCGGTGGATGTGGGAGCCGGGCTTGCCCGCGATAGTATCGACACGGTGCACCTGAGGCACCGCAGCGCCTGCATCGCGGGCAAGCCCGGCTCCCACAGGGCCTTGTGTATGCCGCGCTTTTCTGATGAAAGGGGCCGTTGTGCTTCTTGCGCGTTTAAAAAGGTCTGGTAGAATCCGCGGCCTAATTACGTGCGGTATTCAACAATAGTGTTGATTGGCGGCACGCTAGCCTGAGGAATACACCATGAAAGCCGATATCCATCCAAACTATGTTGCCATCGACGTTACCTGCAGCTGCGGTAACAAGTTCGAAACCCGTTCGACTTTCGGCAAAGCTCTGCCAATCGACGTGTGCAACGAGTGCCACCCGTTCTACACCGGTAAGCAGAAGACTCTGGATGTTGGCGGCCGTGTTGACCGCTTCAAGACCCGCTTCGGTGCTTTCGGCGCTAAAGCTGCTCCTAAAGCCGAGTAAGGCTGGTCCGCTTGGATGGCCTGTATGGCTTGTCCTCGCTGATGAAAAAGGCGTCCCTCGTGGGCGCCTTTTTTGTGTCTGCGATTTGGCTGGCGCCCGCCCAGGCCGAGGTGTTCTGCCCGGCGCCCGGCGATGTCGCGACCTTCGACGTGCAGCGGGTAGTGGATGGTGACACCGTGCGCCTCAAGGACGGCCGCAGTATACGCATGATCGGTGTCAATGCCCCGGAAACCGGCAAGCAGGGGCGCACTGACGAGCCCTTCGCCGTGGCCGCTCGCGAGCGCCTGCAAAGTCTGGTGGACGCGAGCGGTGGGCGCGTTGGCGTGGTGCCCGGACGGGAGAGCAAGGACCGTTACGGCCGCACCCTGGCCCATCTCTACGGTGCCAATGGAGCAAATCTGGAAGCGCAGTTGCTCGCCGAAGGCCTTGGCTTCCAGGTGGCGGTCGCGCCGAATGTGGAACTGGTGGCCTGCCAGCAAGCCGCCGAACGCAGCGCCCGGCAGGCCCGGCTGGGGGTGTGGCGCCGGTCACCGGTGGTCGATGCGGCGAAGATCCAGCGCTCGGGCTTTGCCGTGGTCAACGGCCGAGTGAGCAAAATCGAACGCAATCGCGGCGGAGTCTGGATTGAGTTGCAGGGCTCACTGGTACTGCGCATTGCACCCAATCTTGTGGGCCGATTCGACAGTGCGCTGTTGAAAGGTTTGCAGGGCCAGTCCATCGAAGCCCGCGGCTGGGTGCTGGACCGCTCCCGACGCGGCGGCTTGGAAAAGGGCCAGGCACGCTGGCTGTTGCCACTGACCGATCCCGGCATGCTCGAGCAGGCGCCGTAAGAAAAAATTGTAGACATTTTTCAGGTCGATTGTGAACAGTTGAGCCCTTGTATCCCGTGGCTCTTGGCCAAAAGTCGTAGGGCAGGGCCCTTGACACCTGTGACTGCCCAGTCTTGTGGGGACTTTGCGACACGCGTATCCTCGGCGGTCCGTCGACCAACAGTAAAAGCGGAATGCCGATATGTCTGATTTGAAAACTGCCGCTCTCGAATATCATGCCCATCCTCGTCCAGGAAAGCTGAGTGTAGAGCTCACCAAAGCCACTGCCACCGCCCGCGACCTGTCGCTGGCCTACAGCCCTGGCGTTGCCGAGCCCGTACGTGAAATCGCCCGCGATCCTGAACTGGCCTACAAGTACACCGGCAAAGGCAACCTGGTTGCAGTGATCTCTGATGGCACCGCGATCCTCGGCCTGGGTAACCTCGGCCCATTGGCTTCCAAGCCAGTCATGGAAGGTAAGGGCGTGCTGTTCAAGCGCTTCGCCGGCATTGACGTATTCGATATCGAAGTCGATTCCGAGAGCCCGCAGGCTTTCATCGACACCGTAAAGCGCATCTCCATCACCTTCGGTGGCATCAACCTGGAAGACATCAAGGCACCTGAGTGCTTCGAGATCGAAAAGGCCCTGATCGAACAGTGCGACATCCCGGTATTCCACGATGACCAGCACGGCACCGCGATCGTTACCGCGGCCGGCATGATCAACGCCCTGGAAATCGCCGGCAAAACCCTTGGCGAAGCCAAGATCGTTTGCCTGGGCGCCGGCGCCGCGGCCATCTCCTGCATGAAATTGCTGGTGAGCATGGGCGCCAAGCTGGAAAACATCTACATGGTCGACAGCAAGGGCGTTGTGCAGTCCGAGCGTACCGACCTGAACCAGTACAAGGCGATGTTCGCGCATCCGTCCTCCAAGCGTACCCTGGCTGACGCCCTGGACGGTGCAGACGTGTTCGTTGGCTTGTCCGGCCCGAACCTGCTGAGCGCCGAAGGCCTCAAGTCCATGGCGGCCAACCCGATCGTGTTCGCGTGCTCCAACCCGGATCCGGAAATCTCCCCGGAACTGGCCCACGCCACCCGTAGCGACGTGATCATGGCCACCGGCCGTTCGGACTACCCGAACCAGGTCAACAACGTACTGGGCTTCCCGTTCATCTTCCGTGGTGCCCTGGACGTTCGCGCCAAGCGCATCAACGAAGAGATGAAAGTCGCGGCCGCCAACGCCCTGCGCGAACTGGCCAAGCTGCCGGTTCCTCAGGAAGTGTGCGACGCCTACGGCGGCATCAAGCTGGAATTCGGTCGTGAGTACATCATCCCGAAACCAATGGACAAGCGCCTGATCACCCTGATCTCCGATGCCGTGGCCAAAGCCGCAATCGAGACGGGTGTGGCCACCCTGCCGTATCCGAAGAACTACCCGCTGCAAAGCGTGGATGATGTGTTCAACGGCTAAGCCGTTGTAGCGCACCACCAAAAAGCCCCGGCTCTTGCGAGTCGGGGCTTTTTTTGTGGCTGGCAATTGGCTCGAGCCTGGCGGTGATCCAACTGTGGGAGCGGGCTTGCTCGCGAAGACGGTGTGTCAGTCGGCCCATCTGAGCCTGATACTCCGCTTTCGCGAGCAAGCCCGCTCCCACATTGGAACTGCGTGTTAGAACAAGTCGATCGGCGCCGCCTCGTCCGCCGGCAGCGGGCTGCCCGGTGCAACACCATTGCCCAGCTCGTTGACCGACGGCGGCGTGTCCTCGCTCTTGAACAGCTCGAAGTACGCATTCGGCGTGCTCGGCGCTGCTGCACGGCCGCTGACCGGGTCGATCCGCAGGCTCAGGATGCCTTCCGGTTCCGGCTGGGTATGCAGCGGCATATCCTTCAGCGCGGCGCCCATGTAGCTCATCCAGATCGGCAGCGCGACGGTGCCGCCGAACTCCCGGCGACCGAGGCTTTCCGGCTGGTCGTAACCGGTCCATACGGTGGTCACGTAGTCGGCGTTGTAGCCGGAGAACCAGGCATCCTTGGAGTCGTTGGTGGTACCGGTCTTGCCGGCGATATCGGCACGGCCCAGGGCCAGGGCGCGACGCCCCGTACCTTTCTTGATCACGTCTTCCAGGATGCTGTTGAGGATGTAGGTGGTACGGCCGTCCACAACGCGTTCGGCTACCGCCGGCGCTTGTGGTGCGGCGGGGGTGCCGGCTGCGGGGGCTTCGCCTGGCGTTGCCTCGATGGTGATGCCGCCGTTGGCCGGTGCTGCCTGGCCGTCAGTGGCCGCGACGCCATTGACCACGTCGCCCGGTACCCGTGGCGGGTTGGCGGTGAACAGGGTTTCGCCGCTACGGCTTTCGATCTTGTCGATCAGGTACGGGGTGATCTTGTAGCCACCGTTGGCAAAGGTGCTCCAGCCGGTGGCGATTTCCATCGGCGTCAGCGTGGCGGTACCCAGTGCCAGGGACAGGTTGGGCGGCAGGTCCGACTTGTTGAAGCCGAAGCGGGTGATGTAGTCGATGGTCTTGCCTACGCCCATCGCCTGCAGCAGGCGGATCGACACCAGGTTACGCGACTTGTACAGCGCCTCGCGGACGCGGATCGGGCCGAGGAAGGTGTTGGTGTCGTTCTTCGGGCGCCAGACCTTGTCCAGGTACTCGTCGACGAACACGATCGGTGCATCGTTGACCAGGCTGGCGGCGGTGTAGCCGTTATCCAGTGCAGCGCTGTAGATGAACGGCTTGAAGCTGGAACCCGGCTGGCGCTTGGCCTGGGTGGCGCGGTTGTAGTTGCTCTGCTCGAAGGCAAAGCCGCCGACCAGGGCGCGGATTGCACCGTTCTGCGGGTCAAGCGAAACCAGCGCGCCCTGTGCCACGGGCACCTGGCTGAATTTCAGGCTGTCGTCCTTCTGGCGCTGCACACGAATCAGGTCGCCGACCTGGGCCACGTCCGACGGCTGCTTGGGCATCGGGCCCATGCTGTTGGTGTTCAGGAAAGGGCGGGCCCATTTCATGCTGTCCCACGACACATGCTCTTCGCCGGTGCGCGTCAGTACCTGCACGCCATCTTTCTTCACCTGGGTGACGATGGCGGGTTCAAGGCCGCTGATCGGGCGCTGTTTGCCCAGCTCGACGGTCCAGGCGCTCAGGGTCTTGCCCGGCAGGCGCGATTCAGGGCCGCGGTAGCCATGGCGCTGGTCATAGGCGACCAGGCCGTCGTGTACCGACTTGTTGGCGATTTCCTGCAGGTTGCTCGGAATCGTCGTGGTCACGCGGAAACCTTCGGTGTACGCCTCGCTGCCATAGCGGCCGACCATCTCGGCACGGGCCATTTCGGCGATATACGGGGCATTCACTTCCGGGGTCGGCACGTGATAGCTGGCGTTCAGCGGCTCGGCCACCGCACTTTCGTACGCGGCCTGGTCGATCTTGCCCAGCTTGTACATGCGGCCCAGGATCCAGTCGCGGCGCTCTTTGCTGCGCGCCGGATTGGCCAGCGGGTTGAAGCGCGAAGGCGCCTTGGGCAGGCCGGCAATCATGGCCATCTGCGCCAGGCTGGCGTCACGAATCGACTTGCCGTAGTAAACCTGTGAAGCCGCCTCGATGCCGTAGGCGCGGTTGCCCAGATAGATCTTGTTGACGTACAGCTCAAGGATCTCGTCCTTGGTCAGCTGACGTTCGATCTGCAACGCCAGGAGGATTTCCGTGGCTTTGCGGGAAAAGCTGCGTTCGCTGGTGAGGAAGAAGTTCTTCGCCACCTGCATGGTGATGGTGCTGCCACCGGATTGAATGTGTCCGCTTTTTACCAACTGCGTGGCCGCCCGCACCAGGCTGCTTGGGTCGACGCCATAGTGATTGGCGAAGTTATCGTCTTCAGCCGACAGCAGGGCGTTGATGAAATTGGGCGGAATGTCGGCGAAACGGATCGGTGTGCGGCGCATTTCGCCGAACTCCGCGATCAGTTTTTCATCGCTGCTGTAGACCCGCAAAGGAATCTGCAACTGGATACTTCTCAGGGCCTCTACGGAGGGCAAACCCGGACTAAGGTAGAGATAGGCCCCGCTGAGCACGAGCATCAGCCCGCAGACGATCGCGACAATGGAGTACCCGAAAAACTTCAGCAGACGAATCAAGGCTTTTGGATTTCCAAGGAAAAGAATGGGTTAGGCGTCGGGGCATGCACGGCAAGTGGTGGATCGACCCGGCCAGCAGATAAACGCGGGAAAAAACGCTGGGCATTAAAGCATTTTTCGGCTTCGGGCGTCATTCGCGCCGCTCATACAAGCCGACCGAATGCAGGAAGCCTGGCAGCAATCAGTCCGTAAGACAGGGAAAGTTTTGGGGAGTTTTATGAGAAAGGGATTTTTCAGGCGAAAAGCCGATGCCGTCCTGGGTATCGACATCAATGACACCGGCGTCAGGCTGGTGGAGCTGGAGGCTTCAGGCACTGGCTACAGCGTGCGGGGCTACGCCATGCAGCAGTTGCCGGCCCATGCGGTGGTCGACAGCAGCGTGGTTGATTTCGATGCCGTCGCGCAGGCACTTTCCCGGGCGCTGGTACAGGCGCATACATCACTCAGGCATGCCGCCGTGGCCGTGGCAGGGCCCTCGGTGATTACCCGCGTGCTGGAGATGGACGCGGGGCTGACGGATGCTGAAATGGTGCGTCGAATCCATGGCGAAGCAGACCAGTACATTCCTTGTCCGCTGGAGGATGTGGCTATCGACTTCCAGGTGCAGGGCCCGTCGGCCCATGACCCGCAAAGCGTCGATGTGCTGCTGGTTGCCTGCCTCAAGGAACAGGTGGAGGCCCGTGAGGCGGTTTTGGCCCTTGCGGGGCTGACGACGCGGATAGTGGATGTCGAAGCATTTGCATTGGCTCGCGCGGGCAGGCAGGCTTCGGACAGCATCACGCCGGGCCGTCGTGTCGATGGCGCGCAATGGGCCGTGGATGCCCAGGGAATGGGAGTGGCCTGCGGGCTGGCCCTGAGGAGTTTCGACTGATGACACGAATCAACCTGTTGCCGTGGCGCGCAGAACGGAATGAGCGGCGGCGCAAATATTTTCTGGTGTTTTTGGCGGGGGCTGCAGCGGTGGCGCTGGCTGCGGTTTGGCTGGCAGACCAGGTGATCGACCGTGCAGTCGATCGGCAGTTGGCCCGCAATAACCAGTTGAGCCAGGGTGTCATCGGGCTCGACTCGCGGATCAAGGCCATCGACGAACTGCATGAGCAGCGCCAGCAGTTGATGGAACGGATGAAAGTTGTGCAGGGTTTGCAGGACGATCGTGCGGCGGGTGCTCAGTTGCTGGACCAGTTGGCCCGTGCCGTGCCGGACGGGGTGCAGTTGCGCGAAGTGAGCGTCGACGGCGGGTCTGTTTCCATCAGCGGCACGGCCGGATCGAACCGGGACATTGCTCAGTTCATGCGAGGCCTCGAAGCTGCCGAAGACTTGGAAGCGCCCCGGCTTCAACGGGTTCGCGGCGCGCAGGAGGGCGACGACAATGGCTTCCAGTTGACGGTTCGCCATGGTCACTCGGATGAGGTGCGCCAATGAGAGGGGCGTCAGGCCTGCCAGGGCTGACGGAATCCGATATAACCCAGCTCTGCCAGAACGCCGCCAACTGGCCCTTGCCGGGCAAGGCGTTGCTGGCTGGCGCGGTGGTTTGCCTGCTGTGGGCAGTGGGCAATACCTTCTACTTGAGTGGGGCGCGGGAGCAACTGCGCCAGCTTGAGTCGCAGGAAGTGGCGCTTGAACAGCAGGTCGCGCTGAAAACCAGCCAGGCTGCCGGCCTGGAGTCCCTGGTCCGCGAACTCGAAACAATGCGAGGCCATTTCGCCAACCTGTTACGGCGGCTGCCTGCCGACACCCAGGTACCCGGCCTGCTTGAAGATATTGGCCGCCTGAGTGCCGCCAATGGCTTGGTGCTGGAGGCCATCGAACTTCGGGATGACCAGCCTCGCGCCCTGTACATCGAATCGCCCATGCAGATTGGCGTCACCGGGACTTTTCACGATCTGGCGGCGTTCATCAACGGCATGGCCAGCTTGCCAGGAATTGTCACGGTGCATGACTTGGCATTCAGTCCTGTCGATCCCTCGGTGTTGCATCTCAGTCTGGTAGCCAGGACCTATCGTCACAACCGCCAGGCGGGCGATGACCTGGAGGTTGATTTGCACCCGCCGGCACAGGCTGTCGCCGAGCCCGGGCCGCAGCAAGTGGCGTACGATTTTGCAGCCTTGCGCGACCCTTTCCAGCCGCCCTCTCGGCAACTGGTTCGACCCGCCGGGCGACCGGCTGCCGGACCTGATCTCGCCAGGCCTCGCGGAATTCTCGAAGGCTTCGCCGTGGAGCAGTTCGAAATGGTCGGGACCTTGTCCCTGGGGGCTCAAACCTTCGCCCTGCTGCGCGGAGCGTCGTCTGTCCATCGGCTGGCAATCGGCGATTACCTGGGCCCGGACCACGGGCGCATCACGGCGATTCATGACTCCCATGTCGAACTGGCCGAGCTTTTCCCGGATGGCCAGGGCGCGTGGCTGGAACGCTCGCAAACCCTTGCCCTGAACGTGAACTCATAACGGAAACAAACAATGAAAAGGACTTTTTCGTCCTTCGGTGTGGCGCTATGGATAGCGTTCACGGCACCGATGGTCATGGCTGTGCCCAATCGAATCGACTTGATTCACCTGCCGCCACCTGGCAATGCGCCCCTGAGTACCGGGCAAGTGGCGTTCACCGGGGACAAGCTGTCCCTCAACTTCCAGAACATCGAGTTGCGCGCGGTGCTGCAGCAGATTGCTGACGTTGCCGGCCTCAATCTGGTGACCAGCGACGACGTGCAGGGTTCGATCACACTGCGCCTCAAGGACGTGCCCTGGGACCAGGCCCTGGACCTGGTGCTGCAAACCAAGGGGTTGGATAAACGTGTGACGGCCAATGTGCTGCTGGTCGCGCCGGCCGAGGAGTTGGCCGCCCGCGAGTTGCTGGCGATGGAGTCGCGCAAGCAAATGACTGACTTGGCACCGCTGCGCCGCGAGTTGCTGCAAGTCAATTACGCCAAGGCGTCGGACCTGGCCAAGCTCTTCCAGTCGGCCGTGGGCCTGGAAGGCGCCACCGATGAGCGCGGCTCGGTGGCGGTGGATGACCGCACCAACAACATCATCGCCTACCAGACCCGGGAGCGGCTGGAGGAGCTGCGCACGATTGTGGCGCAACTGGATATTCCGGTTAGGCAGGTGATGATCGAGGCGCGGATCGTCGAGGCCAATGTGGATTACGACAAAAGCCTTGGCGTGCGCTGGGGCGGGCAACTGAATCGGGGTAACTGGAGCACTGGCGGGATCAGGAAACCGCTGGCCGAAGGCACCGAGCCGCCTGAAATCCCGCCCAGCTCGCCGTTTGTGGACCTGGGGGCGGTCAACGGCAGCGCCGGCCTGGGTGTCGCGTTTATCACCGACAACCTGCTGCTGGACCTGGAACTGACCGCCATGGAAAAAACCGGCAATGGTGAAATCGTTTCGCAGCCCAAGGTCGTCACCTCCGACAAGGAAACCGCGCGAATCCTCAAGGGCACCGAGATTCCCTATCAGGAGTCCAGCTCCACCGGCGCGACCTCGGTGTCGTTCAAGGAGGCCTCCTTGTCATTGGAAGTGACCCCGCAAATCACCCCGGACGGCTGGGTGATCATGGAGGTCAAGGTCACCAAGGACGAGCCCGACTACCTGAACAGGCTCAACGATGTGCCGCCGATCAAGAAAAACGAGGTCAATGCCAAGGTGCTGGTCAAGGACGGGGAGACCATCGTGATCGGCGGGGTTTTCTCCAATACTCAAAGCAAAGTGGTAGATAAAGTGCCATTTTTGGGCGATGTGCCGTATCTTGGCCGCCTTTTCCGGCGGGATGTGGTTTCGGAGAAAAAATCCGAGCTGCTGGTATTCCTGACTCCGCGTATTATGAATAACCAGGCGATTGCTGTGAGTCGTTGATTCTGTGCGAAATTTGATTCTTGTAGGACCGATGGGGGCTGGAAAAAGCACCATCGGCCGTTTGCTGGCCAAAGAGCTGCGCCTGCCATTCAAAGACTCCGATAAGGAAATTGAATTGCGCACGGGCGCCAATATCCCGTGGATCTTCGATAAGGAAGGCGAACTGGGCTTTCGCGACCGCGAGCAGGCGATGATTGCCGAACTGTGCGGCTGCGATGGCGTGGTATTGGCCACCGGCGGTGGCGCAGTGATGCGCGACGAGAACCGCCGGGCGCTGCACGCCGGCGGTCGCGTGGTTTATCTGCACGCGTCTGTCGAGCAGCAGGTGGGCCGCACCGCTCGCGACCGCAATCGCCCATTGCTGCGCACCGCCGACCCGGCAAAAACCCTGCGGGACCTGCTGACGCTGCGCGACCCGCTTTATCGGGAAATCGCCGATCTGGTGGTGGAAACCGATGAGCGGCCGCCACGAATGGTGGTTCTCGACATTCTCGAGCGCCTGGCACAGTTGCCACCCCGTTAAAGCCAGGGCCGAAATGCGCTATCCTCGGCGGCGCGTCATGACCGTCCGAGTTGTGGCGTAGAGCCATCAGGCAGCGTCAGATCCCGACGTTGCCGACAACGTTAATGTAGGGCAGGACGCCTGCTTTCATCTTCAACGCGGGGACACATGCAGACACTTAAGGTCGATCTTGGCGAGCGCAGCTACCCGATCCATATTGGCGAAGGTTTGTTGGACCAGCCCGAGTTGCTCGCACCGCATATTGCCGGGCGGCAAGTGGCGATCATCTCCAATGAAACGGTCGCGCCGCTGTATCTTGAGCGTCTGAGCCGCAGCCTGGCGGCGTACTCGGTGATCTCGGTGGTGCTGCCGGACGGCGAGGCCTTCAAGACCTGGGAAACCCTGCAACTGATCTTTGATGGCCTGCTGACGGCCCGTCATGACCGGCGCACCACGGTGGTGGCGCTGGGTGGCGGTGTGATCGGCGACATGGCCGGCTTTGCGGCGGCCTGCTATCAGCGCGGCGTGGACTTTATCCAGGTACCGACCACCTTGCTGTCCCAGGTCGATTCGTCGGTGGGCGGCAAGACCGGCATCAACCACCCCCTGGGCAAGAACATGGTCGGCGCGTTCTATCAGCCGAATGTGGTGCTGATCGACACTGCCACCCTCAATACCCTGCAACCCCGCGAGCTGTCGGCGGGCCTGGCGGAAGTCATCAAGTACGGGCTGATCTGCGACGAGCCGTTCCTGACCTGGCTGGAAGAACACGTCGACGCCCTGCGCGCCCTCGACCAGGTGGCACTCACCGAAGCGATTTCCCGCTCCTGCGCCGCCAAGGCGCTGGTGGTGAATGCCGACGAACGTGAGTCCGGCGTGCGCGCCACCTTGAACCTCGGCCACACCTTCGGCCATGCGATCGAGACCCACATGGGCTATGGTGTGTGGTTGCATGGAGAGGCCGTAGCGGCTGGCACAGTGATGGCATTGGAGATGTCGCAACGCCTGGGCTGGATCAGCGCCCAGGAGCGTGATCGCGGGATCCGCCTGTTCCAGCGCGCCGGGTTGCCGGTCATTCCTCCCGAGGAGATGACCGAGGCAGATTTTCTCGAACATATGGCAATAGACAAGAAAGTGATCGACGGTCGACTGCGACTGGTGCTGTTGCGCCGAATGGGCGAAGCGGTAGTGACCGACGATTATCCGAAAGAGATTTTACAGGCCACGCTGGGAGCGGATTACCGCGCCCTGGCCCAGCTTAAAGGTTAATAAGATCCCGATGACTAGTTTGCATGCCGACGAGGCGTTCCTCGGCCATTACCAGTTAAGCCACGACCCTTTTGCTCCTCGGGTGCCTGGTTTCAAGTTTTTCCCTGCGCAACGCAAGCCGGTGCTGGGACAACTGCACCACCTGGCGCGCTACAGCCAGTTGCTGCTGGTGGTCACCGGCCCATTGGGCAGCGGCAAGACCTTGCTGCGCCAGGCGCTGGTGGCCAGCACCAACAAGCAATCGGTACAGAGCGTGGTGGTTTCCGCCCGTGGTGCCGGTGATGCGGCAGGCGTGTTGCGTCAAGTGGCCCAGGCCCTCGACGTGTCCACTGCCGAGCCGAATGCGATCCTCAAGCAAGTGGTGCAACTGGGCCTGACCGGCCAGGAAGTCTACCTGCTGGTGGATGACGCCGAGCAGCTCGACGAATCTGCCCTGGAAGCGTTGCTGGCCCTGGCGGCCGGTACGCCTGAAGGGCGCCCGCATGTGTTCCTGTTTGGCGAGTCTTCGCTGATCGCCGAACTTGAACAGATCAGCGGTGAGCAGGAGCTGTTCCACGTCATCGAACTGCAGCCTTACGAAGAAGAAGAAACCCGCGAATACCTGGCCCAGCGGCTGGAAGGCGCAGGGCAGGGCATCGAACTTTTCTCCGCTTCGCAGATCTCTGATATTCACGAAAGCTCCGACGGCTGGCCTGGCACCATCAACCAGGTTGCCCGGGATGCCATGATCGAAGCCATGATTGCCAGCCGCTCAGCGGTAAAGCGTCCAAAGATGGGGTTTACTATGCCGAAGAAGCACGTATTGGCAATTTCTGCCGTTGTCGTGGTTGCCGTCGCCGCCGCCTGGTTGATTCCAGGTCGCAACAAGGCACCGACCACCGCTGGCGCGCCAACCGAACAGGCGCAGTTGCCACTGGGCAAGCCAACACCGAACGTTGAGTTTGCCAACTCCGGCCAACCCACCAACCTGCCAATGGTCGGCCAACCGGTAATGCGCGGCCCGCTCGCCGAAGAAGCTGGCGGCATCTCCGAAGGCGACGATGGGGTGCCCGTTGAAGGCTCCAGCGCCACGCCGCCGACCGTGACCACCACCGCGCCACCTGCGGGCGTGCCAGCCGGTCAGCCAGCGGCCAAGCCGACGCCAGCGCCAGCCCAGGTCGCCACCGCCAAGCCTGCGCCTGTTGCCAAGCCGGTCGCCCCGGCGCCTGCGGCCAAACCGGCTCCAGCCGCCAAGCCTGCCGAAAAACCGGCCGTCGTGGCCAAGGCCGCGACTGGCGCTGCCGGCAGCAGCTGGTATGCCAGCCAGCCTACCGGTAACTTCGTGGTGCAGATCCTCGGCACCAGCTCCGAAGCCAACGCCCAGGCGTTCGTGAAAGAGCAGGGCGGCGAGTACCGTTATTTCAAGAAAGTGCTCAACGGCAAGCCTCTCTACGTGATCACTTACGGCAACTTCTCCAGCCGTACAGCAGCGGAATCCGCTATCAAGGCCTTGCCAGCGAAGGTTCAGGCTGGTAAACCTTGGCCTCGCACTGTCGCCAGCGTTCAACAAGAACTGGCAACAACTCGCTGAAGATCCGGCGGCCTTACCCAGGCCGCCCTCCCGGCACCTCAAAAAAAACAACACAGCGTGCAGCCCTGAAGGCCGCGCGCTTTGTGGTGTCTGCGTCACAGTGGCTTTTGAGTCGTAGCGGTCAAAATTAAAAAAGTTTTGACTAGCACAGCATATCGCTTTAAACCTTTCATAAATGCGACATAGATTTGCGACATTTCGTCGCTAAATTTGTGAGCGTCTGTGTCGGTGTGTACAATGACCTCCCTTTTGCCCCCGCTAAGCCGGCGTACGTTCGGCGTGGAAGGTAACCGGTTGAATTGAAAAGAAATTTGCCTCGAAATAAGAGGCAGCCTGGTGAGAAAGTGTCTATGAAAGCAGGTCTGTACCAACCCGATGAATTCAAGGATAACTGCGGTTTCGGCCTGATAGCCCACATGCAGGGCGAGCCCAGTCATACCCTTTTGCAAACGGCCATCGAGGCCCTGACCTGCATGACCCACCGCGGTGGGATCAACGCCGACGGCAAGACCGGTGACGGTTGCGGCTTGCTGATTCAAAAGCCCGACCAGTTCCTGCGCGCAGTCGCCAAGGAACATTTCGGCGCCGATTTGCCCAAGCAGTACGCTGTGGGCATGGTGTTCTTCAACCAGGACCCGGTAAAAGCCGAAGCTGCTCGCGAGAACATGAACCGCGAGATCCTGGCCGCTGGCCTGCAGCTCGTCGGCTGGCGCAAAGTGCCGATCGACACCAGCGTACTGGGCCGCCTGGCCCTGGAGCGCCTGCCGCAGATCGAACAAGTGTTCATCGCAGGCGACGGCCTGAGCGACCAGGACATGGCGATCAAGCTGTTCACCTCTCGTCGTCGCTCGTCCGTGGCCAATGCCGCCGACACCGACCACTACATCTGCAGCTTTTCCCACAAGACCATCATTTATAAAGGCCTGATGATGCCGGCGGACTTGACCGCCTTCTATCCAGACCTGAGCGATGAGCGCCTGCAAACCGCAATCTGCGTGTTCCACCAGCGCTTCTCCACCAACACCCTGCCGAAATGGCCGCTGGCCCAGCCATTCCGCTTCCTCGCCCACAACGGCGAGATCAACACCATCACCGGCAACCGCAACTGGGCCGTGGCCCGTCGCACCAAGTTCGCCAACGACCTGATGGACCTGGAAGAGCTCGGCCCGCTGGTCAACCGCGTGGGTTCCGACTCCTCCAGCATGGACAACATGCTCGAACTGATGGTCACCGGCGGCATCGACCTGTTCCGTGGCGTGCGCATGATCATTCCGCCAGCGTGGCAGAACGTCGAGACCATGGACCCCGACCTGCGGGCGTTCTATGAGTACAACTCGATGCACATGGAACCGTGGGACGGCCCGGCCGGCGTGGTAATGACCGACGGTCGCTACGCCGTGTGCCTGCTCGACCGTAACGGCCTGCGCCCGGCGCGCTGGGTGACCACTACCAACGGCTTTATAACCCTGGCGTCGGAAATCGGCGTGTGGAACTACAAGCCGGAAGACGTGATCGCCAAGGGCCGTGTTGGCCCGGGCCAGATCCTCGCCGTGGACACCGAGACCGGTCAGATCCTCGACACCGATGCCATCGACAACCGCTTGAAGTCCCGTCATCCGTACAAGCAATGGCTGCGCAAGAATGCCCTGCGCATCCAGGCAACCATGGAAGACAACGACCACGGTTCTGCCTTCTACGACGTCGACCAGCTCAAGCAGTACATGAAGATGTACCAGGTCACTTTCGAAGAACGTGACCAGGTGCTGCGCCCACTGGGCGAGCAGGGCTATGAGGCCGTTGGCTCCATGGGCGATGACACGCCAATGGCCGTGCTGTCCCAGCGCGTGCGCACGCCGTACGACTATTTCCGCCAGCAGTTCGCCCAGGTGACCAACCCGCCGATCGACCCGCTGCGCGAAGCCATCGTGATGTCCCTGGAAGTGTGCCTCGGTGCCGAGCGCAACATCTTCCAGGAGTCGCCTGAGCACGCTTCCCGCGTGATCCTCAGCTCGCCGGTCATTTCCCCGGCCAAGTGGCGCTCGTTGATGACCCTGGATCGCCCGGGCTTCGACCGGCAGATCATCGACCTGAACTACGACGAGAGCCTCGGCCTGGAAGCCGCTGTGCGCAACGTCGCCGATCAGGCTGAAGAAGCCGTGCGCGCCGGCCGTACCCAAATCGTGCTGACCGACCGCCACATTGCCCCGGGCAAGTTGCCGATCCACGCTTCCCTGGCCACCGGCGCGGTACACCACCGCCTGACCGAAAAGGGCCTGCGTTGCGATTCCAACATCCTGGTTGAAACCGCCACCGCCCGCGACCCGCATCACTTTGCGGTGTTGATCGGCTTCGGCGCCTCGGCGGTGTATCCGTTCCTGGCTTACGAAGTACTCGGCGACCTGATCCGTACCGGCGAAGTCCTGGGCGACCTCTACGAGGTGTTCAAGAACTACCGTAAAGGCATCACGAAGGGCCTGCTGAAGATCCTGTCGAAGATGGGCATCTCCACCGTCACGTCCTACCGCGGCGCGCAATTGTTCGAAGCCATCGGCCTGTCGGAAGAAGTTTGCGAGATGAGCTTCCGTGGCGTGCCAAGCCGCATCAAGGGCGCACGTTTCGTCGACATCGAAGCCGAGCAGAAAGCCCTGGCCGCCGAAGCCTGGAGCGCGCGCAAGCCGATCCAGCAAGGTGGCCTGCTGAAGTTCGTGCACGGTGGCGAATACCACGCCTACAACCCGGACGTGGTCAACACCCTGCAAGCCGCCGTGCAGCAAGGCGACTACGCCAAGTTCAAGGAATACACCGCGCTGGTGGATAACCGCCCGGTGTCGATGATCCGCGACCTGTTCAAGGTGAAAACCCTGGACACGCCGCTGGCCATCAGCGAGATCGAGCCACTGGAATCGATCCTCAAGCGTTTCGACTCCGCCGGTATTTCCCTGGGCGCCTTGTCGCCTGAGGCTCACGAAGCCCTGGCCGAAGCCATGAACCGCCTGGGTGCGCGTTCAAACTCCGGCGAAGGCGGTGAAGACCCGGCGCGCTACGGCACCATCAAGAGCTCGAAAATCAAGCAGGTCGCCACTGGCCGCTTTGGTGTGACCCCGGAATACCTGGTCAACGCCGAAGTGCTGCAGATCAAGGTTGCCCAGGGCGCCAAGCCGGGTGAAGGCGGACAGCTGCCAGGCGGCAAGGTCAATGGCCTGATCGCCAAGCTGCGTTATGCAGTGCCGGGCGTGACCCTGATTTCGCCGCCGCCGCACCACGACATCTACTCGATCGAGGATTTGTCGCAGCTGATTTTCGACCTCAAACAAGTCAACCCGCAGGCCCTGGTCTCGGTGAAACTGGTCGCAGAAGCCGGCGTGGGCACCATCGCCGCGGGTGTGGCCAAGGCCTATGCCGACCTGATCACCATCTCCGGCTACGACGGCGGCACCGGCGCTTCGCCGCTGACCTCCATCAAGTACGCCGGTGCGCCGTGGGAACTGGGCCTGGCCGAGACTCACCAGACCCTGCGCGGCAACGACCTGCGCGGCAAAGTCCGGGTGCAGACCGACGGTGGCTTGAAAACCGGCCTCGACGTGATCAAGGCTGCAATCCTCGGCGCCGAAAGCTTCGGCTTCGGCACCGCGCCAATGATCGCCCTGGGCTGCAAATACCTGCGCATCTGCCACCTGAACAACTGCGCCACCGGCGTGGCCACTCAGAACGAGAAGCTGCGCAAGGACCACTACATCGGTACCGTCGACATGGTGGTGAATTTCTTCACCTACGTCGCCGAGGAAACCCGTGAGTGGCTGGCCAAGCTGGGCGTGCGTTCCCTGGAAGAGCTGATCGGCCGTACCGACCTGCTGGACATCCTCGAAGGCCAGACCGCCAAGCAACAGCACTTGGACCTGACGCCGCTGTTGGGCAGCGATCATATCCCGGCCGACAAGCCACAGTTCTGCCAGGTTGACCGCAACCCGCCGTTCGACAAGGGCCTGCTGGCCGAGAAGATGGTCGAGATGGCCACTTCGTCGATCAACGACGCAAGCGGCGGCGAATTCGCCCTGGATATCTGCAACTGCGACCGTTCCATCGGCGCACGCATCTCCGGCGAAATCGCGCGCAAGCACGGCAACCAGGGCATGGCCAAGGCGCCGATCACCTTCCGCTTCAAGGGCACCGCTGGCCAGAGCTTCGGCGTATGGAACGCCGGTGGCTTGAACATGTACCTCGAAGGCGACGCCAACGACTACGTGGGCAAGGGCATGACCGGCGGCAAGCTGGTGATCGTCCCGCCAGTGGGCAGCGTCTACAAGACTCAAGACAGTGCCATCATCGGCAACACCTGCCTGTACGGCGCAACCGGCGGCAAGCTGTTTGCTGCGGGCACGGCCGGTGAGCGTTTCGCAGTGCGTAACTCCGGTGCCCACACCGTGGTTGAAGGCACGGGCGATCACTGCTGCGAGTACATGACCGGTGGTTTTGTCGCGGTGCTGGGCAAGACCGGCTACAACTTCGGTTCGGGCATGACCGGCGGTTTCGCCTACGTGCTCGACCAGGACAACACCTTCGTCGACAAGGTGAACCACGAGTTGGTGGAGATCCAGCGGATCAGCGGCGAAGCGATGGAATCCTATCGCAACCACTTGCAGCATGTGCTGGACGAATATGTCGAGGAAACCAACAGCGAATGGGGTCGCAACCTCGCTGAAAACCTCGATGACTACCTGCGTCGTTTCTGGCTGGTCAAGCCCAAGGCTGCCAACCTGAAATCGTTGCTTTCCAGCATCCGTGCCAACCCGCAGTGATATGCGCCTGAAGAGTTTGATGAGGTTTTAACATGGCTGAACGTCTGAATAACGACTTCCAGTTCATCGATGTCGGGCGCAAAGATCCGAAGAAGAAACTGTTGCGTCAACGCAAGAAAGAGTTCGTGGAAATCTACGAGCCCTTCAAACCCCAGCACTCGGCGGACCAGGCCCACCGCTGCCTGGGTTGCGGTAACCCGTATTGCGAATGGAAGTGCCCGGTGCACAACTTCATTCCGAACTGGCTGAAGCTGGTGGCCGAGGGCAACATCCTCGCCGCCGCCGAGTTGTCGCACCAGACCAACACCCTGCCGGAAGTGTGCGGCCGGGTGTGCCCGCAGGACCGTCTGTGCGAGGGTGCGTGCACCCTCAACGACGGCTTCGGCGCGGTGACCATCGGTTCGGTGGAGAAGTACATCACCGACACCGCGTTCGCCATGGGCTGGCGCCCGGACATGTCCAAGGTCAAGCCGACCGGCAAGCGCGTCGCGATCATCGGCGCGGGCCCGGCGGGCCTGGGCTGTGCCGACGTGCTGGTGCGTGGCGGCGTGACCCCGGTGGTGTTCGACAAGAACCCGGAAATCGGTGGCCTGCTGACCTTCGGCATCCCCGAGTTCAAGCTGGAAAAAACCGTACTGAGCCATCGTCGCGAAGTCTTCACCGGCATGGGTATCGAGTTCCGCCTCAATACCGAAATCGGCAAGGACGTGACCATGGAGCAACTGCTCGAAGAATACGATGCCGTGTTCATGGGCATGGGCACCTACACCTACATGAAGGGCGGCTTTGCCGGTGAGGACCTGCCGGGCGTGTACGACGCTCTGGACTTCCTGATCGCCAACGTCAACCGCAACCTGGGCTTTGAAAAGTCGCCGGAAGATTTCGTCGACATGAAAGGCAAGAAGGTCGTGGTGCTGGGCGGTGGTGATACCGCGATGGACTGCAACCGCACTTCGATTCGCCAGGGCGCCAAGTCGGTGACCTGTGCCTACCGTCGTGACGAAGCCAACATGCCGGGTTCGCGCAAAGAGGTGAAGAACGCCAAGGAAGAAGGCGTGAAATTCCTCTACAACCGCCAGCCGATCGCTATCGTCGGTGAAGACCGTGTCGAAGGCGTGAAAGTGGTCGAGACCCGTCTCGGCGAACCGGATGCCCGTGGCCGTCGCAGCCCCGAGCCGATCCCGGGTTCCGAAGAGATTATCCCGGCAGACGCCGTGGTCATCGCCTTCGGTTTCCGCCCAAGCCCGGCGCCGTGGTTCGAGCAGTTCGAAATCCAGACCGACAGCCAGGGCCGCGTTGTAGCCCCGGAACAAGGCCAGTACAAACACCAGACCAGCAACCCGAAAATCTTCGCCGGTGGCGACATGGTGCGCGGGTCTGACCTGGTAGTGACGGCCATCTTCGAAGGCCGCAACGCCGCCGAAGGGATCCTGGATTACCTGCAGGTCTGACCCCGATCCCGGATTGAAATGGGATCAAAATGTGGGAGCGGGCTTGCTCGCGAATGCGGTATATCAGTCACCAGATGTGTTGGCTGACCCACCGCTTTCGCGAGCAAGCCGGCTCCCACATTTGTTTTGTGGCGCTTTCATATCCGCGACAAATTGACCCGATAGACAAAAGGCACGGCTCTTGCCGTGCCTTTTGCGTCGCGCTCTGAGAAAATGCCCGCACTTTTTTTGCGGATGCCGACATGACTGCCCTCAAGAACGACCGTTTCCTTCGTGCCCTGCTCAAGCAACCCGTGGACGTCACCCCTGTGTGGATGATGCGCCAGGCCGGTCGCTACCTGCCGGAATACCGCGCCAGTCGCGCCCACGCCGGCGACTTCATGAGCCTGTGCATGAACCCGGAGTTCGCCTGCGAAGTCACCATGCAACCGCTGGACCGCTATCCACAGCTGGATGCGGCCATCCTGTTCTCCGATATCCTGACCATCCCTGATGCCATGGGCCAGGGCCTGTACTTCGAAACCGGCGAAGGCCCGCGTTTCAAGAAAGTCGTCAGCACCCTGGCCGATATCGAAGCCCTGCCGATCCCCGATCCCCACAAGGACCTGGGTTACGTCATGGACGCCGTCAGCACCATCCGCCGCGAGCTGAACGGCCGCGTGCCGCTGATCGGCTTCTCCGGCAGCCCGTGGACCCTGGCCACCTACATGGTCGAAGGCGGCTCGTCGAAAGACTTCCGCAAGACCAAGGCCATGCTGTACGACAACCCGCAAGCCATGCACCTGCTGCTGGACAAGCTGGCGCAGTCGGTCACCTCCTACCTCAACGGCCAGATCATGGCCGGCGCCCAGGCGGTGCAGATCTTCGACACCTGGGGTGGCAACCTGTCGGCGGCGGCGTACCAGGAGTTCTCCCTGGCCTACATGCGCAAGATCGTCAGCGGCCTGATCCGCGAACACGAAGGCCGCAAGGTGCCGGTGATCATGTTCACCAAGGGCGGCGGCCTGTGGCTGGAAAGCATCGCCGACGCCGGCGCCGACGCGCTGGGCCTGGACTGGACCTGCGACCTCGGCGAAGCCCGTCGCCGCGTGGGCAACAAGGTTGCGCTGCAAGGCAACATGGACCCGACCGTGCTGTACGCCAAGCCGGAAGCCATCCGTACTGAAGTGGGCCGCATCCTCGCCAGCTACGGCAAAGGCAGTGGTCACGTGTTCAACCTTGGCCACGGCATTACTCCGGAAGTTGATCCGGAGCACGCAGGCGCGTTCCTGCGGGCGGTGCACGAGTTGTCGGCGCAGTATCACGAGTGATCGCGCGGCAATGAAAAAGCCCGGCAGATGCCGGGCTTTTTTGTAAGCGCTGGTTAAGCCTTGGCTTCCTGCAACGGTGGCAACTTCGCCAGCTTCAACGCCACCAGCAACGCGACGATCAACAGCGCGACGATAAACCCGCCAATCCCGTTCCACCCGGCGTAGTGCCAGAAAAACCCGCCCGCCGTCCCCGCAATACTCGACCCCACGTAGTAACTGAACAGGTACAGCGACGACGCCTGGCCCTTGGCTTTTAGCGCGCGGCGGCCGATCCAGCTGCTGGCCACCGAGTGGGCGCCGAAGAAGCCGAAGGTGAAGATCAGCATGCCGGGCACTACCAGCCACAGCGGGGTAAACAGCGTCAGGGCGATACCGCCGAGCATCAGCACGATGGTGCCCCAGAGCACACGACGACGGCCCAGGCGGTCGGCCAGGGAGCCGATTTTCGCCGAGCTGTAGATACCCGAGAGGTAGACCAGCGACAGCAGGCCTACCACGGCCTGGCTCAAATCGTACGGGTCCGCCAGCAAGCGGTAGCCGATGTAGTTGAACATCGTCACAAAGGCGCCCATCAGCACGAAGGCTTCGAGGAACAGCCACGGCAGGCCAGCGTCCTTGAAGTGCATGGTGAAGCCGTCCATCAGGCTGCGCGGGTGCAGGGTGCTGGCGCGGAAGTTGCGCGATTCGGGGAGGATCTTCCAGAACACCGTGGCTGCGATCAGCGCCAGGGCGCCGATGATCAGCATCGCCGTGTGCCAGCTGACGAAGTCGATCAGCACACCGATGATCAAGCGGCCGCTCATGCCGCCAATGGCGTTACCGCCGATATATAGGCCCATGGCCAGGCCGATGTGTTGCGGGTGGATCTCTTCACTCAGGTAGGTCATGGCCACCGCTGCCAGGCCGCTGAGGGACAGGCCCACCAGTGCGCGCATCAGCAGGATGCCTTCCCAGCTTGGCATCAAGCCGCTGGCGATGGTGCACAGTGCGGCGCAGAACAGCGCGGCAACCATCACGGGCTTGCGCCCCAGGGTGTCGGAAATCGGCCCGGTGATCAGCAGGCCAATGGCGAGCATGCCGGTGGCCACCGAGAGAATCAGGCTGCTTTGCGCGGCATTGATGGAAAATTCGTGGGACAGCGCCGGCATCATCGGCTGTACGCAGTAGAGCAGGGCGAAAGTGGCGAAACCGCCGGAGAACAGCGCCAGCACCGTGCGCATGAACATCGGGGTGCCTTTTTCGATGTACTGCTCGTTGAGCTGTGCCACCACTTCATCGAGGGCGGTGGGCGGTACTTCTTGAGCAAGCGGAGCGACAGCAGATTTCACGCGGGACCTCGGGGAGGAAAGGCTGCCAGGGCTGGCAATGCAAAAAAGAATATAGCTCCCTATTGATTCTTTCCAATATATTGTTCGACCTGTTTAAGAGCTTTTACGACCTAATGAGGTTTTCATGGAACTGCGCCACCTGCGTTACTTCATCGCCGTGGCTGAAGAGCTGCATTTTGGCCGCGCCGCGCAGGTGCTGGGGATCTCCCAGCCGCCCCTGAGCCAGCAGATCCAGGCGCTGGAGCAGGAGATAGGTGCGCGGTTGTTTGAGCGTACCAATCGTCGGGTCGAGCTGAGCGAGGCCGGCAGGTTGTTCCTGCAAGAGGCGCGGTTGGTGCTGGCGCAGGTGGATAAAGCGGCGGACGTGGCGCGTCGGGCGCAGTTGGGGGAACTGGGGGAGTTGAAGATTGGCTTCACCTCTTCTGCGCCGTTCAACTCCAGCATCCCACAGGCGATCTTCGCGTTTCGCCAGGCATTCCCGGCGGTGCATTTGAATCTGCAGGAGATGAGCAGCACGGAGGTGGCCGAGTCGCTGGTGGATGAGTCGATTCAGGTGGGGTTGATGCGACCGTTGCCGTTGCCCGATTCCCTGAGCGTCGTGGAACTGATGCGCGAGCCCTTGGTGGCCGTGCTGAACGCCGGGCATCCGCTGGTGGAGGGCAGTGAGCAGGGTTTGCACCTGGCGCAATTGGCCGAAGAACCGTTTGTGTTTTTCCCGCGGACTTATGGCAGTGGCTTGTATGCCCAATTGATGAGCCTGGCGCGTGATGCCGGCTTCAGCCCGCACTTCGCGCAGGAGGCCGGGGAGGCGATGACCATCATCGGCCTGGTGGCGGCGGGGTTGGGTGTCTCGGTGTTGCCGGCGTCGTATCAGCGGATCCGCATTGATGGCGTGGTGTATCGCACGTTGCTGGATCAGGAGGCGGTGACGGCGGTGTGGCTGGTGCAGCGCAAGGGTCAGCAGACGCCGATGGCCAAGGCGTTTGTCGAGCTGCTGACCCGCAAGGCATTGGTATGACCGACGTATAACCTGTGGCGAGGGAGCTTGCTCCCGCTGGGCTGCGCAGCAGCCCCGAAACCCGACGACTGAGTTTTACCAGGCAACCTTCAATCGCAGGTTTCAGGGGCGCTTCGCGCCCCAACGGGAGCAAGCTCCCTCGCCACAGGGAAGCGGGTGTTTCAGTTCTGCTTCGACGTCCCGGTCTGCTGGAGCAACTGCGCCGTGTCACTCACACCATTGGTGCGCAACGCCGCCAGGATGTCACGGTCCAGCATGCTCACCCAGCGGTTGTAGTTGCGGTGAATCTTGCCGTCCTTGTAGCCCAGGTCGCGGCTGTCGCGGTAGGTGATGGCGTAGCTGGTGGCGGTGTAGCGAATGTCGATTTCAGCGTGGAACTGGTTGCGCACGTTGATCTCGGCCTGCACCAGTTGCGGGCTCAGGCGCTGCACCACCCATTGGCGTTTGTTCAAGGCCGCGATAATGGTCTGCTTCATTTTTTCTTCGTTGACCTGCGGGTTCGCCGGCAAGTCATGCTGGGTGTTGAGCACCGGTTTGTTGGTGCAGCCAGCGGTGGTGAGCAGGGCCAAAGCGACCAGTGTTGCGCGTAGCAGGGAAGACATTCCATTTCTCCAGTCAGTAAAAAAACTTACACCCAGCGGCGGAAAATCAGCGAAGTGTTGACGCCGCCAAAGGCAAAATTGTTGTTCATCACGTAGTCGCTGTGCAGCTCGCGGAACTCACCTTGCAGGTAGTCCAGCTCGCCGCAGCGCGGGTCGACTTCGTCGAGGTTGAAGGTGTGCACGTATTGGTTGCGGTTCATCATCTCGATGCTGAACCACGACTCCAGCGCGCCGCATGCGCCCAGGGTGTGGCCGAGGAAACTCTTCTGCGAGCTGATGGGCATGCGGCTACCGAACAGGCTGCTGGTGGCCAGGGTTTCGGCGATGTCGCCCTGGTCGGTGGCGGTGCCATGGCCGTTCACATAGCCGATCGCGTCGGGCGCAAGCCCCGCATCTTCCAATGCCAGTTCCATGGCGCGGCGCATGGTGGCCTGTTCCGGGCGGGTGGTGTGCTGGCCGTCGGCGTTGCTGCCGAAGCCGACGATTTCGGCGTGGATATGCGCGCCACGGGCCAGTGCATGTTCCAGTTCTTCGAGTACCAGGATGCCGCCGCCTTCGCCGATCACCAGGCCGTCGCGGCCACTGTCGTAGGGACGCGGGCTGGTTTGTGGTGCATCGTTTTTCAGGCTGGTGGCGTACAGCGCATCGAACACCATGGCTTCGGTAGGGCACAGCTCTTCGGCGCCACCTGCCAACATCAGCGGCAGGCGGCCGAACTTGATGGCTTCATAGGCGTAGCCGATGCCCTGGCTGCCGCTGGTGCACGCGCTGGACGTGGGGATCAGCCGGCCGGTGAGGCCGAAGAAGATGCTGATATTCGCCGCCGTGGTGTGGGGCATCATCCGCACGTAGGAGTTGGCGTTCAGCCCCTCGGCCACCGAGTTCAGCAGCATATTGCCGAAGGCCTTGATCTCGTCGGTGCTGCCGGTGGACGAGCCACAGGCCACGCCCATGCGCCCGTCCTTGATCGACTCGTCGCCCAGCAAGCCGGCATCTTTCAGCGCCTGCTCCGCTGCCCATACCGCTAGCCGGGAAACCCGGCCCATGCTGCGCAGTTGCTTGCGGGTCCAGTGGGCGGGCACCACGAAATCATCGATCGGCCCGGCCAGCCGTGTGTTCAGTTCGGTGAAACGGTCCCACTCATCCATGCGCCGGATGCCGCTGCGGTTGGCGCGGAAGTTGGCGGCGATGGTTGCCCAATCGCTGCCCAGGGACGTAACGCCGGCCATACCGGTGACCACCACGCGTTTCATCAGCACAGGCCTCCATTCACGGCCAGTACTTGGCGGGTGATGTAGCCGGCTTCTGCCGACATCAGGAAGTTCACCGCCCCGGCGACTTCTTCCGGCGTGCCCATGCGCTGGGCCGGGATCATTTTCATCAGCTCTTCCACCGGTACGTTTTCATCGAGCATCGCGGTGTCGATCAGCCCGGGGGCCACGCAGTTGACGGTGATCTTGCGCTTGCCCAGCTCGATGGCCAGGGCCTTGGCGGCGCCGATCAGGCCGGCCTTGGACGCGCTGTAGTTGACCTGGCCGCGGTTGCCGATCAGCCCGGATACCGAGGTGATGCACACGATCCGCCCGGCGGCGCGACGACGAATCATCGGCATCATCACCGGGTGCAGCACGTTGTAGAAACCGTCGAGGTTGGTGCGCATCACCACGTCCCAATCGTCTTCCGACAGCGCTGGAAACGCGCCGTCGCGCGTCAGGCCCGCATTGAGCACCACGCCGTAATACGCGCCATGGGCTTCCACGTCGGCTTCAAGGATCTCCTTGCAGCTGGCGCGGTCCGCCACATCGAATTGCAACACCCGGGCCTTGCGCCCCAGCGCTTCGATTTCGACCTGCACCGCATCCGCCTCGGCACGCCCGCTGCGGCAGTGCAGCACGATGTCGTGCCCGGCCTGGGCCAGGCGCACAGCGATAGCGCGGCCGATGCCACGGCTGGAGCCGGTCACCAATACGGATTCAGTCATGGCGTGGTGTCCTTCGATTCATCTAAATAGTTGGCCGCCTGGGGCGGTCGAAATACGTTCAAGCGCGCGCTGGCCTGGATGCCGTGACCGGTGAGGTGGCATTCGAACACACCCATGCCGTTGTCGTCTTCCAGGGAGCGCAGGCCGTGGATGGTCAGCTCGGTGCCTGCGGGAAAGTGCTCGACGTTGCACTCGAACTTGCGCGTGCCCAGCAGGAAGCCCAACTCCACGGCTTCACCTTTCTGGCGCGCGCGGCAACCGGCGTAGGCCGCGACGCTTTGCGCCATCAACTCAATGCCGACCCACGCGGGCAGGCTGCCATCGGCGCGGTTGAAAAGACCGCCGGGCTTGACCGTCAGGCGGGTCTGGATCTGTTCTTCATCAAAGCTCAAGACCTGATCGATCAGGATCATGTCACCGGCGTGGGGCAGCAGTTCGGCGAGCGGCCAATCAGTCATGGGGCGTCTCCGATAATCAGGCTGACGTTGTTGCCGCCGAAGGCAAACGAGTTGCTCATCAGGCAGCGTTTTTCCAGGGCGTCGCCGGGCGACGCCCACTTCAGTACGGGCAGGTCGGGGTCCGCCTGGCCATCCCAGACATGCGGCGGCACTACGCCTTCTGCCAGGCTCAGCCAGCAGAACGCCGCTTCCAGCGCGCCGGCGGCGCCCAGGGTGTGGCCGGTCATGGGTTTGGTCGAGGAGCAGGCTACGCCGTCCGGGAACAGGGCCGCGACCGCCAGGCTTTCCATGGCATCGTTATGTTGGGTAGCGGTGCCGTGCAGGTTCAGGTAACCGATTTGTCCGGGCGCCAGTTGTGCGCTGGCCAGGGCCTTGCGCATCGCTTGCAACGCACCCTTGCCGGTAGGCTCGGGGGCGGAAATATGGTGGGCGTCGCAACTGGCACCACTGCCCAGCAGTGCGACCGGCGCCGGGGTTTTGCTCATCAGGAACAACACGGCGGCTTCGCCGATATTGATGCCGTTGCGGTTCAGCGAAAACGGATTGCAGCGCTCTGCCGAAACCGCCTCCAGCGACGAAAAACCATTGAGGGTCAGCTTGCACAGCGTGTCGACGCCACCGCAGATCACCGCATCGCACACACCCAGGTCCAACAGGCGTTGGGCACTCATCAGCGCCCGTGCGCTGGAGGTGCAGGCGGTGGAAATCACGTAGGCCGGGCCGCTCAGTTGCAGCCAGTCGGCGAGGAAATCGGCCGGGGCGCCAAGCGCCTGTTGCTGATAGTCGTAGTCGGCGGGGAACTGGTTTTCCCGCAGATAGTGGGCGATGCCACGGCTGGCTTCATCGATGCCCGAGGTGCTGGTGCCGAGCACGATGCCAATGCGCGACGCGCCGAACGTCTGGATCGCTTGCCGGATCTCGTCGTCAATCTGCAACGCGGCTTCCAGCAGCAACTGGTTATTGCGGCTGCGATGGGATTCCAGCCCGGGCGGTATCGCCGCCAGTTCACCGTGCACAGCGGCCACCGGCAACACACGCTCCGGCACCCAGCCGCTTTCGGCGCGCATGCCGGAGCAGTCGCCGGCAAACAGGCTGCGGCTGACTTCGCGCTTGTCGCGGCCCAGGGCGCAGATCACGCCGAGGGCATTGAGGTAGGCGCTCATCGGGCAGCCCCTAGCGGCGAGATGTGGTAGGTCAGGTGTTGCCCGATCACGTCCACGCGAAACACCAGGGAGGAGTGATAGGTGATCTTCCAGTGGGACGGCAGGGTGCGGATCAGGTCCATTTCCTGGGTGCCGGGGTACAGCCTGGAAACTTCATCCGCCGAGGTCAGGGCGAACAACAGCGCGGCAAACAGTTCACGCGCCTGGGGATTGGGCGGCAGCAGACCGTCGGCCCGCCAGGCGCCATTGATCAGCATCTGCCGAGCCTGGGGAATGCCCAGCGGGTCCATCATCGACCAGCGGATCCCGCCGCCTTCGCGCTGCATCACCAGCAACCAGTCCTGGCGCTGGCCGCCCTGTTCGCGCTGTATGTGCAGTTGCAGTGGCAGGCTCAGTACCGGGTTTTTCGTCGGCAACGGCGGCTGGCTGGCGCACGCGCCCAGCAGCAACAGGCAGCCGATCAACAGCATTCGGATCATGTTTCAGCGCTCGCCAGAGGTTTGCGGGCGACCACGTTGACCAGGGTTTCTTCGCGCTGGCCGGCCGGTTTTGGCTGGCGCAGGCCCCAGCGCTCAAGCAGGCCGAAGTCGGTGGCGCGGCTCCACCACAGGTACGGGTACGAGACGTTCTGCGGGCCGAACTCAAAGCCCTGCTCGCGAATCATCTCAAGGTACTCCTCGGCGCTTTTCTGCACATGCATCGGGTGACGAAACAGCCAGCGGATTACCCAGGTGTCGATATAGGCCTCGGTGGATTCGGCAAACAGCAGGTAGCCGCCCGGCTTGAGCACCCGATAGAACTCTTTCAGGGCGCGATGCTGTTCCACCAGATGATGGAAGGTCTGGTGACAGAACAGCACGTCGACACTGGCGTCGGCCACGTCGAGGGTCGCGCAGTCGCTGCCGATCAACTCGATGGCGATGCCCTGGCGCGCGGCTTCGGCGCGGCTCAGGTCGAGGCTGTGTGGGTCGGCGTCGAGGCCGATCAGGCGTTCGGGGGCGAACACCTGCTGCAGGTACTGGAACGACTTGCCCTGGCCGCAGCCGGCGTCCAGCAGCACCGGGGCAACCGGCAGCGGGTCGCTGAACAGGCTGCGCAGGTCGTTGATGGCCACGCGCAGCACATGGTGCTGCCAGGTGTGGCTGCGCAGGAACCAGAAGCCGAATTTGGTTTCTTCGACGTAGTTTTTACTCAGGTATTGGCTGCTCATCTTATCTTCCTTGTCCCGGACGGGCTGGCCCACGGCGCCAGCATGAAGCTGAACGCCAGCCCCAGGCTCACCGACAGCCCAAAATTACTCACCGCCGGTGTGCTGGAAATAGCCAGCAGGCCGAACGATAGCCAAGTAGTCACGGCCGCCAACAGTGTGCCCAACAGGCTCACGGCGGCGCCGCCAATTTGTTCACGCATCAGGATCGCGTAGTCGACGCTGATGGCGGTCACCAGCAGCAGGCCGAACAGGCTGAACAACGTCAACGGCTGCCCCAGCCAACCCAGGCTGGCCAGGCTGCACATCGCCGCCAGCAACGGCAGGGCGACGATGCGCAAGGCACCGCCGAAGCCGAACGGCAGGATCAGCAGCAGTACGATCAACACGCAGGACATCAATTTCAATTCCGCCGCGCTGATCTGTGTGGCAGCGAATACCTGGTTCAAGTCGCCGAGGCGATCCACCAACTGCACGCCGGGCAGATCCAGGGCCTGCACCCGCAGCAAGGCCGGGTTGTTCAACCCTTGCAGGCTCACCATCGCCGCCACGCCACCGTCGACATTCCCCAGCCACAGCGTGCGCCATGGCTCGGCCAGCGGGCCGACCAGTGCTGCGTCGATGTCTTCGGTGGGCAAGGCCTGCAACTGGGCCAGCTCGGCTTGCAGCGCGCTGGCGGGCACACCGAGGTCCAGCAATGGCTGCCAGTAGTGCGGCAGCTTTTTCAGGGCCTCGCGCAGTTGCTGTTGCTCTGCCGGCGCGCTGACCAACTGGTTGAGCGCCAGGTAACCCTGGAGCTTGTCCATGTTCACCAGCTGATCCAGGCGCTGGCTCAGCGCGGCCTGGCGCTCCAGCAATTGCGGTTGATTGTCCGCCCGTACCAGAAAGAACTGGCTGGTGGGCTGGAACCCGGTAATCCGCGCAACGGCCTGGGCTTCCTGCAGCAACTGCGGCGGCGCACCGATCCACTGGCGGATATCGTTTTTGCTGTTCAGGTGCCACAGCCCACCGGCGCAAAACACCAACACCAGTACCAGCAACACCGGGCTTGGCAGGCGCTTGAGCAGCGACTCGCGCACGCTCAGCAGGAACTCGGCAATGCGCAGGGGCCATTGCGCCGGGCGCAGCTCGACGCCTTTGAGCAAGGCCGGCAACAGGCACACGGCCGACAGGTAAGCGCCCACCAGACCGGCAGCGGAGAACACCGCGATTTGCGTCAGCGCCGGGAACGGCGTCCACGCCAGGGCCAGGTAACCGATGCAACTGGTGGCCAGGCTCAGGCTCAGGCCCGGCAAGGTCAGGCGCAAGGCCGGCCAACTGCGCCAAGGGCTCATGCTCCAGCTCTTGGACAGGTAATGCAGCGGGTAATCCACCGCCACGCCGATCAGGCTCGAGCCCAGCACCAGCGTGATCACATGCATATGCCCGAACAGCGCCACACAGGCCACCGCACCAAACAGCATGCCCACCAGCACCGGCACGAACGCCAGCAACACCCGCCAGCGGCGGAACGCAAGCAGCAGCAATAACAGGATGCCTACCGTCGCGCCGCCGCCGACCCAAGTGATTTCCCGGGTGGCCTGCTGCTGACCATTGGCTGCATACAGCAGGCCGCTTGCGGCGAGCAATTGCGCGCCTTGCTGGTCGGCCTGCTCGCGGCTGGCCTTGAGCAGGTCAGCCACTTGCAGCGGCAGTTTCATGTCGAAGGCATTGCCGGTGGTGCGGGCCCGCAGCAGTACCCAGCTTTTGCCGTCGGCATCGGCGATCAGCGCGCCGCTGCCGATATCCAGCTGCACCGAACCGTGTTGCGGCTGGCTGTTCTGGATGCGCCCGGTGAGGCCCAGCCAATCGTCCTGGCTCGGCACCAGGCTGAAGCCGGTGAACGGGTCGAACAGCGCCTGAACCCGCTGCTGAATAAACGCCTGGGGCTCGTCGATCAGTTGCTCGCGATCCTTGGCCGAGAGCATCGCCAGCCGGCCTTGCAGCAACTGCTGACGCAGGGCTGGCAGGTCGGCTTGGAGGTTCCACTGGACCTTTTCAAACAGGCCGCTGGCTTGCCAGGCTTCGCCCAATTGCGTCGCCATGGCCACGGCTTTTTGCCGGTCGGCATGCCCCACCAGCACCAGCATTTCGCGGTTCAGTGGTTCCTGCATGCGCTGTTCGGCGCGCAGCTCCAGCGCATCCGGCGCGGTGCCGGGCACCAGTTCCATCAGGTTCGCCGACAGCGGTGCGCCATGGCGCCATTGCCAGCCCGCCAGGGCCAACACGGCCACCAGCAGGATCAGGAACAGGCGCGGCAACCAGCGTTCACTCGGCAAAGTCGTGTTGCTCCGCGTCGCTCAAGGGCTGGCTGCTGGTGCTGTCCTGCATGCGCAGTACGGTGCTGTCGCCCTGGGTTTCCAGCAGCTCGATCTTCTGCACCAGTTCGCCGCCGTCGATATTGATTTGGGTGAACACCTGCTTGAGCAGCAGCGAGCGCGGGATCAGCGTGAGTTTCCACTGCTGGGCTTCGCCTTGCAGTTGCAGCTCGAAGTCACGCTGCAAGCCGCTGCTGTCGCCCTGCAACACCGCGAGGAACAAACGATTCTGCTCGGCGCCGGCGCTCTTGTTCGGCAGCAATTGCCAGCCGTTGGCGTCACGCCGGGCGATGCCGTTGGCGCTGATGCGGTAGTCCTGTTGCAGCGGGGTTTTCAGCAGCCACAGCAGGCCGTGATCCTTGGCCAGGACAAACGTGCCCTTGCTGGTCAGCGGCTGCGGCAGCGCGCGCAGGTGTTTTTCCTGGATGAAGTTGCCGTGGATCACCGTTGGCTTTGCAAGCTGATCACTGAGTTGTTGCAGGTCGAAAGCATGGGCCAGGCCTGGAATGCTTAACAACAGAATGAAGGCGATTCCTGTGGGAGCGGCGGTGCGACGATTCGACTTGCTCGCGAAGAACCTGAGGGCGCCACGGGGTGTCAGGCGGCCTGCGTTATCGTTGACGATTTTCGCGAGCAAGTCGAATCGTCGCACCGCCGCTCCCACAGGGAATCTCATTTCAAGGCTCTCTCTATGGCGTCAGTGAATATTTTTGGCGACGCCAACTGCATTTCGCGGCTGGCAATTTCCACCGCCACTTGCACGGTGCTGGCGCGGGTCAGGCGTTCACCGGTGGCCTTGTCGCTGATCAGGTAATTGACCTTCAAGCGGTTCTCCCACTCCACCAGGCTGGCGCGCACGTTGATGGTCTGGCCGAAGGTTGCACCGCGCACATAGCGCAGTTGCATGTCGATCACCGGCCAGGCGTAGCCCGCTTGCAGCATCGCCGTGTAGTTGTGGTCGATCTTGTCCAGCAAGGCGCAGCGGGCGACTTCCAGGTACTTTACGTAGTGCCCGTGCCACACCACGTTCATGGTGTCGATGTCGAAAAACGGCACGAGGATTTCAGTGTCGCAGTGCAACACGCCGGGGCTACGCATGCAGCCTCCAGTGTTGCTCGGCGATGCGTTTCAGGCACAGGCGCAGTTCGCCTTCCAGGGCGCGGTCTTCGATGACCGGCGGGAAGTCTTTGGCCAGTTCGATGTGCATGGCAGCCAGCGCCGGGGGCAGCGGGCGCGCGTCTTCTGCCTGAGCCCGCAGCCATACGCCCTGGTTGGCGGCGAGCAAGGTGGCGGCGGCGACTTGTTCGGTCAGTTCCAGCACACGAATCGCATCGCGGGCGGCGATGGTGCCCATGCTCACCTTGTCCTGGTTGTGGCACTCGGTGGAGCGCGAGAACACGCTGGCCGGCATGGTGTTTTTCAGCGCTTCGGCGGTCCAGGCGCTGGTGCCGATCTGCACAGCCTTGAAGCCGTGGTTGATCATCGCCCGCTCGGCTGGCGCACCGGACAAATTGCTCGGCAAGCCGTGGTTGTAACGCACGTCCACCAGCAGCGCGAGCTGGCGGTCCAGCAGATCGGCGACGTTGGCCACCAGGGTCTTGAGGCTGTCCATGGCGAACGCGATGTGGCCGCCGTAGAAGTGGCCGCCGTGCAGCACGCGTTCTTCTTCGGCGTCGATGATCGGGTTGTCGTTGGCGCTGTTGAGTTCGATCTCGATGAACGAGCGCAACCAGTTCAGGCTGTCGGCCAGCACGCCCAGGACGTGGGGCGCGCAGCGCAGGGAGTAACGGTCTTGCAGGCGATGCAGCGGCGCGGTCGGCGCGTCAATCGCCAGATCCTTGCGCAGCCAGGCGGCGACTTGCATCTGCCCCGGGTGTGGCTTGGCGGCGAACAGGCGCTCGTCGAAATGCTCCGGGTTGCCTTGCAGCGCCACCACGTTCAGCGCGGTGATGCGCGTGGCCAGTTGCAGCAGGTAGTCGGCGCGGGCGAAGGCCAGGCAGGCGAGGCCGGTCATCACGGCGGTGCCGTTCATCAGTGCCAGGGCCTCTTTCGGGCGCAGTACCAGCGGGTCCCAGCCCAGCTCGCGGTGCACCTCCGCCGCCTGGCGGCGTTCGCCACGGAACAGCACTTCGCGCTCGCCTGACAAGGTTGCGGCCACGTAGGACAGCGGCGTCAAGTCACCGCTGGCGCCTACCGAGCCTTCTTCCGGAATCAGCGGCAGCACGTCAAATTCCAGGAACGCGTGCAGGCGCTCCAGCAACTCCACGCGCACGCCCGACACGCCATGGCACAGCGACTGCAACCGCGCCGCCAGCACCGCGCGGGTGGCTTGCGCATCCAGCAACTTGCCCAGGCCGCAGCCGTGGAACGTGTAGAGGTGGCGGGGCAGCGCTTCGACGTGCTCCAGCGGCACCGCCACCACGCACGAGTCGCCGTAGCCGGTGGTCACGCCGTAGATCACGCCTTCCTTGTCCAGCAACGAATCCAGGAACTGCGCGCCCTTGGCGATGCGCTGGCGGTACTTGGCATCGGCTTGCAGTTGAGTCGGCGCCTGACGGTTGGCCAGGGCCAGCACGTCTTCGATGCGCAGGGGAATTTCGCCGAAGGTTACCGGCTCAAGATGCGTCGTCATCGGTCTTCCAGAAAGGGTAAAAGTTGAACCATTGTTGGGGCGCTTCCAGGCAGAACTGGCCCAGGCGCTCGGCGTAGCGGGCGGTCCATTGTGCGATCACCTGCTGGCGGTCGCTGCGTTTCCATTCGATCAACTGGGCAAAAGGCTCGATGATCAGGCGATAACGGCCTTGGTGCTTCAAGCACATCAGCAGGTTGACCGGGCATTTCAGCAAACCGGCCAACAGCCACGGGCCTTGGGGGAAGGCGGCGTCATGGCCGAGGAAATCCACGCGTACCGTGCGCCCGCCATGCAGCGGTACGCGGTCGCCGGCAATCGCCAGCCACTCGCCGTCGTCGAGGCGCTGGCTGAGCAGCATCATCACTGCCGGGTCAAGTTCGCTGACCTGGATCAGGCGCAGATTGGTCGCCCCGGCTTCGCCCAGAATCCGGTTGAAACGTTCAGCGTGCTTGGTGTGCACCAGCACGTTCATGGTGACCTTTTCGCCAAGCTCGGCGAGGGCGCGGCACACCTCAAGATTGCCCAGGTGCGCGCCCACCAGCATCTGCCCGCGTTCGCTACGCAGTTGGCCGCGCAGTTGGGCCGGGTCGATGATTTCGATCTGCTCCAGGCGCAACTTGCCGTTCCATACGTCGAGCTTGTCCAGCAGGGCGTCGGCGAACGCCATGAACTGGCCGAAGACGCTTCTGTGGGTAGGGCGCAGGTCGTCGCGCCGGCTCCAGTCGGCCAGGCGCTGCTGGTATTGCCAGGCGCTTTGGCGGGCCGTGCGGCCGAACAGAAAGAAGTAGAAAACGATGCCGTAGAGCAGCGGGCTCAGCAGCCGGCGCCCGAGGACCTTGGCGGCGAAGGCGGTGAATTTCATCAGCCAGAAGCTGCCGCGCTCCTCGCGGTCGGCCCAGTGCTTGGTGTCCTGGCTCATGCCTGCCACCGGCGCCAGAGGATCATCGGCGCGCGCACCAACATGCCGAAGAACAGCCGGGTGTGCATGGAGGAAATCAGCGCATTGTCATGGAACAGGCGAAAGTGCGACAGGCCGTCGGCGGGGTAGTGCACCTTGGTCGGCAGCCAGCGCATCGGCTGGTTGCGCCAGGCCAGGCGCACCAGGATGTCGGAGTCGAAATCCATGCGTTTGCCGATGCTGGCCGAGTCCATCAAGGCCAGGGTCGGTGGCAGTGGGTACACGCGAAAGCCGCACATGGAGTCGCGGATCTGCAGCGACAAGGTGTTGATCCACACCCAAACGTGGGTCAGGTAGCGCGCGTAAAGGCGGCCCTTGGGCACGCTGTCGTCGTATTCCGGGTAGCCGCAGATCACCGCATTCGGGTGGGCGCGGGAGGCGTCGAGGAAGGTACCGACTTCCCGCAGGTCGTGCTGGCCGTCGGCGTCCACTTGCAGGGCGTGGGTGAAGCCCAGGCGTGCGGCTTCGCGAAAGCCGGCCATGACGGCGGCGCCTTTGCCCTGGTTGGCGGGCAGGGTCAGCAGGGACACGTTGTCGAGGGTTGCCAGTTGCGCCAGCACGGCGGCGCAGGCGGCGCTGCTGCCGTCGTCTACCAGCAGGCATGGCAGGCCGCTGGACAGCACGCTATGAACCACGGCGGGCACGGCGGCCTCGTGGTTGTAGACCGGGATCAAGGCGCAGGGGTTATGCATAACAGGTACCCCATTGGCAGAAGCGCTGTGCGTGGCGAGGGAGCTTGCTCCCGCTGGGCTGCGAAGCGGCCCCAACACAGGCGACACCGATTTGCCTGATAAACCACAGTGCCTGGGTTGGGAGCGCTGCGCACTCCAGCGGGAGCAAGCTCCCTCGCCACAAAAGCTTAATCACTGACCCTCCCCAGCACGATCCGCCCACTGGAGCAGGCGGCCGCCTCATTGCGGTAGGCGAAGTACAACTTGCCGCGCTCCTGGTCGAACCGCAGGTGCAGTTCGATCCGGTCATCCGGGCGTACCAGTTGCTGGAACTTGAGCACTTCCATCCCGGCGAACGGCCCCGGCAGCTTGAGCAGTTGCTGGCCCAGGCTCAGCGCCCAATCCACTTGCACCACGCCCGGTAGCACCGGGGTTTGCGGGAAGTGGCCGCTGAAGTAGGCGAGGTCCGGCGGGATCGCCAGTTGCAGGGTCCATTCACCGTTGGCTTCGACTTGTTCCAGTACTTCCGGGGCTTTCGGGCGCGGTGCCAGCAGCAGGGCTTCGACGTCGGCCTGGGGCAGCTTGCCTTGGGTGTTCAGCGGCAATTGGCGCAACAGGCGCCAGCGGCGGGGCAGCGCCAGGGCTTCGCAGTGTTGGCTCAAGTGCTGGCGCAGGGTTTGGGTGACGGTGCGCCGGCCCTGGTTACGCAGGGCATGCAAGCCGCCTGCGCTGAGCACCACGAGGGCGCCGAGGGAGGCGCGGTTTTCCTGCACCACGCCCAGGCGCGTTTCAGCGACCCAGGCATGGTCCATCAGCGCCTGTTCCAGCATCGGCAGGGAGATGCGTTTTTCTTCCAGCTTGACGATGCGGTCCAGGCGGCCGAGCAATTCGAAGCGGCCGTCGGCGTGGATGGTGGCGGCGTCGGCGGTCTGTTCGACATGGCCGGCGGGCAAGTATGGCGAGGCGATGCGCAAGGCGCCGTCGGCGTCCTGGCTCAGCTGCACGTCGGCAAACGGCTGCCACGGTTGTTCGCCCTGGCGCCAGGCGATGCCGCCGGTTTCCGAGCTGCCGAGGATTTCCGTCGGCCATTGCTGCAAACGCTGATGCAGGCTGCCGGCGGCTTCAAGGGGCAAGGCGCCGCCGGAGGAAAACACCCGTTTGACCGGTGTAAGCGCTGGCCAGTCGAGGTTGTCACCCATGCGCTTGAGGAGCGCCGGGCTGGCGACCCAGGCAAATTGCGCATGCTCGCGGCTGGCGCGCTGCAAGTCCTCGGGAAATGCCAACTGTTGGCGCACAAAGGTGCGCCCGGCACACAACGGCCACAGCACCCGGAACAGCAAGCCATAGATATGCTGGGTGGCGACGCTGCCGATGATGCACGCCTCGCCGAGGTCGGCGCCCCACAAGGTTTCCAGCGCCTGGACTTCATTGGCCATCTGCCGCAGGGTTTTGTCGATGCGCTTAGGCTCGCCGCTGGAGCCGGAGGTGCACAGGCTCAGGCAGCAGGCGTCCAGGTCCAGGGCCGCGGCGCTTAATGGCCCTTGATACAGCGCATCCAGGTCGCCAGCTTTGGTCAGCCAGGCATCGACGACATCATCCCAGCGTTGGCGCGTTTGTGGTTGCAGGTCAGCGGGCAACAACACGCTGACGCCTGCGCGCCACGCACCCAGCAGGGCGATCGCCAGCAAGCCGGCATCTTCCAGGTACACCGCCAGGCGCTGGATGCCCCGGGCTTGCAACCCGGCGGCCAGGCTCAGGGACTTCTCCCACAGGTGTGGGTGATCCAGGGCAGGTTCGGTGGTCACCAAACGCTGCTCCACAGGCTCAAGCAGCAAGTGCTCAAGATTCAACCAATTCATACGCGGCCTCGAACCCTTTGTCGTACCAGCCATTCCACGGCAAACAACAGCCCCATCAGCCCGTAGGCGATCATGCCGTTGTACAACGTCCACCAGCTCAGCGGCGCCCACAGGGTGAGCGCGGCGGCGAGCAGGCCGTTACACAGGAAAAATACACTCCACACCACGGTGACCTGGCGGGTATACACAATCGCTTCTTCGGGCAGTTGCGGCTCGCTCATGCGCGCCAGGCGCTCGACCATCGGCGGCCCGTATTTCAGGCTCAGGCCGAACAGTGCCAGCATGAAGGCGCTGACCAGGCTCGGGTACCAGCGCAGCATCTGCGGGTTGTCGAACCAGGCGAGCAGCAGGCAAAAGACAATGATCGCCGCCGCCATCCAGCGGCTGCCCGGGCGCCTGGCGCCGGTCAGGGCGCGCAACAGCCACAGGCTGCCCAGCAGCAGGCCAAATTGCCACGGGGCAAAATGCTCAGTGCCGTAATACACCGCAAAAGGGTACAGCAGCCCCGCCAGCAACAGGCCAAGGCCGATCAGCCGGCTCATGCGGCCGGTTGAACCAGACGGTAGACCGCCTCGACCACGTCATTCACGGTACGCACGGCCTTGAACTCTTCGGCGGCGATTTTCTTGCCGGTCTGGCGCTTGATGTGGTCGATCAGGTCAACTGCATCAATGCTGTCGATTTCCAGGTCCTGGTACAGGTTGGCGTCGAGCGTGACGCGTTCCGGTTCCAGTTCAAACAGTTCCACCAGGGCGTCGCGCAAGGTGTTGAAAATATCGTCACGAGTTTGCATGGTACGGTCTCAAGCTGCCTGTCGGGCCGTGACGAACGCCGCGAGGCTGGCCACGTTGGTGAAGTGATTGCGGGTGTCCTTGGCGTCGGCATCGATCTTGATGCCGTACTTTTTCTGGATCGCCAGGCCCAATTCCAGGGCGTCGACTGAATCCAGGCCAAGGCCTTCGCCGAACAGGGTTTGCTCGTTGCCGATGTCGCTCTCGCTGATGTCTTCCAGGCCCAGGGCCTCGATGATCAGCGTTTTTATGTCGTGCTCAAGGCTATGTGGGTTGCTCATCTTCGGCGAGCTCCTTAATAAAATACTGGTGCAGGTAATCGTTGAGCTTGCGTGATGCCTGGGGCGCGGGCCCTTGTGCGGCAAACGCCTGTGGTTCTATATCGGCACCCACGCGCAAACTGAAGTGAAAGCGGCGATTCGGGATGCGATACCAGGGTTCGGCCTTGGTCAGTGTGGTGGGGCTGACCTTGATCACTACCGGAGTGATGATGCTCGCACCGCGCAGGGCAATGGCGGCGGCGCCGCGATGAAAGGTCGGTGCCTGGCCCGGTGAGGTGCGGGTGCCTTCCGGGAAAATGATCAGGGTCTGGCCGTCCCGCAGGGCATCGGCGGCGGCGTCGAGCATGTCGGCGCTGCCGTCGTTGCTGATGTAACCGGCGTCGCGCACCGGGCCCCGGGTGAACGGGTTCTGCCACAGGCTCTGCTTGACCACGCAGTTGGTCTGGCGCATCTGGGCGATCAGGAACACCACGTCCACCAGCGATGGGTGGTTGGCAATGATCATCTGGCCCGGGCGGCCGAGCTTTTCCGCGCCTTCGACGCTGTAGGTCAGGATGCCCAGGCGCATCATCATGCGGATAAACAACCAGAACAGGCAGCTGATGGTGTGGCGGGCGCGTCGCTGATGCTGTTTGGCATCACCCGGCAGGCAACTGAGCAGCGGGAACACCAGCACACGCAGGCACAGGCCGCCGAGGCCAAACAGGCCGAAGGCGGTGGCAGTGGCGAACAGGCGCCAGTAGTAGGCCTTCCGGGGCTTTTCGGTCAGGACTTGCGTTGCCAGTTCCATACTCGGTTCTTCCAGGCATGTTGGCAGGCGCCCTCTTCGTTCAGCAGGGTGCGCAGCAGGTTCAGGGCGTGGGGCCACTGGGCTTTGGTGGTGGGTTGGACAGCGGCTGTATTCAGTTCCAGCTGCCACTCGTCGCCCGGTGTCAGCAGCAGGCCGAGGGCGTAGGGGAAGGGCACGTCCTCGATCCAGCGCGCATAGGCTTCGGGGGGCTGTTCCTCGGTAATGATCAGCAATACAGCCGGTGCGCCTTCATTGAGCAGGGCAGCGGCTTCGAGCATGCCGTGCTCCAGGCCATCGCCGGCGGCGGCGAGGGCGGTCATTTCACTGGTTTCATTGCGCAGGATCGACCACAGGCCAATCACCGCGTTATGCACCGACAGGCTGAACTGGGTCGGCGACAGGGGCTCGTCGTTGGCCAGGTCGCTGAGAATATCGAGGGTGCGTGGGGTTTCGCCGTGACGGGAAACAAACACCAATGGCAGCTGTTGCAAGCCTTCGGCCAGGGGCCAGCCCACACTGAAGGCCATGCGCGCCAGGCGGCTCAGGCGCCGGCGCTGCATGGCCGGCAGGAAGGACACGTCGGGTGCCGCGTCGCTGCGGGCGAGCAATGTCGGCTGCCGGCACCAGGTGCGCCAGTCGTCCGCGCTTTCGAGCCCGGGAGCCCAGGCGCGCCATTGGGCGATGTTGAAATTGATCACTGAGAAGTTATCCCGCCCCTGCGGGCTTCCTTGTGCGGCCATTGGCCCCGAATACCGGGACAGGGTGCAATCGCCGAATGGCGCGCATTATCCCGGTGCTGCGGGGTTCTAGCAAACTTTGGTAAAGAATTGTTCACGGATGATTACAAATTCGCTGGAAAGAATTACCGATTGTCCATCATGCAGGTAGGGCAGCAGGTGTCAGGCAATTCCTGCTGTGTCGGACAGACGGGAAATTGTTATGCGAGATAGAGCCTCTGATGCTGTAGTACAGGAACAAACGAGGTAGCTAACGGGCGCTTTTGCCCTCTACACTCGGGTCATTCATTGATACACGGAGGTTTTTCCATGCGGCGCGTGGTGTTCAACCAAAAAGGCGGTGTTGGCAAGTCCAGCATTGCCTGCAACCTGGCGGCGGTCAGCGCCAGCGAAGGCTATCGAACCCTGTTGGTGGACCTCGATGCCCAGGCTAACTCTACCCAGTACCTCACCGGGCTGACCGGAGACGATATCCCCATGGGAATCGCCGACTTCTTCAAGCAAACCCTGTCTTCCGGGCCGTTTTCGAAGAAGAACCAGGTGGATATCTACGAAACCCCGTTCGACAACCTGCACGTCATCACCGCCACCGCGGAACTGGCAGACCTGCAGCCCAAGCTCGAGGCCAAGCACAAGATCAACAAGCTGCGAAAGCTGCTGGATGAATTGAGCGAGGACTACGACCGGATCTACCTGGATACGCCGCCGGCGCTGAACTTTTATGCCGTTTCAGCGCTGATTGCCGCTGATCGCGTGTTGATCCCCTTCGATTGCGACAGCTTCTCCCGCCAGGCGCTGTATGGCCTGTTGGCCGAGATCGAAGAATTGAAGGAAGACCACAACGAAGGGCTGGAAGTGGAAGGCATCGTGGTCAACCAGTTCCAGGCCCGGGCGAGCCTGCCGCAGCAGATGCTGGATGAATTGATTGCCGAAGGTTTGCCGGTACTGCCGGTGTACCTCACCAGTTCGGTGCGCATGCGTGAATCGCACCAGGCGAACATGCCGCTGATCCACATGGACCCACGGCACAAGCTGACACAGCAGTTTGTGGAATTGCATAACTTGCTGGAAAACGCGTGATTTAGCAGGCAACACATCACCCATGTGGGAGCGGGCTTGCTCGCGAATGCGGTGGATCAGTCGAATTCTCTATTGACTGACTCACCGCATTCGCGAGCAAGCCCGCTCCCACATTTGGTCTTTGTTCCTACAGGGAAATCGTCGTCTTGCGCCGTTGCCTACAGTTACGCCAGAATCCGCCGGCTTGTGCGTCTGGATGGGCGTCTCTAAGGTTGCTCGGTCGCTGAATTCTCAGTGATCGGGTTTAGTAGCCCGAGTGTTTGTCGTTAAGTGCATAAGCTTCATCTTTCAGGCGCTGAGTCTGTGCTTGATGGTAGCTGTGCGTAGGGCGTCTTCGGGCGCGCCGGCTTCGACATTTCCCGGTCTACTAACCTGCGTACAGCTGCCACCCTAATTCGTTTAGTAGCGATCAGATGGCGGCTCCAATCAGGAATGTCGACCATGTTTAAAGCTACTCCAAATCCCCCGTCGTACCTTTTTACAGTCAGCCCCGGCCAAGCCACCGAAACCCTGATCCTCAATACCTACGAAACCTTCTCCTCAGTCACCACCCTCTTGCTCGACCTTTCCGACGACCTCACCGGCAAGCAGCGCGATGTCGCGTTGGCCATTCATCAATTGAGCGAATTGGGCGTATTGCTGATGGGGCAAGTGATGGACCGGGGTGTCCCGTTACCTCAAACACCCTGACTGCGCAGCCAGCTCATCAATTGCGGTAACGGAAACGCACCGCTCTGACGCGCCACTTCCCGGCCATTCTTGAACAGGATCAGGCTGGGAATCGAGCGAATCCCCAACTGAGCGGATAACTGCTGATTGGCCTCGCTATCGAGCTTGGCCAATCGGCACTTCCCGGCCAACTGCCCGGCGGCCTGCTCAAACACCGGTGCAAACGACTTGCACGGCCCGCACCATTCGGCCCACACGTCCACCAGCAACGGCAGGTCGCCCTTGATCTGGCTGGCGTAATCGCCCTGTTTCAGCTCAAAGGGTTTGCTCAGCAGCACCGGTTGCTTGCAGCGCCCGCATTTAGGCGCATCGCCCAGGCGTTCATTGGGGATGCGGTTAAGACCGTTGCAGTGGGGGCAGGGAATTACTAGAGAGTCGGACATGCTGGGCTCCGTGAAAGTGGCCAATGGGTTCTATTTGGAGCCGACGACTTGGTTTATCAAGGAACAACTGAAAGAGAGGGCAACATGAGCGAAATCGTCAAGCAGGCTATCGAACATTGGCCTTTTGTTTCTGCTCTCTTGCGTAAGCCCAAGACCGAGAAGGATTACGATATTTTGGTTATGGCGCTCGACGAGTTGCTGGATGAGGTTGGGGAGGACGAAAGCCACGCGCTGATTGGGATGTTAGATATCATCGGTGATTGGATCGAAGGTTATGACCTTGAGCATCGTCCGATGCCTGTAAATGGCTAATAGCGTTAGTCATAAGCCATCAGTGCCCAATCTTCTTTCGTGCCAGTTGGCAGGCAAACACGTTGCCCACAGCACAACCCCCAATCACCAGCATCAGAGTGAAAAGCAGTGGTGCATTCCATTGAGACCCTAGCCAGGTTAATAATCCTGCCCCGGCCACAGTGATGCATCCGAAAACCGCAGAAGCTTTGGCTTGGTGAGACGCGTCGATATCCAGTGCCCAGCCGGTCGCAAGGGGCAACAAAATGCAGAAGGCAATACTGGTTGCTGCTGCAGCTGCCAGGTAAAGGTAGATATTGACATGTAGCCATGCCGCTACCATCAACAGTGCGGCGAGGCACTGAGAGGCGGATCCTGCATTTAGGCGTTGGGCGTCACTGAATCGTGTGACGGCTTTCCCTGAAAAGAAAAAACCTGCCGCTACCAGCGCCGCCCAACCTGAAAGGATCATGCCTGTTGCTTGTGGTGAGAGATGAAAAACTCCCTGCAGGGCAAACGCCTTGCTGAGGTTCAGCTGTGTGAAGGCGCTCTGTATCAGGAGTGCAAGCAGTAAACCGCAGATGAATTTCGGGTGTTTCCCTAGTAAAGATTGGGTTTCAGTTGCAGCCTGTTGGCCTTGGTCGGTTGCCTTGCCGTGATGAGTGGCCAGAAGTCCCAGGCCGATTATAAAAAGCAGGCAACCGAGTACGCCAAAAACCCATCTCCACCCCCAAAACGAGGCTGCCGCCAGCAGAGTCGGCGGGCTTAGTACCGTAAGGACGCTAATAGCACTCAAGAGATAAGCTGTTGCGCTTTGGAAGGTTGCTTGCCTGAGTCGTTGACGTAGCCAAAGGCGTGAAGAGGTTGCTGCCACCGCGTTGGCGATGAACATGAAAGTAAAGATGATCGATAGCATGAGGGCGCTTGTTGATAACGCCACTGCGACACATAGCAGCGCGATCAGCACCGATGCACCGGCCAGGCTGACGCTGGTTCCCAGTCGGTTGACCAGCGGCGTTGAAAACAACTGGCTGAATGCGAAAGCCATCAGGCACAAGCCGAGCATGCCTTGAAAGAATGCCGGAGAAACACTCAAGTCCTGAGCGATTAACGGAGAAAGAGGAACAAGAGCGTCGAAAACAACCGCACTGACCAGCGTCCTGGCCACCACGACCCTAAGGCCTGGGGTCACGGCCTGATGCTCCAGCTCCTCTGTACCACTGCTTACGTATTCACTGCGCGCAGAGTGGCGACAGGCTCATTCGCCTCGGCCCTGGCTTGGCTCCCTTGGAGCCACAGCGCTATTACTTCCTTGTGCTGTGGATATCGCTCAACCAAAAACAGCTCAAGTGGCTTCCATGCCCGCTTTTCCAGCCAGGCATTGACCTGGGAAAGGTCGTGGTGAGGGAAGGACAAGTCCATGTGTAGACGGACAGCGGAATATTTCTCGGGTGTAGCGTGATCGCACACCGATTCCAGGTTTGGAACATCGACGCCCATGACGCACCTCCATTTCATATCTGCTTAGGTTTGTTGCGTGATTGCAACAGGCCAACCCTAGGCCGAAGAGATGTTTAATGATGTCAGGCGCGTCCGGTATTTATTTCTTTATATGTCGCTCGGGTTTAACTCCTACGACGAACAACTAATCTCCAAATGCTTCCCCCAATCCGGCGGCCGCTGAGCGTATTGCTCCATCCCCGGCTGCTCTTCAAACGGTTTGCTCAGCACTTCATGCAGCCGGCGCACTTCGCTGTAATCCCCAAGCTCCGCCGCCTGGATGGCGTTCTGCGCCAGGTAGTTGCGCAGGATATAAAGCGGATTCACCCCATGCATCCGCTCACGTCGCTGTTCTTCTGTGCCGCCGGCGTCGCGTTCCACACGGGCTTTGTACAGGTCCGCCCACTCATCAAATCCCTTGAGGTCGACAAAATCGTCGCGCAACCGCGCCACGGCTAATGCGGCGGATTCATCCCCCAGCCGGCGGAAGAACAGGGTGTAGTCGACGCCGCTGTTCTGCATCAGTTGCAGCAGGCGCTCCACCAGTTTCTGATCGTCATCTTCGGCGGTGGTGAGGCCCAGTCGGCGGCGCATCAGGTCCAGGTAGTGGGCCTGGAACAACGGCAGATACAGCCCCAGCGTTTCCCGCAGCGCCTCGACGCTGATAAACGGCGTCAACGCCTGGGCCAGAGCGCTCAGGTTCCACTGCCCGATCGGCACCTGGTTGCTGAAGGAGTAACGCCCTTCATGGTCCGAGTGGTTGCAGACGAACTGCGCGTCGAAATCGTCCAAAAATGCAAACGGCCCGAAGTCGAAGGTGATGCCGAGGATCGACATGTTGTCGGTGTTCATCACTCCATGGCAGAACCCATAGGCCTGCCACTTGGCGATTAACTCGGCATTACGCTCGACGATTTCGCGGAACATCGCCAGGTACGGCTCGGGCTGTTCCATGCATTCCGGGAAGTGCAGGGACAGCACGTGCTCCGCCAATTGCTTCTGCAATTCAGGCTTCTTGGTGTAGTAGAAATATTCGAAATGCCCAAAGCGCACGTGGCTGTGGGCCAGGCGCAGCACCATGGCGGCGCGCTCCTGTTTCTCGCGCCACACCGGCGTGGTGGAACCGATCACACACAGCGCACGACTGCTGGGAATGCCCAGCGCATGCAGTGCTTCCGACGCCAGAAACTCCCGGATCGACGAGCGCAACACCGCACGACCATCGCCCATGCGCGAGTACGGGGTTTGCCCGGCACCCTTGAGGTGCAGGTCCCAATGCTCGCCGGCCTGGTTGTACACCTCGCCCAGCAACAATCCGCGGCCATCCCCCAGTTGCGGGTTGTACGAGCCAAACTGATGCCCGGAATAGATCATCGCCCGCGGCTCGGCCTCGGCCCACAGCTTGTGCCCGCCGAACAGCTCGGCAAATACCGGTGTTTCGGCCACGGCGGGGTCGAGATCCAGCAGCGCCATGGCTGCCTCGCTCGCCACCACTAAACGCGGTTCGTCGATGGGCTCGGGCAGCACATGGGTTGAGAAGCCGTCGCCCAGGCGGGCGAAGCGGTTGTCGAAGGTCAGTTCGTCGAGGGCTTTCAACGGCCATCTCCTGAGCAGAATGTCCGACCATTCTGCTGGGGAGAGCGCGTTTAGTCGAGTTTGGCGGGCGGCGGCTCGGGCAGGTCCTGGTCCTGGGCGGGCGGCAGGATGGTCCGGTTTTCTTCTTCCACCGGCACCAGCTTGTATTCCTGGCCATGCAGGTTCTTCAGGTAAACCTCCATCTGCCGGAACGAGATGTTGATGTGGTGGTTCTTGAACTCGCGGTTGATGAAGCGGTTGACCTCATCGATCACCGGGTTGCGGTCGCCCAGGTCCCGTACATGCATGCGCAGTTCGTGATCGAGGGTGCTTTCACCGAAGTTGAGGAAGTACACGTGGGGCGCCGGGTCCTTCAACACGCGTGGGTTTTCGGCGGCGGCCTTGAGCAGCAATTCCTTCACCAGGTCCAGGTCCGAGCCGTAGTCCACGCCCAGTTTCAGGGTGACCCGGGTGATGGTGTCGGTCAGCGACCAGTTGATCAGTTGCCCGGTGATGAACGTCTTGTTCGGGACAATGATGTCCTTGCGGTCGAAGTCGGTGATGGTGGTGGCACGGATGCGGATCTTGCTCACCGTGCCCGACAGGTTGCCGATGGTGATGGTGTCGCCGATCCGTACCGGCCGCTCGAACAGGATCATGATGCCAGAGATGAAGTTGGCGAAGATTTCCTGCATCCCGAAACCCAACCCCACCGACAGCGCGGCCACCAGCCATTGCAACTTGTCCCAGCTCACGCCGAGGGTCGACAGGGTGGAGACAAACCCGACGCCGGCAATCACGTAGGACAGCAAGGTGGTGGTGGCGTAGGCGCTGCCCTGGGCCAGGTCGAGCTTGGACAGCACCAACACTTCCAGCAGGCCGGGCAGGTTGCGCGCCAGGGCGAAGGTGATGCCGATGATGATCAGGGCGCCGAGCAAGTCGCCGATGCTGATGGGCACCATGCTGATATTGGCGCCGGTGCCGCTGGTGTATTCGTAGAGGGTGACGTTGTCCAGGTAGGAAAACACCGAGATCAAGTCGGACCACACCCAGTACAACGCAGCGATAAAGCCGCCCAGCAGCGCCAGGCGAATCAGTCGCATCGACTGTTCGTTGACCTGTTCGATGTCCAGGGTCGGCTCTTCGATCACTGCTTCACCATCACCGGCTTCCTTGGCGGCCTGGCGTTTGGCCAGGGCCCGCGCATAGGCCAGGCGCCGTGCCGCTACGCCCAGGCCACGTACGAAGGTGGCTTCGATCACCAGCCAGAACATCAGCAGGTACAAGGTGTTGATCAGCCGGTCGCTGAGCTTGAGGGCGGTGTAGTAGTAGCCAAAGCATACGGCGATAAACAGCGCCACCGGCAGTGCCGTAAACACCAGGCCCACGGCCTTGCGAAACAGCGAGGCTTTTTCATGAGTCGGGCTGTTGAGCAGCAGGCGCCCGAGCAGCCACGCCATCAGTGCGTAGCAGGTCAGTACCACGCCGATGCCCAGCACATCGTCGGCCAGCGCTGCCGGCTGATGCTCGGCGATGGCCACGACGGCCACCAACGCCAGTACCACGAGCCCGAGCTTGCGTACCCAGCCCTGGAGGAATTCGACCTGGGGTTTTTCCCAGCGGAAGTGCAACTCGGCGACGCCGCCGGGCGCGAGGATCCGATACGCGGTGTAGAACACCAGCCACGCCTGGGCGATCTGCAGCAGGGCGGCGCCGAGGTTGGCGTTTTGCCCACGGGCGTCGATCTGCAGCGCATAGCCGCAGAGTGCCAGGCCCAGGGCCACCGGCATCGCCAGCGCGATATTCACCAGGATCGCCACCGGCGTGTGCCACTGGCTGTCGCGTTTGAAGTGGCCGATGTCCATATGGATTTTTTTCAGCCGGGCATACAGGTAGCTGCGACGCCACAGCAGCGCGCCGATCAACAACAGCAGCGGCAGGAACAGCAGCGGGCGCTGGGTCAGGCCGTCATACAGCTCGCTGACGCTGGAGGCCCACGGCAGGGTATTGACCTGTTTGCTCAGGTGCGCCGGTACGGTTTCCAGCCATTCGGTATCCAGCGGCTTGTTGCTGGGAATCCAGAACATCTGTTCGTCGAGGGTCGCCCGCAAGGTGGTGGCGGTGCTCAGCAGTTGTTTCTGGTTCAGTTGCAGGGTGATGGATTCGTTGAGCAGTGCGCTCAGTTCCCGGCTCAAGCGTTCCAGCAGGTCGCTGCGGGTGATCGCCAGTTCCAGCAGGGTGCGCCGCAGTTGTGGCGTCACCTGGTCGGCCGGCTGGTTGGCCAGCAAGCTGTCGACGTAGGTGCTCGGGGTGCTGATCAGTTCGCGCTGTTGATTGACCTCGAACTGGTACAGGCGAATGTTGGCGATGTCATCCGCCAGGTCGCGGTCCACGGTCAGGCGCGGCAAGGCCTGCTTTTGTTTGTAGAGGATCTTGGACAGCAACAGGCTGCCCTTGAGCACGTTGATCTGCTCGTCCAGCGCCGAGTCGCTTTGGGTCACGCTGTCCAGTTGCTGCTTGGTTTGCAGGTTTTTCTGGGTCAGCTCGTTGAGCCGGTCAGTGCTTTTGAGCAGGTAGTCGGACAGTTTCAGGTTGGCCGCGCTTTCCGTGGCGAGCAGGCTGCTGCCCCCGGCCTTCTGGGCTTCGATGGACTGCTGGGTCACGGTTTCCTGGGACTGGGCCAGGCGTTTCTGGTTGATCAGGGTTTGCAGGTCCTGGATTTCCTGCTCCAGGCGCGCGGTCTTTTCCAGCACCAGGTCGTGCTGGCTGTTGCCCAGGTCTTGCAGTTGGCTGTTGCCGGCCAGTTCCTGGCGGCGCAGGGGAATCAGGGCGTTGAGTGCGGCCAACTCGGCATTCAGCTGGTTGCGCTGGTCGCCGCTGTGGGTCTTGCCGTTGTCCTTGCCTGCCTTGAGGGTCGCGTTGATCTGCTGGATACGTGTCTGGCTGCTGCTGATTTCGGTCTGGGCGCGCTCGGGTCGGGTCTGGGCCGCGATGGTCAGGCTGTTGGCGTCGGCCAGTTCCTTTTGCAGGTCGCCTTGCTGGGTGGTGCGCTGCACCAGCAGTTGTTCAAGTTGCGGCACCGGCAAGGTGGCATAGCGCTGGGCGACGGGAATCACCTTGGTGGCCTTGAGGCGGGTCAGTTCGCGCTGGTTGTCGACGGTCTGGCGCGGCGCGTCTTCGAGCTGGCGCTTGAGGTCCACCAGGCGCTGCTGGTAGTCCTGCTGGTTGCCGAGGAAGGTGAGCGTTTGCTGCAGGATGCTTTGCAGCGCCTTCATGTCGGCGTCGGGCAGCTTGCGGTCCGGCAGCTTGTCCAGGGTTTGCTGGACGGAATCGATGCTGGGCGGGTCGGCCGCGTGTACGGTGCCGACGCAGAGAGTCAGGCCCAGCAGGGCAGTGGCGAGAAAAGTGCGCAGGGTTGTCATAGAGACCGGTCGAGCAAGGTGAAAAATAGGGGGCGTCCCGACATCGACTGGCGCGCCGTCGCCCCGCAGTTTAGAGGAAGAGTCCGGGGCCCGGGCGACTTCCTTCGGGGAATCTGACGCCGACTTTGCCGATCTTGTTCCCGTCCATGACCGCGACGGTCCAAATGGTGTTGTTCCATTCCACCTGGTCGCCGACCACGGGTGCCCCGCCGACTTTCTGGGTGATGAAACGACTCAGTGGCATGTCCGGGTCGATGCCCTCGAGCTTGAGCCCGTACAGAGCCGAAACCGCGCCCAGCTGGGCGTCGCCTTCCAGGACGAAGTCACCGAAGAAGCGCAGGTCGAGGCCCCGTTGTGGTGCCTGGCTGAACAGTTTGCCGAGGGCCGGCAAGTTGTGTTCATGGCCGATTACGCACAGCAAATCATCGACTTCGAGCACCGTACTACCCGACGGATGGAGCAGTTGCTGGCCACGAAACAGCGCGGCGATCCGCGTGCCTTCGGGCATTTTCAGCTCCCGCAGGGCGGCGCCGATGCACCATTTTTCGGCGCCCAGGCGGTAGACGAACAGCTCCCACTCGCTGGTGACGTGCACTTCCAGGGCCGCCCGGGAAATCGGCGCCGGCTCTGGCGGTACCGTCACTTTCAACAGTTTGGCGACCCACGGCAGGCTCGTACCCTGCACCAGCAACGACACCAGCACGATAAAGAACGCCAGGTTGAAGTACAGCTGCGCGTGGGGCAGGCCGGCCATCAGCGGGAACACCGCCAGAATGATCGGTACCGCACCGCGCAGGCCGACCCAGGCGATAAAGGCTTTCTCTCGGCCATGGAAGGCCTTGAACGGCAACAGGCCGACGATCACCGACAGCGGCCGTGCGAAGAGAATCATCCACAGCGCCAGGCCCAGGGCCGGCAGCGCGATGGGCAGCAAATCATGGGGCGTGACCAGCAGGCCCAGCACCAGGAACATGCCGATCTGTGCCAGCCAGGCCATGCCGTCGAGCATATGCAAAATGCCGTGCCGGCTGCGCACCGGGCGGTTGCCGATCACCAGGCCGCACAGGTAAACGGCGAGGAAGCCGCTGCCGTGCAGGGCGTTGGTCAGGGCGAACACGAAAAGGCCGCCGGAAATCACCAGGATCGGGTACAGGCCGTTGGCCAGGTTGATCCGGTTGACCATCTGCAGCATCAACCAGCCGCCGCCCAGGCCGATGATGCCGCCGATGCCGAACTCGCGGATCAGGTGGCCCAGCAGGCTCCAGTGCAGGCCAGTCTGGCCGCTGGCGAGCATGTCGATCAGGGTGACGGTGAGGAACACCGCCATCGGATCGTTGCTGCCGGATTCGATTTCCAGGCTGGCGGTGACCCGTTCGTTCAGGCCTTTGCCGCCCAGCAGCGAGAACACCGCTGCGGCGTCCGTGGAGCCGACGATGGCGCCGATCAGCAGGCCTTGAATGATGTTGAGGTTGAACAGCCAGGCGGCTGCCATGCCGGTGAGGCCGGTGGTGATCAGCACCCCGACCGTCGCCAGGGACAACGCAGGCCAGAGGGCTACACGGAAACTGGCTACCCGCGTTCGCAGTCCGCCGTCGAGCAGGATCACGGCCAGGGCGAGGTTGCCCACGAGGTAGGCAGTCGGGTAGTTATCGAAGATGATGCCGCCGCCGTCGACGCCGGCGATCATGCCCACGGCCAGGATGATTACCAGGATCGGAATCCCCAGGCGGGACGAAAGAGAACTCACCAGAATGCTCGCACCTACCAGCAACGCGCCGATCAAGAACAGGCTGTTGATGGTCGTCGCATTCAAAGGCATTACTCCATGAGCAGGAAAGACGAGGCGCAAACTGACCATGCAGTCTGCGTGCCAGCGATTCTAACCTGTTGAATTGCTGTGCTGTCAAAAAGGTTTTGAATGGCTGGCGCATATTCAATGTGGGAGCGGGCTTGCTCGCGAAAGCGGTGTGTCAGTCGCCTTATGCGTATCTGATCCACCGCATTCGCGAGCAAGCCCGCTCCCACATTTTTAGCCCTGCGGTATCCGTTAAAGCCTGAACCGCCCCACCATCCCGTTCAAATCCACCGCCAACCGCGACAGCTCACTGCTCGCCGCACTGGTCTGGCTGGCGCCGGTCGCCGACTGCACCGACAAGTCACGAATATTCACCAGGTTGCGATCCACTTCCCGCGCCACCTGCGCCTGCTCTTCAGCGGCACTGGCGATCACCAGGTTGCGCTCGTTGATTTCAACGATGGCAGTGTTGATGGTGTCCAGCGACATCCCCGCACCCTTGGCGATGTTCAACGTCGATTCCGCCCGCTCGGTGCTGTTGCGCATCGAATCCACTGCATGCTCGGTACCGGCCTGAATGCTGCCGATCATCCGCTCGATTTCGCTGGTGGACTGCTGGGTGCGATGGGCCAGGGCCCGCACCTCATCCGCCACCACCGCAAAACCACGCCCGGCTTCACCGGCACGCGCCGCTTCAATCGCGGCGTTCAGGGCCAGCAGGTTGGTCTGGTCAGCCAAGCCACGAATCACGTCCAGCACCTTGCCGATGTCCCGGGACTCTTCCGCCAGGTTGCCAATCAAGGTGGCAGTGGCTTGCACGTCGCTGCTCATGCGTTCAATGGCGCTGACGGTTTCCTGCACCAAATCACGTCCATCGCCCGCAGACGACGTGGCGTTCTTCGAGGCTTCGGAAGTGCTGACCGCGTTGCGGGCCACTTCTTCAACCGCGCTGGTCATCTCGTTCACCGCCGTGGCGGCCTGTTCGATTTCGTTGTTTTGCTGGGTCAGGCCACGGGCGCTTTCGTCGGTCACGGCATTCAGCTCTTCCGCGGCGGAGGCCAATTGGGTGGCCGAGCCGGAAATGCGCTGCAAGGTGTCCTTCAATTTGTCCTGCATCTTGGCCATTGCCAACAGTAGTCGGCCGGCTTCGTCGTTGCCTTCCACCTTGATCGGGCGCGTCAGGTTGCCTTCGGCGATTTCCTCGGCGGCATCCAGGGCCTGGGCGATCGGCAGGGTGATGCTGCGGGTCAGCAACCAGGCGAACAGCATGGTCAGCGCCGTGGCGAGGATCAGCAGGATCACCACCAGCTCAAACGCCATGTCGTACTGGTCGGCAGCTTGCTGGTTGGTGGCCAGCGCCATCTTGTTGTTGATGTCCAGCAGGCGGTTCAGTACGGCGTTGACCTGATCCGAGTTGTTCAGCAGCTCGGTATTCAGCAGCGTGCGCAGCTCTTCCACCTGATTGGCCCGTGACAGGCTCTTCATGCGCTCTTCAATCTGATGGTACTGGGCCAGCAGACGCACGTATTCATCGTAGGCAGCACGTTCTTCGCTGCTGTCGATCAACTTCTCGTAGACCGCCTGGGCCGTACGAATCTGCTGATTGCGCACGTCAAAAGACTCAAGGGTCTTTTGCTGGACGTCAGGCTCGCGGTTGGTCAGCAGGCGATACGACAGCACCCGCAGGCGCAGGGTCAGTTGAGTGAACTCGTCCAGGGCGCGAATGCTCGGCACGCTGCTAAGGGTGATGTCTTCCGTCGCCGCACGGATCTTGCTCATCTGGTTCAGGGCGAACACACCGAGAAACAACATCAGCGCGCCAATCAACGCGAAGCCGAGAAAGGCCCGCGGCGCGATATTCATATTACGAAGAGACATGTTGTGATCCTGGGGAGAAGCGCGATCCATGCGGGGTTTGAGCGGGGTGTCCATGACCTATCGGTCATACGACTAAAGTCTTGAGGGGGTGCGCGCTTTTGTCGCAGATCGGGGCGGGCCGACGGGATTCAGGAACCAGATGCCATAAATGCAGTCACTAAGGCTCGAAAGCGTGGCCTGCCCTGTAAAATCAAGGCCCCGCGCCAGGGATAACCCTGGCATCCGAGGTGAATTTTCTTTATCGTCACCGCCCTTTGAAAAAGCCCGAGAAATCAAAATGTTAGAAGCATCCCTCAGCCAATTGGAACAACTGGTCAGCGACCTGGTACAGCAGAACCAGGATCTACTGGGCACCAACGAATCCCTCAAGGCCGAACTGGCTCGCGCCAAGGATGAAAACGACAGCTTGCAGCTGAACCTGATGGAACAGGAAGAAAAGCAGGGCGCCACCGCTGCCCGTATCCAGGCGTTGGTTGAGCGTGTGAGCGCAGGTCCTGTCGGCGCATGAATGAAGGGATAAAGGTCGTTTCGATTCTCGGTGAGGATTACTCGATCAAGGCACCGGAAGGGGAAGACAACACCCTGATGAGCGCCGTGACGATGCTCAAGGCATCCCTGGCCACCACCAAGAAAAAGTACCCGACGCTGATCGGTGACAAGCTATTGGTGCTGGCGGCGCTGAACCTGTGCGCCGAGCAGATCGAAATGCAAAAGCACCACCAGCAGGAACTCGACCGTTACCAAGAGCAAGTCAGCGCCACGGTCGAGGTGATTTCCAAGGCAATCGGAACGCCTTAGAACCACTCATCCTGCATCCCCAGGCACGTGTCATCGCGTGCCTCGAGAATCGCCAGTTCATGATGGCAGCCCGGTATTTCCCACGTCAGGAAGTACCGGGCGGCCTGGAGCTTGCCCTTATAGAAGGCGACATCGGCAGCATTGCCCCTGGCCAGCCCTTCCTCGGCGCGAATTGCCTGTTCCAGCCAGCGCCAGCCAATCACCGTATGCCCGAACACTTTCAGGTACAGCGCCGAATTCGCCAGGCTGCTGTTGACCTTGCCTTGGGCGAGATCCGTCAACAGGCCGAGGGTGACCTCTTGCAGGCGTGCCACCAGTTGTTCCAGCGGTTCCCGCAAGGCATTCAGCGACGGATACTCCTGTGCCCGTGCGCCGGTCTCGGCGATCAGGCGGATCAGTTGCTTCAAGCCCGCACCGCCGTTCTGCGCCAGTTTGCGCCCGAGCAAGTCCAGCGACTGAATGCCGTGGGTGCCTTCATGGATCGGGTTCAGACGGTTGTCGCGGTAGTACTGCTCCACCGGGTATTCGCGGGTGTAGCCGTGGCCGCCGAGGATCTGGATCGCCAGTTCGTTGGCTTTAAGGCAAAACTCCGACGGCCAGGATTTGACGATCGGCGTCAGCAGGTCCAGCAGTTCGTGGGCCTGTTTGCGCTCGGCTTCGTTGGGCAGAGTAGTGGTGTCATCGAACAACCGTGCGGCGTACAAGCCAAGGTCGAAGGCGCCTTCCACGTAGGCTTTTTGGGTCAACAGCATGCGTTTGATATCGGCGTGCTGGATGATCGACACCGGCGCGGTGTTGGGATCCTTGCTGTCGGGCAAGCGGCCTTGGGGACGTTCACGGGCATATTCCAGGGAATACAGGTAGCCGGCGTAACCCAGCATCACCGCGCCCATGCCCACGCCGATCCGCGCTTCGTTCATCATCTGGAACATGCAACTCAGGCCCTGATGCGGCTGGCCCACCAGGTAGCCGACGCACTCGCCGTTATCGCCGAAATTCAACGCGGTCGAGGTGGTGCCACGCCAGCCCATCTTGTGAAACAGCCCGGCCAGCAGCACATCGTTGCGCTTGCCCAGGCTGCCGTCCTCGTTGACCAGGAACTTGGGCACGATAAACAGCGAAATGCCCTTCACCCCGGCAGGTGCGTCCGGCAGCTTGGCCAGCACCATGTGCACGATGTTCTCCGATAGCGGGTGATCGCCGCCGGAGATGAAGATCTTGTTGCCCTTGAGGCGATAGCTGCCATCAGCCGCCGGCTCTGCGCGGGTACGAATATCCGACAGCGATGAGCCCGCATGGGGCTCGGTCAAGGCCATGGTGCCGAAGAAGCGGCCTTCGATCATTGGTTGCAGGAAGCGTTGTTTCTGCTCCTCGGTGCCGAAGCTCTCGATCAGGTTGGCGGCGCCCATGGTCAGAAACGGGTACGACGTGGAAGCCGCGTTGGCTGACTGGAAGTGTGCGAAACACGCCTGGGACAGCAGGGTTGGCAATTGCATGCCGCCAGCGTCGAAGCTGCGGGCGGCGTTGAGAAAGCCGGCTTCAAGAAAGGCCTCCACCGCCGGTTTCACTTCAGGAATCAGAATCGCCTGACCGTTCTCGTAGCGGGGTTCGTTCTCGTCGCCCTTTCGGTTATGCGGGGCGAAGAACTTCTCGGCAATGCTGCGGGCGGTGCCGATGGCGGCGTCGAAGGTTTCACGGTTGTGTTCGGCAAACCGCTCGCGCTGGGTCAGGCCCTCGGCATCGAGGACTTCATACAGCTCGAAAGCCAGATTGCGGGAACTGAGCAGCGTCTCGGACATGGCGGCTTACCTGTGTGGGAATGGGCCTGAGTCTAAGTGCGCAAATAGAGGCTGGATAGCAAGATTGATCTGGGTGATGGAGGGGCAAAACGCGGCTCGAAGGTGGAACGCGGTCAATGTGGGAGCGGGCTTGCTCGCGAATGCGGTGGATCAGTCAGTACCTCCGGTGACTGACACTCCGCATTCGCGAGCAAGCCCGCTCCCACAGTTTTACCGCGTTTCTTCAGTTAGCCGATGGTCATCAGGCTGGCGTTGCCGCCCGCAGCAGCAGTGTTGACGCTCAACGCCCGCTCGATCACCAGGCGCTCCAGGGCAATCCCGGTTTCGCCCGAAGACAAACCGTGAACCCCGACAATCGCCCCGCCACGCTTGGCCACTTGCTGGCAAACCCCGCGCAGTTGGTCGGAATCACCGTGATGCAGCACGGCATCAAACACGGTTTCATCCTTGGTCCAGTCAGCCACCCGCGTGATCTTCGCCTGAATATCCTTCGGCAAGCGTGCGAACACGGCCTTGGTCAATTCAGTTTCCGGCCATACCGCCGAGCCGCCGACTGCCAGCACGGCCGCCAGTTGCGTCAGCAGGTCGCCTTCCACTTCCGCCAGGCACAACACGTGCTCGCGGGGCAGGATGGCGTAGCTGTTGCGCTCGCCGGTCGGGCCGGCCAGTTGGCGGGTGATACCGCTTTGGGATTGCGCGGCGAACTGCACGCACAGGGCGCTCAAGTCGCTCAGCTTGCTGCTGTCGGCCCAGGCTTTCAGGGCGGTCAGCGGCTTGCTCATGGCATCCCGCAGGCGAACATCCGGTGCGGCCAGTGCATCACCACGGACGAAGGATTGCTCGATGGCGTCCGTAGGACGGGTCGACAGCAGACGGTACAGATACAGCGGGCCGCCAGCTTTCGGGCCAGTGCCCGACAAGCCTTCGCCACCGAACGGCTGCACACCGACCACGGCACCCACGATGTTGCGGTTAACGTAGACGTTACCGGCATGGACGTTGTCGATCACCTTGGCGATGGTCTCGTCGATGCGGGTGTGCACGCCCAGGGTCAGGCCATAGCCGGAGGCATTGATCTGGCCGATAAGCTGGTCGATCTCTTTGCGCTTGTAGCGCACCACGTGCAGCACCGGGCCGAAGATCTCCCGTTGCAGTTCGTCGAAGCTTTCCAGTTCGATCAGGGTTGGCATCACGAAGGTGCCGCGCTTGATCTCTTCGCTATCGGCAATCGCGACCTGGTAAACGTTGCGGCCTTTGTCGCGCATGGCCTGGATATGTTTCTCGATGCCAGCCTTGGCTTCGGCGTCGATCACCGGGCCGATATCCACCGACAGGCGCTCCGGGTTGCCGAGGCGGCATTCAGCCATGGCACCTTTAAGCATTTCGATGACGCGGTCAGCGGAATCTTCCTGCAAGCACAGTACGCGCAGGGCCGAGCAACGTTGGCCGGCACTGTCGAAGGCCGACGACACTACGTCGATCACCACTTGTTCGGTGAGTGCCGAGGAGTCGACGATCATTGCGTTCTGGCCACCGGTTTCGGCGATCAGCGGAATCGGACGACCCTGTGCATCCAGACGGCCGGCGACACTGCGTTGCAGCAAGCGCGCAACCTCGGTGGAACCGGTGAACATCACGCCCTTGACGCGATCATCACCCACCAGGCGCGCACCGACGGTTTCGCCCTGGCCCGGCAGCAGTTGCAGCACGCCTTCCGGAATCCCGGCTTCCAGCAGCAGGCGCACGGCTTGTGCGGCCACCAGCGGTGTTTGCTCGGCAGGCTTGGCCAGTACCGGGTTGCCGGCGGCCAGTGCAGCGGCGACCTGCCCACTGAAGATCGCCAGCGGGAAGTTCCACGGGCTGATGCACACCACCGGACCCAGCGGGCGGTGAGCGTCGTTGGTGAAATCGTTGCGAGCCTGCACCGCGTAGTAACGCAGGAAGTCCACGGCTTCACGCACTTCGGCGATGGCGTTGGCGAAGGTCTTGCCGGCTTCGCGGGCCAGCAGGCCCATCAGCGGCTGGATCTCGCCTTCCATCAGGTCGGCGGCACGTTCCAGGATCGCGGCGCGTTCGGCGGGCGGGGTGGCCTGCCAGATTGGCGCAGCGTTCAGGGCGCACTGGATGGCGTTGTCGACGTCTTCGACAGTTGCTTCCTGTACGTGGCCAACCACGTCACGCAGATCCGACGGGTTCAACACCGGTGCAGCCGCTTCATTGCTGGAAGCGCAACCGAGCATCGGCGCGGCTTTCCAGTTGTTATGCGCGGTAGCCAGCAAGGCGCAGGACAGCGACGCCAGGCGGTGTTCGTTGGCCAGGTCGATACCGGCGGAGTTGGCGCGCTCGGCACCATACAGGTCGCGGGGCAGCGGGATACGCGGGTGCGGCAGGCCGAAGCCGCCTTCCAGCGTCGCCATCTGCTCGATGCTGGCCACTGGATCGGCCACCAGCTCCTGGATCGAGATGGATTGGTCGGCAATACGGTTGACGAATGAGGTGTTGGCGCCGTTTTCCAGCAGGCGACGCACCAGGTAAGCCAGCAGTGTTTCGTGGGTGCCGACGGGTGCGTACACGCGGCACGGACGGTTCAGCTTGCCTTCGGAGACCTTGCCTACAACCTGCTCGTAAAGCGGCTCACCCATGCCGTGCAGGCATTGGAACTCGTACTGGCCGGGGTAATAGTTCTGACCGGCGATGTGGTAGATCGCCGACAGGGTGTGGGCGTTGTGGGTAGCGAACTGCGGGTAGATAACTTCCGGTACCGAAAGCAGTTTGCGTGCGCAGGCAATGTAGGAAACGTCGGTGTACACCTTGCGGGTGTACACCGGATAGCCTTCCAGGCCTTCGACCTGGGCGCGCTTGATTTCGCTGTCCCAGTACGCGCCTTTTACCAGGCGGATCATCAGGCGGTGGCGGCTGCGGCGTGCCAGGTCGATCACGTAGTCGATCACATACGGGCAACGCTTCTGGTAAGCCTGGATCACGAAACCGATGCCGTTCCAGCCGGTCAGTTGCGGCTCGAAGCACAGGCGTTCCAGCAGGTCGAGGGACAGCTCCAGGCGGTCGGCTTCTTCGGCGTCGATGTTCAGGCCGATGTCGTACTGCTTGGCCAGCAGGGTCAGCGACAGCAGGCGCGGGTACAACTCGTCCATCACGCGCTCGTACTGCGCACGGCTGTAACGCGGGTGCAGGGCCGAGAGCTTGATGGAAATGCCCGGGCCTTCATAAATCCCGCGACCGTGGGACGCCTTGCCGATCGAGTGGATGGCTTGTTCGTACGAGGCCAGGTATTTCTGGGCGTCGTGTTCGGTAAGTGCGGCTTCACCGAGCATGTCGTAGGAATAGCGGAAGCCCTTGGCTTCGAACTTGCTCGCATTGGCCAGGGCTTCGGCGATGGTTTCGCCGGTGACGAACTGCTCGCCCATCAGGCGCATGGCCATGTCGACGCCCTTGCGGATCATCGGCTCGCCGCTCTTGCCGATGATGCGGCTCAGGGATGAGGTCAGGCCGGCTTCGTTGTGGGTCGCGACCAGTTTGCCGGTCAGCAACAGGCCCCAGGTGGCGGCGTTGACGAACAGCGACGGGCTGTTGCCCAGGTGCGGGTGCCAGTTGCCGGTGCTGATCTTGTCGCGGATCAGTGCGTCGCGGGTGCCCTTGTCCGGGATGCGCAGCAGCGCTTCGGCGAGGCACATCAGCGCTACGCCTTCCTGGGACGACAGGGAGAATTCCTGTAGCAGGCCTTGGACGATGCCTGCACGGCCGCCGGCGCTTTTCTGATTGCGCAGTTTCTCGGCGATCGAAGAGGCGAGCTTGTTGGTGGCCTCGGCCATTGCCGCGGGCAGGCGAGCCTGCTCGATCAGCATCGGCACCACTTCCGGCTCCGGGCGACGGTAGGCGGCGGTGATCGAGGCGCGCAGTACGGATTGCGGCAGGATGCTTTCGGCAAATTCCAGGAAGCACTGGTGGGCGTGGTCGGTCTGGACCTCGCCGGCTTCTTCCGCGTCCTTGCTGCCCAGGCCGTTGAGCTCGGCCAGGGTTGCACCACCCTCGAGTTTCTCCAGGTAATTGAAAATCGCCTGCTTGATCAGCCAGTGCGGCGTGCGATCAATGGAGGTCGCGGCCGCCTTCAGGCGCTCGCGGGTCGGGTCGTCAAGTTTGACCCCAAGGGTGGTCGTAGCCATCTTCTTATCCTCATGGGTGCCACTACTGCGTGGCATCAGCTGGCGGCAAGATTAGCTTTGCGCCGAGAGAGGTGCAACCGGGTGCAACCCTTTTTATCCATGAAATTTTTGATGCTGATCGGGAAAAATTATCGCCGCAGCCGAATCGGCTGCGCCTTGGTGCATTTGCTTCTGACTTTGGCTGCTCTTGCTCCGAAAAGGAGCAAAAACACGGTGTTTTTCGCAAAATACATCAAGGTGCAACTTATTCTCAAGAAACTGGTTGCACCTTATTTGCTTTGTTGAATAGCATTCGCGCCCAAGGTGCAACCTCTTACTGACGGTTCATCGGCTGATGGCTTTCCTGGGGAAACGTCAGTCATAAATGCGCGGCGCCAGGCTTCGTCTATCCACTAGCAAAGTGGATGGCCGTCCGGACAGACCGCCGCTACATAAAAACAAAGCCAGGGCGTAACTCAATGAGCGTAAGTAATCCTACCCTGATCACATTTGTGATCTATATCGCTGCCATGGTGCTGATCGGCTTTATGGCCTATCGCTCCACCAACAACCTTTCCGACTACATCCTCGGCGGTCGCAGCCTCGGCAGCGTGGTTACCGCGCTTTCGGCCGGTGCCTCGGACATGAGCGGCTGGTTGCTGATGGGCTTGCCCGGCGCGATCTACATGTCTGGCCTGTCGGAAAGCTGGATCGCCATCGGCCTGATCGTCGGTGCCTACCTGAACTGGCTGTTTGTAGCCGGCCGCCTGCGGGTGCAGACCGAGCACAACGGCGACGCCCTGACCCTGCCGGATTACTTCTCCAGCCGTTTCGAAGATAAAAGCGGCCTGCTGCGAATCATCTCTGCGGTGGTGATCCTGGTGTTCTTCACCATCTACTGCGCTTCCGGCATCGTGGCTGGCGCCCGTCTGTTTGAAAGCACCTTCGGCATGTCCTACGAGACCGCGCTGTGGGCCGGTGCTGCCGCGACCATTGCCTACACCTTCGTCGGTGGTTTCCTGGCCGTGAGCTGGACCGACACCGTGCAAGCCACGCTGATGATCTTCGCCTTGTTGCTGACCCCGATCATCGTGCTGCTGGCCACCGGTGGCGTCGACACCACCTTCCTGGCGATCGAAGCGCAGAACCCTGACAACTTCAACATGCTGAAAAACACCACCTTCATCGGTATCATTTCGCTGATGGGCTGGGGCCTGGGTTACTTCGGCCAGCCGCACATCCTCGCGCGTTTCATGGCGGCGGATTCGGTGAAATCGATTGCCAACGCACGTCGCATCTCCATGACCTGGATGATCCTTTGCCTGGGCGGCACCGTGGCGGTGGGCTTCTTCGGTATCGCCTACTTCTCGGCGCACCCGGAAGTCGCCGGTCCCGTGACCGAGAACCACGAGCGTGTGTTCATCGAGCTGGCCAAGCTGCTCTTCAACCCATGGATTGCCGGTGTGCTGCTGTCGGCCATCCTGGCGGCGGTAATGAGCACCCTGAGCTGCCAGTTGCTGGTGTGCTCCAGTGCCCTCACCGAAGACTTCTACAAAACCTTCCTGCGTAAAAACGCCTCCCAGGTCGAGCTGGTATGGGTCGGTCGCGCCATGGTGCTGTTGGTGGCGCTGATTGCCATCGCCATGGCCGCCAACCCGGAAAACCGCGTACTGGGCCTGGTGAGCTACGCCTGGGCTGGTTTCGGTGCTGCGTTCGGTCCCGTGGTACTGATCTCCGTACTGTGGAAAGGCATGACACGCAATGGCGCACTGGCCGGCATCCTGGTGGGCGCGATCACCGTGATCGTGTGGAAGCACTTCAGCCTGTTTGGCCTGTACGAAATCATCCCGGGCTTCATCTTCGCCAGCCTGGCGATCTACTTCGTGAGCAAGCTGGGCGCGCCGACGGCTGGCATGCTTCAGCGGTTTGACGCAGCCGAGGCGGATTACAACCTCAACAAGTAATCGGCGGGGGCTCGAATGCCCGCTGAAGTGAAAACGGCCCGCATCTTTTGGATGACGGGCCGTTTTTTTTGCCTTCCAGATCTCGCAGTGTTGTTTTCACGGGTTCAGATGATCACTGAAGTAAACGGCCAATGTAAGCGCTCGCCTGGTGGCTGTGAGCGTTGAATGTGAGGCGGTTTTTATACTTTGGGAAAAGGGCTACAAACTACCGTCAGCTATCTGACAGTAGTTTGCGAAAGGGCATCCACCGATTTTGAATTCGTGGTTTTTCAGTCGTGGTCAGTGTCCGGCTGGTTGAGAAAAATCAGCACACCCAGGATCGCCATATAGAACTTGAACGCCGCTTCCTGGCCGTTCCACTGATGGGATTGCCACATCAGGAACCACTCGCCGCCGATCACCATAAAGCCGAAGAACCACACCACAAAACCCAGGGTCAGCCCGACGATTGCGCTTTTCTTGGCGCGATTGAAGTCGATACCTGTGGCACGACGAGCCCGCCACAAGGCCAGTGCTCCACGCGCCAGCAGCACGGCCGTCAGGGCTTCACCGGCGATGATCAGCCAATATGCACCGTGCCACAGCCATGGGGTGGTGATGGCGCGATACATCGCGGCGTTGCCGGGGAAGGTGGTGTCCATGCTCAGCACATGTTTGACGAAGGCAAAGTTGGAGCCGTAGTCGGTGATGTTGCTGAAGGCCACGAGTGTGGCGAAGGCTGCCAGGGCAAGGGTCAGGACGATTTTTGCGTAGCGGGTGGCCATGTTTTTTCCATTGTCATGGGGCGACGGGGGACGAATACGCTAGCACGCTGGTGGTAGGGCTTCGATGCCTGATACATGAAGATTAAAGCGCCTGCGATGTAGGGATTTACTGATTTGCCTGCAGCGCACTCAGCTCGGCAAACAGCTGGTGCAGAATCGGCCACCCACTACTCGCAGAGAAACACCGGATGTTCGCTCCTGCCAATCAAAGTGCCTTTAGCCTGACCCTCGACGGTGTGCCCAGTGATCTCAAGGTACGTGAGTTCACGGGCGATGAATTCATCAGCCTGCCCTATCGTTTTGACCTTGAACTGGTCAGCGAGCAACCCGACCTTGACCTGGAAAGCTTGATGCATCGCCAGGCGTTCCTGGGGTTTGATGCGCATGGCCATGGTATTCATGGCCAGGTCTATCGGGTGGCACAAGGCGACTCGGGCAAGCGCCTGACGCGTTATCAGATCACGCTGGTTCCGCGGTTGGCTTATCTTGAGCACAGCGCTCACCAGCGGATTTTCCAGAGCCGGACGGTGCCGCAGATCATTGCACTGGTGCTGGAAGGGCAGGGTATCCAGGCGGATGCCTTCTCGTTTCAACTGAGCGGGGTGTACCCCGAGCGTGAGTACTGCGTTCAGTTTGGCGAAACCGATCTGGCGTTCATCCAGCGCTTGTGCGCCGAGTCGGGCATTCACTACCACTTCCAGCATCACCCCGAGCGCCACCTTTTGGTGTTCGGCGATGACCAGAGCGTGTTCGCCCAGCCTGAGCAAGCCACTCAATACGCGGCGGGTTCGGGGATGGTTGCCGACACGCCGGTGATCAAGCGTTTTACCCTGCGGTTGAAGACCCGTACCACCGATGTGAATCTGCGGGACTACGACTTCAGAAAGCCACGCCTGAGCTTGGAAAGCACGGCGTCCGGCGGCCAGCGTCCCATGCTGGAGGAACAGTGTTATCCCGGGAATTTTACGGATCGCGCTCATGGTAAATACCTGGCGCAACGTAGGTTGGAGCACCATCGCGGTGACTTTCGCCAGGCCAGTGGCCATAGCGACCAGCCGTCCCTGGTCAGCGGGCAGTTCCTGAGGATGGAAGGGCATCCTCGCCAGGAATGGAATGATTTGTGGCTGGTCACCCAGGTGACGCATGCAGGGCGCCAGCCTCAGGTGCTGGAGGAGTCGGCCATCGACGCCTCAGGTGATGAATCGGCTCAGGGCTACAGCAATCACTTTGTCGTAACGCCATGGGAGGTGCCGTTTCGAACACCGCTGCTGGTATCGCGACCGCCGGTGTCTGGCTATCAAAACGCCGTGGTTACAGGGCCGGCAGGCAGCGAGATCCATTGTGACGAGTATGGCCGGGTCAAGGTGCAGATGGCCTGGGATCGCGCCGGGGAGCACGACGAACATTCCAGTTGCTGGCTGCGGGTGGCCAGTGGCTGGGCCCATGAGCACTACGGCTCGGTGTTGATCCCGCGGGTGGGCATGGAGGTGCTGGTGGGTTTCGTCGACGGCGACGCCGACACGCCGCTGGTGGTCGGTTGCCTGGCCAATGCCGCCACGCCGGTGCCGCTGGACCTGCCAGCCGACAAGACCCGCAGCATCTTCCGTAGCCAGACCAGCCCCGGCGGCGGTGGCTACAACGAGCTGCGCATCGAGGACCGCAAGGGTGCCGAGGAAATCTACCTGCGCGCCCAGCGCAACTGGACCCAGCATGTACTGCACGACCAGCACGTGCAGGTCGACAACCAGCGCGATGTGATCGTCAAAGGCCTTGATCGTCACGAGCTTCAGGGCGAAGAACAGCGCACCACCCACGGCAACCGCCTGACCGAACTCAAGCAGGACGATCACCTGATGGTCGCGGGCTCCCAGCAGGTACGTGCCGGGTTGACCATTCACATCGGTGCCGGGCAAAACGTCGTTATTGATGCGGGTGCCAGCGTGACCCTCCAGGCCGGTGGGCAGTGGATCAACGTTTCGGCGGGCGGGATTTTCAGCAGCACGCAAATCCAGCTTGGCGGCGCCCCGGCACCGGCGGGAGCGCCGCTGACGCCGGGGCTGCAGGAAAAGTTGCTGGCGGTAATACCTGCACCGTTGAGTGCCGTCCAGGTGTTAAGCCTGAAGCGCAGCGCACCCTTTTGCGAAGAGTGCGAGCGCTGCAGGAATGGCGTGTGCAATACGCCCCTGCATCGCAATACATCACTGCCCGCGGGTGCGCCATGATTTCTCCCGGGCAGTGGCTTGAGGCTGCGCCGTTGCAGGCGGGCGAGCAGTTGTTTGTGGTGATGGGCAATGCCAGCGACTGCAAGCCGCTCGATGCGTGGCGGCGTACCGACGGACGTGCACTTAGCCCCATCTGGGCGGGCAGCGAGTATGCAGCGTGGGAGGAGGTCATGCCCTACGTCGCGGTGGTCGCCGTGGACAGCGCTTTTCTGAAATGGGCCGCCGAATGCGAAGGTATCGACTGGGGTTGGCTGGCGGTGTCGTCCTGTTCCTTGCACACCGTCGTCGAGCATCTGCGCAGCCTGACCAAGGTACTGTTGCCGGAAGGGCCGGCGGTGTTCTTTCGCTTCTGGGACGGTGCTTATGTCCTGCCTGTGTTGCAGGCGCTGGGGCCACAGGCAAAGGAGTTGCTCCCGGTGTTCAGTCGCTACTGGATCAATGGTCGCCAGCATGAGGTAGCGGTTACGGCGGCGGGAGCGGCAAAGCCCGGCCCATGGTGGCAAGTGCCGCCGCATGTTCTCCAGCACCTGGGTGAGCAATCGAGCGTTACGCAGGTGGACAACCTGTTGCAGTGGCTGGAAGAACAGCGCCCGGACCTGTACAGCGCCTTTGTGCCGGCGACCTTGAAGCACAAGGTCGCCTACTTCGTGCGCCGGCCGGATGTCAGCCATCAGGCGCTGGCCGCCTGGCTGGCCTCAGAGCTGGGTTGAGGTCAGCGACTGCTGCAGGTCCTCGATCAGGTCTTCAATGGCCTCGATGCCCACCGACAGGCGAATCATCTCCGGCTTCACCCCGGCCTTCGCCTGCTCCTGTTCATTCATCTGGCGATGGGTGGTGGACGCCGGGTGGCAGGCCAGGGACTTGGCATCGCCAATGTTCACCAGGCGCTTGAAGATCTGCAGCGAATCGTAGAAACGCACGCCCGCCTGATAACCACCCTTCAGGCCGAAGGACAGAATCGCCGACGGTTTGCCCTGCATGTATTTCTGCGCCAGGTGATGGTGGGGGTGATCCGGCAGGCCGGCGTAGCTGACCCACTCCACCAGTGCGTGGTCTTGCAGGAAGTGGGCAATCTTCAAGGCGTTTTCGGTGTGGCGCTCCATGCGCAGGGCCAGGGTTTCCAGGCCTTGCAGCAGCAGGAATGCATTCATCGGCGCCAGGGCCGCGCCGGTGTTGCGCAGCGGCACGGTACGGGCGCGGGCAATGAACGCCGCCGGGCCGAATTTTTCGGTGTAGACCACACCGTGATAGGCCGGCTCCGGCTGGTTGAGGCCGGGGAATTTCTCCGGGTACTGGGTCCAGGGAAAGGTGCCGCTGTCGACGATCACGCCACCCAGCGAGTTGCCGTGGCCGCCCACGTATTTGGTCACCGAATGCACGACGATGTCCGCGCCGAACTGGATCGGCTTGCACAGGATTGGCGTGGCCACGGTGTTGTCCACCATCAGCGGCACGCCACGGGCGTGGGCGACGTTGGCCAGGGCTTCGATATCGATGATATTGCCTGCCGGGTTGCCGATGCTCTCGCAGTACACCAGTTTGGTGTTGTCATCGATCAGCTCGGCGATGGCTTCGGCGGAGTCGTCACGGGCGAAGCGCACGTCAACGCCGAAGCTCGGCAGCAAGTGGGCGAACAGGGTGTAGGTGCCACCGTACAGCTGCGGGGTGGTGACGATGTTGTCACCGGCACGGGTCAGGGTCTGGATCGCGTAGTGGATCGCCGCGCTGCCGGCCGACACCGCCAGGGCCGCGATGCCGCCTTCCAGCGCCGCGATGCGTTGCTCCAGCACGTCGTTGGTGGGGTTCATGATGCGCGTGTAGATATTGCCGGGCACGTCGAGGTTGAACAGGTCGGCGCCGTGCTGGGCGTTATCGAATTCGAAAGCGACGTTCTGGTAGATCGGCACGGCGACGGCCTTGGTAGTCGGGTCCGACTTGAAGCCATGGTGCAAAGCGATGGTGGCGTCTTTCATGAGTTGTTATGACCTCCATGGATAATTGCTCGCCACAATAAATCCGCTTTCGCACCGCCAATTAGACTATTTTCGGCAGCGCCCCTGTGTTTGCGGCATAAGCGCCACCTGACGTGCAGCCCTGCACCTTTGCCTGCGTAAAAGGTAAACTTCGCCCCCTGCGCAGGAGCAACCATGAATTATCGTCACGCCTTTCACGCCGGCAACCACGCCGATGTCTTCAAACACCTGACCTTGACCCGCCTCATCGCCCTGATGTCGCGCAAGGAGCAGCCGTTTGCCTATCTCGACACCCACGCCGGCATTGGTCTGTACGACCTGCAGGGCGACCAGGCGAACCGTACCGGTGAATACCTGGAAGGCATCGCCCGCCTGTGGGGCCAGGCCGACCTGCCGCCGCTGACCGCCGATTACATGCGTGTGCTGCACGAGATGAACCCGGATGGCGAATTGCGCTACTACCCGGGTTCGCCGGAGCTGGCGCGACGCCTGACTCGTCCTCAGGACCGCGTGCTGCTCAACGAAAAGCACCCGGAAGACGGCCTGCTGCTCAAGGACAACATGAAGGGTGATCGTCGGGTGAAAGTCCACCTTGGCGAAGGTTGGCACGTGCCGCGGGCATTGCTGCCGGTGCCGGAAAAGCGTGCGTTGATGTTGATAGACCCGCCGTTCGAGAAGCTCGACGAGATGCAGCGCTGCGCCGCGTCCCTCAAGGAAGCCGTGAGCCGGATGCGCCAGACAGTGGCTGCGATCTGGTACCCGGTGAAGGACCAGCGCATGCTGCGCCGCTTCTACCAGGACCTGGCCGGTACCGGTGCGCCGAAGTTGCTGCGGGTGGAATTGCTGGTGCATCCGCTGGACACGCCCAACACCCTGACCGGTTCGGGTCTGGCGATTGCCAATCCGCCGTGGGGGCTGGAGGAGGAGTTGCGTGAGCTGCTGCCGTGGTTGTCCAAGCAGCTTGGGCAAACCCAGGGTGGCTGGCAGATGGATTGGCTTATCGCCGAGTAACTGATCGTTCCCACGCTCTGCGTGGGAACGCATCCTGTGACGCTCTGCGTCACGAATTTCAGAGCGGACGCGGAGCGCCCAGAGCGGCATTCCCACGCAGAGCGTGGGAACGATCTGGTGCAATCAGATCGGGCAGGTCACGCCGGTGCCGCCGATTCCGCAGTAACCCTGCGGATTCTTCGCCAGGTACTGCTGGTGGTACGCCTCGGCGAAATACACCGTCGGCGCTTCTTCGATTTCGGTGGTGATGGTGCCCAGGCCGGCCTTGGTCAATTCCGCCTGATAAGCCTCTGCGCTGGCCTTCGCCGCCTCCAGGTGCTCCGGCTTGACCGCGTAGATCACCGAACGATACTGGCTGCCGATGTCATTGCCCTGGCGCATGCCCTGGGTCGGGTTGTGCAGTTCCCAGAACATTTTCAGCAGCTCTTCGTAGCTGATCTTGTCCTGGTCAAACACCACCAACACCACTTCGCTGTGGCCGGTCAGGCCCGAGCAGACTTCTTCATACGTCGGGTTCGGCGTGTAGCCGCCGGCATAGCCCACCACCGTGCTGACCACACCGTCGCGCTGCCAGAAACGACGCTCTGCACCCCAGAAGCAACCCAGGCCGAAGATCGCAAACTCTACGTTATCGACAAACGGGCCCAGCAGCGGGTTGCCGTTGACGAAGTGCGTCTCGGGCAGCGACATCGGGGTTTCACGGCCAGGCAAAGCTTGTTCTTGAGTGGGAAGCACGTTTTTATTCACCAGGATTTCCGAGCGCAAGACCATGATCAGTCCTCTCAGTCAGATTGAGTTACAAGTAAGAATTCAGACTGCCAGTGTGCCCGAGTGTTACCGCGCTGTCAGGCGATTGGCCCGCGAGGGTAGCGTTTAAGCATCGTCATCAGCTCGGCCCCCGGGATTGGCCGGTCGAACAGGTAGCCCTGGCCGACGTCGCAACGGTGGCGTCGCAGGAACGCCAGCTGCTCGGCGGTCTCGATGCCTTCGGCCACCACCTTTAGCTTGAGGTTGTGGGCCATGGCGATCACCGCCGAGGTGATTTCCATGTCGTCCTGGTTGTCCGGGATTTCATGGATGAAGCTGCGATCAATCTTGATGATGTCGATCGGGAATTTTTTCAGGTAGCTCAGCGACGAGTAACCGGTACCGAAGTCATCCATCGCCAGGGTCAAGCCGAAACTCTTCAGTTGGTCCAGTTGCAGGCGCGTGTCTTCGGTGGCTTCCAGCAGCAGGCCTTCGGTCAACTCCAGTTCCAGCAGGTTGGCCGGCAACTGTTCTTCCTTGAGGATCGTGGCAATCGAGGCCACCAGGTCCGGGTCGGAAAACTGCTTGGGCGACAGGTTGATCGCCACTTGCAGGTTGCCCATGCCGGCGGCGGTCAGCTGTCGGCTCATGCGGCAGGCCTGGCGGGCGATCCATTTGCCGATGGGGATGATCAGCCCGGTCTCTTCAGCCACGCTGATGAATTGATCGGGGCGGATCATGCCCTTTTCCGGATGGTTCCAGCGTAACAACGCTTCCATCCCCAGCAGACGACCGCTGCGCAGGCACAGCTTGGGCTGGTAGAACACGTCCAGTTCGTTCTGGGTCAGGGCGCGGCGCAGGTTGTTTTCCACGAACAGTTTGTAGCTGGCTTCGGCATTCAGCGCTTCGGTAAATACCTGCACCTGGTGTTTGCCGTTGGCCTTGGCCTTGTGCAGCGCCAGGCCGGCGTTGCGCATCAGGGTCTGCGGGTCGCGGCCATGCAGCGGCGCGCAGGCGAGGCCCACGGAGCCGGTGACGCTGATCAGCTGGTTGTCGACGAACATCGGCTTGTCGAGGGTGGCCAGCAACTGGCTGGCGACCTGCTGGCCGGTTTCAAGGTCGGTATCGTCCAGCAGCACGGCAAATTCGTTACTGGCAAACCGCGCCAGGCTGCCACTGGCGGTCAGGCTGTTGCGCAGGCGCCGGGCCAGGCTGATCAGCAGCTTGTCGCCGGTCTGGTGGCCGAGGCTGTCGTTGATCCGCTTGAAGTTGTCGATGTCCACCAGCAGCAGGCTGATGGGGCTGTCGCTGTCCCGGGCAAAGCGTTCGTCCAGGTTGCGGATGAACGCCGGGCGGTTGCCCAGGTTGGTCAGGTTGTCGGTGTAGGCCAGCCGCTCGATGCGCTGCTGGGCCAGCTTGGTCTGGGTGATGTCTTCGTAGATGCCGATGTAATGGGTCAACTCACGGTTGTCGCCATAAACCTTGGAGATCGACAACTGGCCCCAGTAGGGTTCGAGGTTCTTGCGCCGGCTCTTGAACTCACCTTGCCAACTGTTGCTCTTGGCCAGGCTTGAAGGCGCGTCGAACAGCAGCTCGCTGAGGTTCTCCAGTGCCGGCAGTTCCGACAGCTGGTGGCCGTGGACTTCTTCGGTGCTGTACTGGGTGATCGCGGTAAAGCTGGGGTTGACGTATTCCACCACGCCGTCGCAATTGACCAGCAGGAACGCATTGGCGCTTTGCTCCACGGCTCGCTGGAACAAGTGCAGGGCACTGGTGGCGGTGCGGCGGTTGTGGTTGTTGATCACCTGGGCGAACTGGTCGGCCAGCTCGCCGGCAAAGGCGATCTCGTCGGACTGCCAGACGCGGGTGCTGCCACTTTGCTCCAGGCACAACACGCCGACCACGTTGCCATCGACGCGGATGCTGGCGTCGAGCATGGCGTGGATGTCCCGCGGGCGCAGGCTCTCGGCCATTTCACGCGTGCGTGGGTCGCGCATGGCGTTGGTGGCGTCGATGGCACGGCTGGTTTGCAGGGCTTCCAGGTAATCCGGGAAGCCACTGGCATCGATAGACTCTGGCAGGTGGTGCTGCTGATCGGCGCGGTGATAAGCGGAAATCGGCACCAGATGCTGGTTTTCGAGGTTCCAGATGCTCGCGCAGTCGATCTGGTAGATATCGCAGGCACTGCGGGTGATCAGCTCGGCGGCTTCCTGCAGCGAGTTGTTGGTGCTGTAGCGCTGGCGGGCCAGCAGCAGGATCAATTCCTGCTGGGCGCGTACCCGCTCAAGGTGTTGCAGTTGTTCTTGCTGGGCGCGCTGGTTGAGTTCCAGGGCAATCTGCAAGCGGCTGTTCTGGCTCTCCAGGTCTGCCGCAGGGGCCGGTGGGAGATCACTGAACAGGCCGTCGACCACCATCAGGTAGCCGCGCAGCAGGTGACGATTGTGTTGTTTGTAGGCTTCACCCAGTTCCAGCAGGCTCAACGGGCCGTCGTTGGTGTGCAGGGTGTAGCGCACCAGGTAATGCGGGCTGATGGTCAGCTGTTCCTGGATCGCATCATGCAGCTGATAGCGCGCCTGGGGCTCCATCAGGCTGGCGTAGGGCGAGCCGATCAGGGCGCACAGTTCCATCGCGGGCAGGCCGAACTGGCGTTCGCAATTGGGGTCGAGGTACAGCAGGGCCCAGCTAGCCTCATTAAGCCGCTCGAAACGCAGCATACCGAGGCGCGAAGGCACCGGTAATTGCGTTACTACCTCGGCCGCCGTACGGGCGACATCGGGTTGGCTTTTCATGGGGAAACTCGCTTGGAAAAATGCGCATCGCGCCGGGCTCACGCCCTCTTTACTGTTGCCTGCGGCAAGGTTGCATCATGCAGCACAGGCTGACAAGAGAGGATGAAGGCTAAGTGCTATAAGTGGGTTATCGGCCAGCGAGCGGTTTTCTGCAACCGGGGTGATGGGCGGTGTACAACCTCGATTTCCGTGTCCAGGTTTTCCCTGGAAAGCAGGCAAAAAAAGCCCCGCCAATTGGCGGGGTTGAGGTACGAGCGTGGCGCTCGGAAATCGTTGAAGCCAGGTCTTCTGCATGGGCAGAAGACCTGTTGTGGCTTAAAGCAGGATGGTGCGGATGTCGTTCAGCAACTGGCTCAGGCGCTGGGTGAAGCGTGCGGCAGCCGCGCCGTTGATCACACGGTGATCGTAGGACAGCGACAGTGGCAGCATCAGCTTCGGCTGGAACGCTTTACCGTCCCACACAGGCTGGATAGTGGCCTTGGAAACACCCAGGATCGCCACTTCCGGCGCGTTGACGATTGGCGTGAAGCCAGTGCCGCCAATGTGCCCGAGGCTGGAGATGGTGAAGCACGCGCCCTGCATGTCGTCCGGGGTGAGCTTCTTGTCGCGGGCCTTGGCAGCCAGTGCAGCAGCCTCAGCGGCAAGCTGCAGCAGGCTCTTCTGGTCGACGTTCTTGATGACCGGTACCAGCAGGCCATCCGGAGTGTCAACGGCAAAGCCGATGTGCACGTACTTCTTGCGAATGATCGCCTTGCCGCTTGGCGCCAGCGAACTGTTGAAGTCCGGCAGTTCCTTGAGCAAATGTGCGCAAGCCTTGAGCAGCAGGGGCAGCACGGTCAGCTTCACGCCGGCCTTCTCGGCCACGGCTTTCTGCGCAACGCGGAATGCTTCCAGGTCGGTGATGTCGGCCTGGTCGAACTGGGTCACGTGCGGGATGTTCAGCCAGCTGGCGTGCAGGCCGGCCGCGCCGATTTGCATCAGGCGGGTCATCGGCACTTCTTCGATTTCGCCGAAGCGGCTGAAGTCGACGGTGCGGATCGGCGGAATGCCCGAGCCACCGGTAGCAGCGCCGGCAGCCGGAGCTTCCTTGGCCTTCTGCATCATGGATTTGACGTAAACCTGCACGTCTTCCTTGAGCACGCGACCGTGAGGACCGCTGGCGGTTACCGCGCTCAACTCGACGCCGAATTCACGGGCCAGTTGGCGCACGGCAGGGCCGGCATGAACCTTGGCACCGCTTGGCGCAGGTGCAGCCGCCGGAGCCGGTGCGGCCTCGGCTTTTGCAGCAGGCGCAGGTGCAGGCGCGGCGGCAGCCGGTGCGGCTTCAGCCTTGGCGGCCGGAGCAGCGGCGGCTGGAGCGGCAGCAGCAGGAGCCGAAGCGCCCGCTACTTTCAGCTTGAGGATGAAGTCACCAGTGCCGACTTCGTCTTCCAGCTTCACGGCAATGCTTTCCACCACACCGGCAGCCGGCGAAGGGATTTCCATGGAGGCCTTGTCGGACTCCAGGGTGATCAGCGATTGATCGGCTTCGACGGTGTCGCCGACTTTAACCAGCAGCTCGATGATCTTGGCCTTGCCCGACGAACCGATGTCCGGAACATGAATGTCCTGGACTGTTTCGGCGGCAGGTGCAGCCGCCGGAGCCGCAGGGGCCTCGGCAGCAGCGGCAGGCTTCTCGGCGGCAGGAGCCGGGGCAGCAGCAGGAGCGGCCGCCGCAGGGGCCGCATCAGCGGCACCTTCGATTTCCAGCTCAAGCAGTTCGTCGCCTTCTTTCAGGCGGTCGCCCAGCTTCACTTTCAGGCTTTTGACCACGCCGGCCTTGGGAGCAGGGATTTCCATGCTCGCCTTGTCCGATTCCAGGGTCAGGATGCTCTGGTCGGCTTCGACGGTGTCGCCGACCTTCACAAACAGTTCAATTACTTCACCTTCACCGCTGCCGATGTCAGGTACGCGAATGAGTTCGCTCACAGAAAGTCTCCTCAGCAGTCCAGTGGGTTGCGTTTTTCCGGGTTGATCCCGAACTTGACGATAGCGTCTGCTACCACCTTGGGTTCGATTTCACCACGGTCAGCCAAGGCTTCCAGGGCTGCCAACACCACGAAGTGACGGTCGACTTCGAAGAAGTGACGCAGCTTCTTGCGGCTGTCACTACGGCCGAAACCGTCGGTGCCCAGGACTTTGAATTCCTTGGACGGTACCCACTGACGAATTTGTTCAGCAAACAGCTTCATGTAGTCGGTAGAGGCGATAACCGGACCCTTACGGCCAGCCAGGCACTCTTCGACGTAGGTGCGCGCAGGCTTCTGGCCCGGGTGCAGGCGGTTGCTGCGCTCTACGGCCAGGCCGTCGCGACGCAGTTCGTTGAAGCTGGTAACGCTCCATACGTCAGCACCGACGTTGAACTCTTCACGCAGGATTTTTGCAGCTTCACGCACTTCGCGCAGGATGGTGCCGGAGCCCATCAGTTGCACGTGGTGAGCGGCTTCCTTGGTGTCTTCTTCGAGCAGGTACATGCCCTTGATGATGCCTTCCTCGACACCGGCCGGCATGGCTGGCTGCTGGTAGGACTCGTTCATCACGGTGATGTAGTAGAAAACGTCCTGCTGCTCTTCGGTCATCTTCTTCATGCCGTCCTGGATGATCACCGCCAGCTCATAGCCGTAGGTTGGATCAAAGGTGCGGCAGTTCGGGATGGTGCCCGCCAGGATGTGGCTGTGACCGTCTTCGTGTTGCAGGCCTTCGCCGTTCAGCGTGGTCCGCCCGGCAGTACCGCCGATCAGGAAGCCACGGGTACGGCTGTCGCCTGCTGCCCAAGCCAGGTCGCCAATACGCTGGAAACCGAACATCGAGTAGAAGATGTAGAACGGCAGCATCGGCTGGTTGTGGCTGGAGTACGAAGTACCGGCAGCGATGAAGGAGCTCATGGCGCCCGCTTCGTTGATGCCTTCTTCGAGGATCTGGCCCTTCTTGTCTTCCTTGTAGAACATCACCTGGTCTTTATCGACTGGCTCGTAGAGCTGGCCGACGGAGGAGTAGATGCCCAGCTGACGGAACATGCCTTCCATACCGAAGGTACGGGCTTCGTCCGGGATGATCGGCACGATACGCGAGCCGATTTCCTTGTCCTTGACCAACTGCGCGAGGATCCGCACGAAGGCCATGGTGGTGGAGATTTCACGGTCGCCCGAGCCGTCCAGGATCGCCTTGAGGGTATCCAGTGGCGGAGTCGGGATGTTGAAGCTCTTGGCGCGGCGCTGTGGCACGAAACCGCCCAGTGCAGTGCGACGCTCGCTGAGGTAGCGGGCTTCGGCGCTGTTTGGCTCCGGCTTGAAGAACGGCAGGTTCTCCAGCTCTTCGTCCTTGACCGGAATGTCGAAGCGGTCGCGGAACAACTTCAGGCTGTCGACATCGACTTTCTTGGTGTTGTGCGCAGTGTTCTTCGCTTCTCCGGCACCGGTGCCATAACCCTTGATGGTCTTGGCCAGGATGACGGTCGGTTGTTCTTTGTGGTTGACCGCTTCGTGGTACGCCGCGTAGACCTTGTACGGGTCGTGGCCGCCACGGTTGAGTTTCCAGATCTCGTCGTCGGACAGGTCTGCAACCATTGCCTTGAGTTCAGGCGTGTTGAAGAAGTGTTCACGTACGAACGCGCCGTCTTTGGCTTTGTAGTTCTGGTACTCGCCGTCGATGACTTCGTCCATGCGACGTTGCAGGATGCCGTCGACGTCCTTGGCCAGCAGTGGGTCCCAGAAACGGCCCCAGATGACTTTGGTCACGTTCCACTGAGCACCACGGAACACGCCTTCGAGTTCCTGGATGATCTTGCCGTTGCCGCGAACCGGGCCGTCGAGGCGCTGCAGGTTGCAGTTGATGACGAAGATCAGGTTGTCCAGCTTCTCGCGGCCGGCCAGGGAGATAGCGCCCAGAGATTCCGGCTCGTCACACTCGCCGTCGCCCAGGAAGCACCAGACTTTCTGCTTGCCTTCAGGGATGAAGCCACGGGCTTCCAGGTACTTCATGAAGCGTGCCTGGTAGATCGCCTGGATCGGGCCCAGGCCCATGGATACCGTCGGGAACTGCCAGAAATCAGGCATCAGCCAAGGGTGCGGATAGGACGAGAGGCCCTGGCCGTCGACTTCCTGGCGGAAGTTGTTCATTTGTTCTTCCGTGATGCGGCCTTCCATGAACGCACGGGCGTAGACGCCTGGCGAGGTGTGGCCCTGGAAGTAGATCAGGTCGCCGCCATGTTCTTCGGTCGGGGCCTGGAAGAAGTAGTTGAAGCCGATGTCATACAGGGTTGCGCTGGAAGCGAAGCTGGAGATGTGACCGCCCAGGTCAGAATCTTTCAAGTTCGTGCGCATTACCATCGCCATGGCGTTCCAGCGTACCAGCGAGCGAATGCGGCGTTCCATGAACAGGTCGCCAGGCATGCGTGCTTCGTGGGTTACCGGGATGGTGTTGCGATACGGCGTGGTGATGGCGTAGGGCAGTTGCGAGCCGCTGCGGGTCGCGAGTTCGCCCATACGGGTCATCAGGTAGTGAGCACGGTCTTCGCCTTCTTTGTCGAGAACCGATTCCAGGGCGTCCAGCCATTCCTGGGTTTCGACGGGATCGAGGTCTTGCATGGCTTGCTCCAGGGCGGAAAGGCTACCAGAATCGGTTGCCTGAAGTTTGCGACTGGCCTTGTGGGCAGACGACATAAATTCTTGGATGGCCGAAGGTTGCTTCGGCGTCCTGTAGTTTTACTACAAATCGTCGGCCATTTCAGCCTTTCGAATGTATATACGAGTAGTAAAACTACACAAGACTGAGCGGATTGCTCGGTCTAGCTGGCGAGCATAATCGTTATTGTTGATCTTTTGCGAACAAGAAAGGGTAGAGATTTGATGTTGACTGCCAAAAAAGAAAAATTTTCAGCTATTTCTAACCTTTGTTCGACAGTCCTTCACCGAGCGTGGTTCTTGCGTTCACAGCTACAAGCCCTTTACGCGCCGATCAAGGATAGACCATGAGCCTTCCAATGCAGGCCGAACTCCCGGCCATCCTGCTTCCATTTGCCAAGCGGGCCGAGCAGTCATTTCGTGACGCCGTGGCCGGATTGGACGGCGATAATGGCCTTTCTGAGTGGACGCCGCAACGTTGGGCTGACTTCGCCCGTGTGTGCGCCGCCAGTGATTTCGTCATTGAACAGAGTGTTCGTGACCCTTTGATGTTGCTCGAGCTGGTGGCCTGGGGCGAACTGGACCGCAGCTTTGCCCCCGGCGAGCTGTGCGGACAGATTGCAACGGCCGTGCAACAAGCCGAGACAGAAGACGAACTGGGCCGGGTTCTGCGCCGCCAGCGCACCCGCCAGCAGGTGCGGATCATCTGGCGCGACCTGACCCGACAGGCGGACCTGGTGCAAACCTGCCGCGACCTGTCGGACATGGCCGACGCCAGCATCGACCAGGCCTATCAGTGGTTGTACCAGCGCCACTGCGTATTGTTCGGCACACCCACGGGCCGTCGCAGCGGCGAACCGCAGCACATGGTCATCCTCGGCATGGGCAAGCTCGGCGCAGTGGAGCTGAACCTGTCGTCCGACATCGACCTGATCTTCGCCTACCCCGAAGGCGGCGACACGGTTGGCGTGAAGCGCTCGCTGGACAACCAGGAGTTCTTCATCCGCCTTGGTCAAAAACTGATCAAGGCCCTGGACCCGATGACCGTCGACGGCTTTGTGTTCCGGGTCGACATGCGCCTGCGACCTTACGGTTCAGCCGGGGCGCTGGTGCTCAGCTTCAACGCGCTGGAGCAGTACTACCAGGACCAGGGCCGCGACTGGGAACGCTACGCCATGATCAAGGCGCGGGTGGTGGCCGGTGACCAGGTGGCCGGTGCGCAACTTCTCGACATGCTGCGACCGTTTGTCTACCGGCGTTACCTGGACTTCTCCGCCATCGAAGCGCTGCGCACCATGAAGCAGCTGATCCAGCAGGAAGTGCGGCGCAAGGGCATGGCCGAGAACATCAAGCTCGGCTCGGGCGGCATCCGTGAAGTCGAATTTATCGCCCAGGCGTTCCAGCTGATCCACGGTGGCCGTGACCTGAGCCTGCAGCAGCGCCCACTGTTAAAAGTGCTGGGTACCCTGGAAGGCCAGGGTTACCTGCCGCCGGCGGTGATCGCCGAGCTGCGCGATGGCTATGAATTCCTGCGCTACACCGAGCACGCGATCCAGGCGATCGCCGATCGCCAGACGCAGATGCTCCCGGATGGCACCGAAGACCAGGCGCGGATTGCCTTCATGCTGGGCTTTCCGGACTGGACCGCGTTTCATGAGCGCCTGATGTACTGGCGTGGCCGGGTGGACTGGCATTTCCGCCAGGTGATTGCCGATCCGGATGAAGAAGAGGGCGAAGAGAGCGAGTTGATGGTGGGCGGTGAGTGGTTGCCGTTGTGGGAAGAGTCCCAGGACGAGGAAGCCGCCTGCCGTCAGTTGCAGGAAGGCGGTTTTACCGACGCGCCCAAAGCCTTGAAAACCCTGGCCGGCCTGCGCAGCAGTCCGCAATTGCGTGCCATGCAGCGCCTGGGTCGCGAGCGTCTGGATGCATTTATCCCGCGCTTGCTGGCCCAGGCCGTCGAACATGCCAACCCGGACCTGGTACTGGAGCGCGTCCTGCCCTTGGTCGAAGCCGTCGCCCGGCGTTCCGCTTATCTGGTGTTGCTGACGGAAAACCCCGACGCCCTGCGTCGCCTTCTGACCCTGTGCGCCGCCAGCCCATGGATTGCCGAGCAGATCACCCGCTTCCCGCTGCTGCTGGACGAACTGCTCAACGAAGGCCGCCTGTTCAAGCCGCCGCTGGCGCCGGAACTGGCCGCCGAATTGCGCGAGCGCCTGACGCGCATCCCCGAAGATGACCTTGAGCAGCAGATGGAGGCCCTGCGCCACTTCAAGCTGGCCCACCGCCTGCGGGTGGCCGCCTCGGAAATCGCCGGCAGCCTGCCGTTGATGAAAGTCAGCGACTACCTGACCTGGCTCGCCGAAGCCATCCTCGAACAAGTGCTGGCCCTGGCCTGGCGCCAGACGGTTGCCCGCTACGGCTCGCCGCAACGGGTGGACGGCACCTTGTGCGATCCTGGCTTCATCATTGTCGGTTATGGGAAAGTCGGCGGCATCGAATTGGGGCATGGTTCGGACCTGGACCTGGTGTTTATCCATGACGGTGACCCCCAGGCCGAAACCGACGGTGCCAAGCCGATCGATGGCGCGCAGTTCTTTACCCGGCTGGGGCAGCGAATCATTCATCTGCTGACCACCCAGACCAACTCGGGCCAGTTGTATGAAGTGGACATGCGCCTGCGGCCTTCGGGCGCATCCGGTTTGCTGGTGAGTTCCCTGGGCGCATTTGCGCGTTATCAGGAAAACGAAGCCTGGACCTGGGAGCACCAGGCGCTGGTGCGTGCGCGAGTGCTGGTAGGCAGTCAGGATGTGGGCCGTGCTTTCGAGCAGGTACGGGCGCAAGTGCTGGGCCGCGCACAGGACCTGGACAAGCTGCGCCAGGAGGTCAGCGAGATGCGCGCCAAGATGCGCGACAACCTCGGCACCAAGTCCACGGCGGCGGGAACGGCGGCGAATGCCTTCGAACCCACGGCGTCGTTCGACCTCAAGCAGGACGCCGGAGGTATCGTCGATATTGAATTTATGGTGCAATACGCGGCTCTGGCGTGGTCTGCGCAACATCCATCGTTGCTGCGCTACACCGACAATATCCGCATTCTGGAAGGCCTGGAGCAGGTCGGGCTGATGCCCGCCGCCGATGCCCATTTGCTGCGCGAGGTGTATAAAGCCTACCGTTCCGCCGCTCACCGCCAGGCCCTGCAGAACGAGGCCGGTACGGTGGCCGGGGACCAGTTCGCTGACGAACGGCGCCAGGTGCAGCGAATCTGGCATGAACTGGGGTTAAGCTGAAACACTATATAAGGCGGGGAGGCATGAGCCTCCCCGTATCGTTTGTGGAAACTACATGAATATTCTGATCGTTGGGCCCAGTTGGGTCGGTGACATGGTGATGGCGCAGACACTGTTCCAGTGCCTCAAGCAACGTCATCCCGACTGCCAAATCGACGTGCTCGCCCCCGAGTGGAGCCGGCCGATCCTTGAGCGCATGCCCGAGGTGCGTCAGGCCTTGAGCTTCCCGCTCGGCCACGGCGCGCTGGAGCTGGCGACCCGTCGACGCATCGGCAAGTCCCTGGCCGGCCAGTACGATCAGGCGATCCTGTTGCCCAACTCGATGAAGTCGGCACTGGTGCCGTTCTTCGCCGGTATTCCCAAGCGCACCGGCTGGCGTGGCGAGTTTCGCTATGGCCTGCTCAACGACGTACGCAAGCTCGACAAGGCCCGTTACCCACTGATGATCGAGCGCTTCATGGCCCTGGCCTACGCGCCGGGAGCCGAGTTGCCGACGCCTTATCCGCGCCCGAGCCTGCAAATCGACCCGGTCACCCGCGACGCCGCCCTGGCCAAGTTCGGCCTGGAGCTGGACCGTCCGGTGCTGGCGCTGTGCCCTGGCGCCGAGTTTGGCGAGTCCAAGCGCTGGCCTTCGGAGCATTACGCCAAGGTTGCGGAGATGAAGATTCGCGAGGGCTGGCAAGTCTGGCTGTTCGGCTCGAAAAACGATCATTCGGTGGGCGAGGATATTCGCCAGCGCTTGATCCCGGGGCTGCGCGAAGAGGCGGTCAACCTGAGCGGCGACACATCCCTGGCCGAGGCCATCGACCTGCTGTCCTGTGCCGACTCGGTGGTGTCCAACGACTCCGGCCTGATGCACGTGGCCGCGGCGCTGAACCGCCCGCTGGTGGCAGTGTATGGCTCGACGTCTCCCGGGTTTACCCCACCGCTGGCCGACAAGGTCGAAGTGGTGCGCCTGGGCCTGGATTGCAGCCCGTGTTTTGATCGCACCTGCCGCTTCGGCCACTACAACTGCCTGCGCCAGTTGCTGCCGCAACCTGTCAGCGACGCGTTGCAGCGGTTGCAGGGCACTGTGGTCGAGGTTCGTTAAGTTGCGGGTTCTGGTAATCAAGACCTCATCCCTGGGCGATGTGATTCATGCCTTGCCGGCGTTGACCGACGCGGCGCGGGCGATCCCGGGAATCCGGTTTGACTGGGTGGTGGAAGAAGGCTTCGCCGAGATTCCCACCTGGCACCCGGCGGTGGACAAGGTGATCCCGGTGGCGATCCGCCGCTGGCGCAAGAACCTCTGGCAGACCTTCAAGAGTGGCGAATGGCGGCGCTTCAAGAAGAGCGTGCAGTCGACCAAATATGACCTGGTGATCGACGCCCAGGGCCTGCTGAAAAGTGCCTGGCTGACCCGCTACGTACGTGCCCCGGTGGCCGGTTTCGACAAACAGTCGGCTCGCGAGCCATTGGCGGCGCACTTCTATTCCCGACGCCTGGCCGTGGCCCGTGGGCAGCACGCGGTGGAGCGCTTGCGCCAGCTGTTTGCCGTCGCCCTCGGTTATGACCTGCCAAAAGGCCTGGGCGACTACGGCCTCAGTGTCGACAAGCTGCTGGGCCTGCCGCCGAAAAAACCGTTTGTACTGCTGCTGCACGGCACCACCTGGGACACCAAGCACTGGCCGGAAGCCTACTGGCGCGACCTGGCCGAACGCATGGACCGCTTTGGCGTGGACGTGAAGTTGCCGTGGGGCAATGCCGCCGAAAAAGCCCGGGCTGAACGCCTGGCCCAGGGCCTGAAAAACGCCGAAGTGCTGCCCAGGCTGAACCTCGCGGGCGTGGCCCGGGTGCTGGCGGGTGCGAAGGCGTGTGTCGCGGTCGACACCGGCCTTGGCCACTTGGCCGCAGCGCTGGATGTGCCAACGATTTCCCTGTTCGGCCCTACCAATCCTGGCCTGACCGGGGCTTATGGCAAGGCGCAGATTCACCTGGCCAGCGACTTCCCGTGTGCGCCATGCCTGCAAAAGAAATGCACTTATCAACCGACTGCCGAAGACCAGCGTCGGTTCGATCTCAAGCGCGAGTGGCCCCTGTGCTTCACTCGCCTGAACCCTGAGCGTGTCGCAACTCGTTTAAGCACGTTGTTACTGGCTGAGGAACACTGATGCAACTGGCTTTTGTCCTCTACAAATACTTCCCCTTTGGTGGCCTGCAGCGCGACTTCATGCGCATTGCCCTGGAGTGCCAGCAGCGCGGGCATCAGATTCGCGTCTATACGCTGATCTGGGAGGGTGACGTGCCGCCGGGCTTTGAAGTGCTGGTGGCGCCGGTCAAGGCGCTGGTCAACCATCGGCGCAATGAAAAGCTCTACGCCTGGATCCAGGCCGACCTGGCCAAGCGCCCGGTCGACCGCGTGGTGGGCTTCAACAAGATGCCGGGGCTGGACCTGTACTTCGCCGCCGACGGCGTGTTCGAAGACAAGGCGCAGAACCTGCGCAACCCGATGTATCGCTGGTTCGGCCGGTACAAGCACTTTGCCGAATACGAGCGTGCAGTGTTCGACAAAGACGCCAAGACGCAGATCATGGTGCTGTCCGAACACCAGCAGCAGCTGTTCACCCAGTATTACGGGACCCAGGCCGAGCGTTTTCATTTGTTGCCGCCGGGCATCGCCCGCGACCGCCGCGCGCCGCCCAATGCTGCCGAGATCCGCGCCGAGTTTCGTCGCGAATTCGGCCTGGCCGACGATGATTTGCTGCTGGTGCAGATTGGCTCGGGCTTCAAGACCAAGGGCGTCGATCGCAGCCTCAAGGCCGTGGCCGCGCTGCCGTCGAGCCTGAAGAAACGCACCCGGCTATTTGTAATCGGCCAGGACGACCCCAAAGTATTCCAATTGCAGAGTGCTGCGCTGGGCCTGGGCGACCAGGTGCAGTTCTTCAAGGGCCGCAGCGACATCCCGCGCTTTCTGCTGGGCGCCGACCTGTTGATCCACCCCGCGTACAACGAGGCGGCCGGCATGGTGCTGATCGAAGCGGTGGTCGCCGGCCTCCCGGTGCTGGTGAGCAAGGTCTGCGGCTACGCGTTTTATATCGACAAGGCCCAGAGTGGCCGGGTGTTGGACGAACCGTTCGAGCAGGCCCAGCTCAACCAGTACCTGGTGGATATGCTCGACGATCCACAAGCGCGCGCGGCCTGGAGCCGCAATGGTCTGGCCTTCGCTGAGACGGCCGACCTCTATAGCATGCCGCAGTACGCTGCGGACCTGATTCTGGCGGAGCCAAACCGATGAAGTTGATTCTTGCCGAACCGTTCAAGACCCTGTGGGCCGGACGCGATGCGTTCGCCGAAGTCGAGAAGCTGGACGGCCAGGTGTTTCGTGAGCTGGCCGCGCGCCGTACCCTGCGTACGGAAGTGGAAGGCCGCCATTATTTTGTAAAGATCCACCGGGGAATTGGCTGGGGTGAAATCCTCAAGAACCTGATCACGGCCAAGTTGCCTGTCTTGGGCGCGGGCCAGGAGTGGGACGCGATCCAGCGTCTGCGGGAGCTCGGCGTGCCCACCATGACGGGCGTGGCCTTTGGTGAAAAGGGCAGCAACCCGGCCGACCAGCACTCGTTCATCGTCACTGAAGAGCTGGCGCCTATCGTCAGCCTTGAAGACCTGACCATGGACTGGGTCAAACAGCCGCCCGTGCCGGCGATTCGGCATGCCTTGACCGTTGAGCTTGCGCGCACCCTGGGCACGATGCACCGGGGTGGCGTGAACCACCGTGATTGCTACCTGTGCCACTTCCTGTTGCACACCGACCAACCGGTTACCGTGCACAACATCAAGCTCTCGGTGATCGACCTGCACCGTGCCCAGGTGCGTTCGAAGATTCCCCGGCGCTGGCGTGACAAGGACCTGGCTGGGCTTTACTACTCCGCCCTGGAGATCGGTTTGACCCGGCGCGACAAACTGCGGTTTCTCAAGGCGTACTTCCAGCAACCTTTGCGTCAGATCCTGGGCGAGCAAAGCGCGCTGCTGTCGGCGTTGGAACGCATGGCCGCCAAGCTTTACGCACGCAAGCAACGATACGGGGATGCGCTCTGATGGCGGGTTGGAACCTGGAACCCGCTTACGCCGCCCTGGCGGATGACTTTGGTAGCCTGGAAGCCGTGTTCGCCCTGCAAGGCGAGCGGCTGACCCGCGATCCGTTGTCCGAAGTGATTCGCGTGGAACGCGGCGGGATCAACTATTACGTCAAGCGCTACGTCGGTGCGGGCAAGGGTTTGCGCCGCTATCTGGGCAAGCCACGAGTCAAGTCCGAATGGCAGAACCTCAAGCGCTTCGCGAAGTGGGGCATACCCACCGCCGATGTGATCGCCTGGGGCCTGGAGCGTAAAGGCCTGGCGTATCACCGCGGGGCGATGATCACGCGCGAGCTGCCGAAGACTGAAGACTTGTCGGCATTGGCCGAGCGCAATGACCCGCAACTGTCAGACCCGGTGTGGGTCAACAAGATCAGTCGCCAGCTCGCTGAATACACGCGGACCATGCACGACCACCGGTTTACCCACAACGATTTGAAGTGGCGCAACTTGTTGGTGGACGACCAGCAAACCCTGTACCTGATTGATTGCCCCAACGGCGATTTCTGGCGCGGGTTCTGGCTCAAATACCGCATCACCAAGGACCTGGCCTGCCTGGACAAGGTCGCCAAGTATCACTTGTCGGCCACCCAGCGCCTGCGCTTCTACATGCAATACCGTCAGCGCAAACACTTGAGCGCGGCGGACAAACAGCGAATTCGCCACGTGGTGAAGTTTTTCGAGGGGCGAGAATGAGTGATTTCCTGGCGGCCGAAGATCGAGCATTGCTTGAGCGCAACGGCCTCGGCACTTTCGACGCGCTGTGGGCCAAGCAACTGGATGCGGTGGACGAGCCCAATACCAGCCGCGGCGGCTGGAGCAGCGTGTTTCGCCTCGAACTCGAAGGCCAGGGCTACTACCTCAAGCGCCAGAGCAACTACCTGACGCGCACCTTGCACCGCCCGTTTGGCGAGCCGAGCTTTGCTCGCGAGTTTCGTAATATCAGCCGCTATCGGCAATTGGGTATTCCGGCATTGCAGGCGGCGTTTTTCGGTGAGCGCAAAGTGGCCGGAGAGCATCGGGCGATGTTGCTGACCCGGGCGCTGGATGGTTGGAATGACCTGGATTCATTGCTGGAGCAATGGTCTGAGTTGAGCGACGTGCAGCAGCGGGCAATCCTGCTGGCCTGCGGTCAGCTTGCTCGTCAGTTGCACAGCGTGAGCCAGGTGCATGGCTGTTTTTATCCCAAGCATATTTTCCTGCAAGCCACCGGCGACGGGTATGCGGCACAGTTGATCGACCTGGAGAAAACCCGCCCGCTGCTGTTCGGCTGGCGGGACCGGGTCAAGGACCTGGAACCGCTGCTGCGCCGTGCGCCGCAATGGTCGGACGATCAGGTTCGCCAGCTGTTGGCGGCCTACCTGGACCAGCCGCAGGACAGCGCATTGGTTGCCACCTGGCACCAGCGCCTGGCGGCCCGGCGCAGTCATAAGGAGAACCGCTGATGCGTTTGTCCGAACTGAAAAATGCCGGCCGCACGCCAAGCCTGCCCCTGAGCATCGAACTGGCAGACGCTGCCGGGCCTGGGCAGTTGCAACTGCTGAGCCTGCTGCGGGTATTGCCGGGCCAGCGTTATGTCGGCGCAGCTGTGTGGCGCGGGCGCCCGGTGCTGGCCAAATTGTTGGTGGGCAGCAAGGCGGCGCGGCATTTTCAGCGTGAACTCAAGGGCGTGCGGCTGTTGGCCGAGCAAGGCCTGACCACGCCGCTGTTGCTGGCCGATGGTCTGCAAGAGGGTGAGGGCGGTTGGCTGCTGTTCGAGTTTCTTGAAGGCGCCGACAGCCTGGCTGATGCGTGGCAGGCTGTTGAACACCTGCCGCCGCTGGCTGACCAGCAGCAAGCGGTGCTCGCCGAAGCGCTGGGTGCGATTGCGCAGATGCACGCCAAGGGCCTGTGGCAGGAAGACCTGCACCTGGACAACCTGCTGCGTCAGGACGGCAAACTGTATTTGATCGACGGCGCCGGGATCTGTGTCGAAGAAGCGGGCAAACCGCTGTCGCGCAACCGGGTGCTGGAAAACCTTGGGGTGTTTTTCGCGCAGTTGCCGAAAAACCTCGAGCCGTTTACCGAAGAGTTGCTGGTGTATTACCTGCTGAGCAATGGCGAACACGCGTTGCCGCTCGAAGCGTTGCAGAAGCAGGTACGCAAGGTCAGCGTCTGGCGCTTGAAGGATTTCCTGAGCAAGGTTGGCCGGGAGTGCACGCTGTTCAGCGTCGTGCGCGGGCCGTTCGCTCTGCGCGCGACTCGTCGTGAGGAAGAAGCGGCGATGCTGCCGGTGCTGGCGCAGGCCGATGCGCTGCTCGACCAGGGCCACCTGTATAAAACCGGTGGGGCGGCCAGTGTCGCCAAGGTCGAGGTGGCCGGTCGACCACTCGTGATCAAGCGCTACAACATCAAGGGGTTTGCCCATTGGCTCAAGCGCTTCTGGCGCCCGAGCCGGGCCTGGCATTCGTGGCGCGAAGGCAATCGCCTGGCGTTCCTCGGCATCGCTACGCCCAAGCCGCTGGCGTTGCTGGAAAAGCGCTTCCTGTGGCTGCGCAGCCGCGCGTATCTGGTGACCGAGTACCTGCCGGGGCCGGACATCATCGAGCGGTTCGCGCCGTATGTTGAGAGTGGCGAGGCACCCGTGGCCGAATTGCAGGCCCTGGATAATTTGTTCGCAGAGTTGATCCGCGAGCGCATCAGCCATGGGGATTTCAAGGGGCATAACCTGTTCTGGCACACGGATCGCTGGGCGCTGATCGACCTGGATTCGATGTGTCAGCACACGTCCTTGAGCAGCTTCGCTCCGGCATATGCCAGGGATCGGGCAAGGTTTATGCGTAACTGGCCTGAGAGCAGTGCGTTGTATCGGGTGATTGATCAGCGGTTGCCAAAGGCAGTGGGCTAGGGGTTTAGGGCCGCTGCGCGGCCCAACGGGAGCAAGCTCCCTCGCCACAAGTTCGATGGTCAGTTTCTAAAATGTGTACTCGGCGCCGGCGCCTGCATACCACGAGCGTCCCGGCGCTGCTTCGTAATAGCGGCCGTTGCCGTCTCCGACAATCACCGACCCCACATATTGGCGATCCAGCAAGTTATCCAGGCGCAGGGTCTGGTGGAACGTCCAGTGCTCCACCTTCTGCTCAAAGCGTGCACGCCAGTTGAACACGCTGTAGCCCGGTGCCGCGTGTTGCTGGTTGGTGTCTTCGACGTAGACCTTGCTGCGGTACATGCCTTCCACGGCGGTGCTGACCCAGTCCCGGGGTTTCCAGTTGAGCTCTGCGAACAGTGTGGTTTGTGGCACACCGGGGAGGTAGTTGCCTTTGTCCACCGGTTTGCCGCCGCCAATGAAGTCGCTGTCGTAGGTGGCTTGCAGGCGGGTGTAGGCGATGTTGGTACTCCACTGCTCGCTGAGCTGGCTTTCGATGCCCAGCTCGAAGCCGCGGCGCAGGGTGCGGCCGGCGTTCTGGTAGCTGGTGCGGCCACCGATCGATTGGTCCACCACCAGCTCGTCCTCGGTGGTGATCTGGAAAACAGCGGCGTTGACCCGGGTGTCGTTCAACTGTGCCTTCAAGCCCACTTCATACTGCGTGCTTTCCGACGGCTTCAGGCCGAAGTTGAACCCTTCGATGTTGCCCGGCGCGTACGCCAGTTCCGCCTGGGTTGGCGTCTCGAACCCCTTGCCGGCACTGACGTAGCCGTGCAGGTCGGGCGTGAAGGCGTACATCACGCTCACGGACGGTGTGTTCTTCTGATAGGTCTTGTTGCCGCTGGAGTCGCCGTTGCTCAGGAACTGGTCGTCGACATCCAGTTCCATGGTGCTGTGGCGTACCCCGGCTTGCAGGGTCCAGCGATTGATGGCCCAGTTGGCCTGGATGTAGGGGTCGAGGCTGCGGGCGGTGTCGATTTCATCCCGGCGCAACTGGCCTTTTACGCCAAGGGTGCTGCCGCTGTAGTTCTGGTAGCCGTGGCGGCTGTCTTCGCTCTGGTCGAAATCCAGGCCGGTGATGATCATCAGCTCGCCCGGCACGCTGTAGACCGGTTGCATCCAGCGCACGGAGCCGCCGTAGAACTTGCGGTCGAACTGCACCACGCCGCCGCCGCGTTCGTTGGCGGGCGTTCCCTTGGGAATCGACAGGTACTGAATCACGCTCCGTCGCCCGGTATAGGCATTCACCTGCAGTGTGGCGTCACCGAAATACCGCTCGTAATTCATCCCCAGTTGCTGGTGGTCGATGCTTTTGCGGGTGTTGTACAGCTCGGCGGCGCTGCTGACCGAGCGCGGGTCAGCCTTGTACGCATCCCACGCCTGCCCCAGCGGATCCTGCGTGCCGTTCTGTTCCAGGCTGCTGTAGATCAGCGCCAGTTTGCTGTCTTCATCGGGCTCGAAATTGAGCTTGGCAAAGGTCTGGTCGCGGCGGGCGCTGCTGTGGTCGCGATAACCGTCGGTGTCCATGCGCGAGGCGTCCAGCACGAAGCCTGCGCCGTCTGCCGCGCCTTCGGCGGTGAGGTGGTTCTTGCTCAGGCCGTCACTGCCCACCAGCGTCTCGGCACCGATGCGCGGCGGGCCTTCGCCGTTGCGGGAGAACATCTGGATCACGCCGCCGGCATTGCTGCCATACAGCGTGGCGGCCGGGCCGCGCAGGACTTCGATGCGCTCGGCGGTGTCGAGGTTGAACGTCGCCGCCTGGCCCTGACCGTCCGGGGTGCTGGCGGGTATGCCGTCGGCGATCAGCTTGATACCGCGCACACCAAATGCCGAGCGAGCACCGAAGCCACGGGAGGAAATCTGCAAGTCCTGGGCGTAGTTCTGGCGATTTTGAACCACCAGGCCGGGCACGCGGGACAGTGCCTCTGAAGCATTGATGCCCAGTTGGCCATCGCTGATTTGCTCGCGGCTGATGCTGTCCACCGAATACGGCAGGTCAAACGACGGGCTGGCACTGCGCGAACCGGTGACCACGCTGGGGTCCAGGACCAGTGGCGCTTCATCGGCCTGGGCGCTGCTGTACAGGCCAAGCAGTCCGGGAAGCAGCATCGCAAATCGAGTGGGTACAACAACTTTCATGAGTAAACCAGCATCCATGGCGCACAAAAGTGCGCGAGTTTAACGATTCAGCCAGCTTTTGCCATTTCGGAATCTTCTTACATGGCGCGGCGGTGCGTGGGGTCTGGGTCGCCAACAGGGCCGATGTTAGCGTTGCTGGCCATTCAGAGGGCTTGCCATGACGCTAAAAATGACTGCTGCGCTAAGCATTGGAATCCTTGTGTTGAGCGGCTGCGGAACGGCCAATACGCTGTTGCGCGAAGACGCAGCGGCGGCACGTGAACTCAGGAAGCAAAAAACCTACTGCCAGTCGATTCCCCGTGTCTACAGCGGGGTTGCCTTTGATTTCTGCCTGCTGCACGCCGCGCCGGACCTCACTGGCGTGCTGATGCCATTCGTTCTATTGGATATAACGGTCTCGGGCATTGTTGATACAGTGGTCCTGCCCTATACGGTCTACAAGCAAGGTACCGATGGCAACATCAGTATCTATTGGCGCCCGGGTTCATAAACGGATCCGGCAAGGTTGTATGGGGCAGGGATGAATGCCCACACTTATGCCAAATGGAGTTGTCCGTGAGTCTTGCAACCAGAGTCCTTCTCGCCGCTGTACTGGTATCCACCACCGGTTGCGGCACCATCAACACGGTGTTTCGCCCGGACGCCGTTGCCAGCCAGAACCTCAAGGAATCGCGCAGTTATTGTGAAAACGTGCCGCGTATCTACAGTGGGGTGATCTACGGTTTCTGCACCTTGAACGGCGCGCCCGACACCACCAAAGAGCACACGCGCGATGCCTCCGGCTCCCTGCCGATCTTCGCCGCCGAGCTCGTGGCCTCCGGCTTGCTCGACACCCTCGTGCTGCCCTACACGGTCTACCGCCAGAACAGGGACGGCAGCATCGAGATTTTCCGCTAGGCCTGCAGTGACAACCGGTCGCCACAATCCCTAGATCATCCCGCGCCGTGTTTACGCTATAATCCCGCCCTTTAGCTGTTTCTCGCCCAGGCGGGAAGCACACTTTTTTCAGGCGTGACGCGCCTGCATGCAGACTAAAAGAGGCTAGACCCCTGTGGCATTGACGATTCTTGGCCTGTCCGGCGCCCTTAGCCATGATCCTTCCGCAGCCTTGTACATCGACGGCAAGCTGATCGCGGCCGCCGAAGAAGAGCGCTTCGTACGCGACAAACATGCAAAGAACCGCATGCCCTACGAGTCGGCGAAGTTCTGCCTGGAACAAGCCGGTATCAAGCCTTCCGACGTTGATGTGGTGGCGATTCCGTTCGCCCCCATCAGCCTGTTCGGCGAGGCCCGCTGGCACTACGCCAAGCGTTACTGGTACGCCCCGGACCGCGCCCTCGACGCGATCCTGATGGGCAACCGTCGCTACAAGCGCTATCGCAACAAGATCGTCTGGTGCCTGGAGCAACTGGGCTTCGATCCGAAGAAAATCAAGATCGAACCGGTTGAACACCACCTGGCTCACGCCTCCAGTGCCTACCATTGCTCGGGCTTCCAGGAGAAGACCGCGATCCTCGGGATCGACGGCAAGGGCGAGTACGCCACCACCTTCTTCGGCTACGGCGAAAACGGCAAGATCCACAAGATCAAGGAATTCTACGATCCGGACTCCCTCGGCGGCCTGTATGGCGCGATCACCGAGTTCCTCGGTTTCGAGATGCTCGACGGTGAGTTCAAGGTCATGGGCATGGCGCCGTATGGCGATGCCAGCAAGTACGATTTCTCGCGCCTGGCCTCCTTTGAAAACGGCGAGCTGGTGATCAACACCGACTACGCCAACGTCATCGGCCTGCGCCGCTACAAAGAGAAGGGCAAGGGTTTCTACTTCTCGCCAAAACTGATCGAGTGGCTGGGTCCGAAGCGCGAAGGCGATATCGCCGACGAGCCGTACATCCACTACGCGGCCAGCATGCAGGCGCTGTTCGAGAAGCTGGCGTTGCAGATGATCGACCATTACCTGGGCGACATCCTCAAAGACACCGGCAAGCTGGCGTTTGCCGGCGGCTGTGCGCTGAACGTCAAGCTGAACCAGAAGATCATTGCCCGCGACGACGTCAAGGAGCTGTTCGTGCAGCCGGCGTCCGGCGATGCCGGTACTGCGGTGGGTGCAGCCGCCTACGTGTCTCACGCCCGTGGCGTACCGGTTGAGAAGATGGAACACGTCTATCTCGGCCCGTCCTACAGCAACGAAGACGTGATCGCAGCGTGCGCCAAGCACGAGAGCAAGCCGGTCTGGCGCAAGATTGAAAACATGCCCAAGCGCATCGCCAGGATCATGGTCGACGGCAACCCGGTGGCCTGGTTCCAGGGCCGCATGGAGTTTGGCCCGCGTGCCCTGGGCGGTCGTTCGATCATCGGTTGCCCAAGCGCCACCGGCGTGGCTGACCGGATCAACCACCAGATAAAGTTCCGCGAGCGCTGGAGGCCTTTCTGCCCGTCGATGCTCGACACCGTTGCGCCACAGATGATCAAGGTCGATCACCCGGCGCCGTTCATGACCTTCACTTTTGAAGTGTCGGAAGAGTGGAAAACCCGCGTGCCGGAAGTGGTCCATGAAGATGGTACCTCCCGTGCCCAGGTGCTCAAGCGCGAATACAACCCGCGCTACTACGACATGATGAAAGAACTGGAAGTACTGACCGGCAATGGTGTGTCGCTGAACACCTCGCTCAACCGTCGTGGCGAAGCGATGATCTGCTCGCCGACCGACGCGCTGAACATGTTCTTCGGTTCCGACCTGCAGTACCTGATCATGGAAGACATCCTCGTGGTCAAGGACGGCGTGGACCCTTATGACGCCGTGGTCTAAATGCTGAACCGCTTCCAGGGCTGGCGTGAACGTGGCTGGACGCCTGTCGAGGCCGAGGTTTACGCCCAGGCCTGGCAGCGTTTTGGCGGCAGCGTGGCGACTCATCCGCAGATCGTCGAGCGGCTGGCGCACCTGGCGCAGATTCCGGTGCGCTACCTGGGCTGGGAGCAGGACGGTGAGCTGAAGGGCGCAATTGCTACCTGGGGGCGCGACCTGGCCCTGTCCAAGGACGTGCTCAAGCGCAAAGGCAAAAAAGGCCTGTTTGATCTGGGTAACGCCGAGATCATCCTGCCGATTGCCGCCGATGCGCAGGTGCCGTTGCGCCATCGCGCGCGTTATCTCTCTGCATTGAATGAAGGGCGCGTGAGCACCCTCAGGCCCCAGGCCGAGCAGTTGGCCATGGCGCGCACACCGGAAGAGCTGTCGAAGAAGTTTCGCTACAACCAGCGCCGCGAACTGCGTTTGCTGGAAGAGGCGGGCGGCGTGGTAAGGGCGGTCGGCGAGTTTTCCAGCAGCGAACTGGCGGCGATTTACTGCGACCTGTTCCAGCGGCGCTGGGGTTTCCCGGCGGCGGGTGCCGAGCGCTTGGCCGAGGTGCTGGAGTTGCTCAAGGAATTCCTGTTCGGCTCGGTGCTGTTTCTCAATGACGCTGCGATTGCCGTGCAACTGGTGTATCAGGTGCAGGCGCCGCAGTGGGTCAGCGCCGAATACGTCAACGGCGGTGTCGACCCTGAAACCAAGGCGTTCAGCCCCGGCAGCGTGCTGAGTTTCCTCAATACCCAAAGTGCCTGGGAGCAAGCGCGGGCGAGCGACAAGCCGCTGCGTTTCTCCTTCGGGCGTTCCGACCGTGAATACAAGGAGCGCTGGTGCAACCCGGTGCCGGTGTTCAGCGTATGAGTCGCAAACAGCAATTGCTCAAGCAGCACCGGCGCAACAAGCGTATTGCGCTGTTGGTGGGCCTGTTGCTGTTGGTGGCTGTCGGTGTGCTGGTGGCCTGGTGGTTGCCACTGGTGCTGGCCGTGGTGCTGTGGGCCGCACATGAGGCCTGGTTTGCCGATCATCTGTTCTACTCGCCGAAAGACGATTATGAGTACGCGTTTCCTGAAGGGAGCGAGTGCGCGGGCCTGCGTCTTGAAGCCGGGCGCCTGCTGTTGGACACGCCTCTGGTGGGCGATGAAACCCTGATCGTCGGGGTTGAACTCAAAAGCTCTTGGCTCGGGCGTTTTCTCGATCCTGCGGTGGAGTTATCGGGCCTGGATGCACCAGACCGGCAAGTCTTCGAGCGGGGGGTTGCAGGACGGCGCTACCTCAACCTGACAGGCATGGGCGAAGCGCTGGCCAGCGGTAAGCTGCGCTTGCGCGGGCGCTTCTGCCGGATCAAGGGGCAGCCGACGCTCTGGTTGTTCCGCCAACCGGACTACCGTCGCCAACGGGTGATGGTCATCGCGCCCCATGCCGACGATGCCGAACTGGCCGCTTTCAGCCTCTACAGCCAAGCCGATGAGAGCTGGATCGTCACCCTGACGGCGGGCGAAATCGAAGCCGATCACTATCAACAAATGGGCATGCCCAAGGCCGATGCCGCACGGCTTAAAGGCCGCCTGCGTGCCTGGGACAGCGTCACCGTGCCGCGTTGGGCGGGAGTACCCGAGGCGCAGTGCGTGCAGTTGGGCTACTTCTGCATGCAACTGCCGGCGATGCAGGCTGCGCCGGATCAGCCCCAGGCCTCCCGGGAAGCCCAGTTGGACGATACGCGGCTGTTTCGCCAGTTCAATGCCCTGGCCTTGCCCGGGGATGTGGACGGCGCCCCAACCTGGAATAACCTGATTGCCGACCTCCGAGCGCTGCTGCTCAAGGCGCGCCCGCAGGTGATCGTGTTGCCGACGCCGTTGCTGGATCCGCACCCGGATCACATCTGCGCCCACGCCGCGATCCTTGAGGCCCTGCAAGGCCTGGAGTGGCAACCGGGCACGTTGCTCGGCTACGCCAACCACCTGCATGATAACGATCGTTGGCCCATGGGTGATTCGGGCGCTGGCGTGGCCTTGCCGCCGCGTTTTGATGCCTCTCGTGAACTTGTGCCTTGCAGCTTGCCGCTGACGCTCAGCCAGCAGCAGGACAAGGCCATGGCCCTGGGCATGATGCACGACTTGCAGCCGCGGGCGCCGTTCAAGCGCCGCGTGCGCAGGTGGTTGCAGCAATTATTGGCGGGCCGTAGTCCATCGCCTTACGGAGAGAATGAGTTCTTCCGCAAGGCGGTGCGCCGTCATGAGTTGCTCTGGGTGTTGAAGCAGGATTGAGACCTTATTGAAGGCAGGCTTGCAGCGCCTGCCGCCCCTTTTCGCCGGGCTGCGCGCCCGCAGCCAGATTGCAGCATGGAGAGTTATGAAACCTCGTTTCAAGGTTTTGCAGTTACAGCCGGACTACAACGTCAAGACCCACGACTTCGCCGACCTCGGCGAGCAGATCGTCAAGGCCTTGCCGGCTGAACGTTTCGAGGTCACATCCGGGTTCCTCAGCGGCCGCCCGCTGCCCGGCCAGCCCCTGAGCGTGGCTGAGCACTCCCATTATTTCGAGTTGCCGGAAAAGTCCCTCAAGGGCATTCGTTTCGGCGCGATGTGGCAGATCTACAAATATTGCCGCGAGCAGAAATTCGACGTGGTCATCTGTAACCGCTTCAAGTCGGTGAACATGATGCTGTCGCTCAACCGCTGGTTGAAGATCCCCCTGTGCATCGGCATCTCCCACGGTTTTGGCGAGTACGCCCGGGGCTACCGTCGGCGCCAGACGCAGAAGTGGGTCAGCCCGGCGTGGCGATTCGTCGGGGTGTCGGCAGCGGTCAGGGATTACCTGGTGGACCTCAACTGCGGGTTCACCCGCGAAAACACCACCTTTGTCACCAATGCCATCGACATCCCCCAGGCCGAAGCCTTGCAGTTGCCACGGGATGAAGCGCGCGAGGCCCTGGGCCTGCCGCTGGATGCACGGATGATTGGCGCCCTGGGCCGCCTGGTGCCGATCAAGGGCCACACCCATTTGTTGCAAGCGTTCGCCACCCTCAAGGACAAATACCCTGAGGCCCAGGTGGGGATCATCGGCTCCGGCCGCGCCGAAGCAGACCTGCGCGCCGATATCGAGCGCCTGGGCCTGACCGGCCGTGCGCACCTGCTGGGCTTTCGCGAAGATGGCATGAAGTATGTGCGCGGTTTCGACATCTGGACCATGCCGTCGTTGTTCGAAGGCCTGGGCCTGGCGCTGCTGGAAGGCATGAGCGGCCATCTGCCGGTCATCGCCTCCAATGGCCCGGCGATGCTGCCGTTGGTGCAAGGTGCCGGCGGCCTCTCCCATGATCCGGGCAATGTCGAGCAGTTGGCGGCAGCACTGGACACTTACCTGGCGCTGAGCGACGAAGAGCTGCGTGCCAAGGGTGAGCAAGTGTTCCGCTACCTGGAAGAAAACCACACCCTGGACGAGTTCCGGCACAAGTATTTGAACCTGATCGAAACCGGTCTGCGTGAAGTAGGTAAAGCATGAGTCTGCAGCAACCCCTGGTCACTGTGATCATCGCCTCCTACAACCACGGGCCGTACATCGAGCAGAGCATTCTCAGTGTGCTCGGCCAGACCTACCCCAACATCGAGTTGCTGGTGGTAGACGATGGCTCCAGGGATGACAGCGTGGAGCGCATCCAGCGCTTGCAGGCCGAACACGGGTTTGATTTCCAGGTGCAGCAGAACCAGGGCCTGACCAATACCCTGAACGGTGCCATCGCTCGCGCCAAAGGCAGCCTGATCGCGCCATTCGGCTCCGATGACATCATGCTGCCCGAGCGCATCGCCACCCAGGTTGCCTACATGGAAGGCAAGCCGAAGGTGGGCATTTGCGCCGGCAATATCGAGTTGATTGATGGGGACGGCAAGCCATACCCGGAGAAGAAGCAGCGCCGCGACTTGCCGTTTCGCAGCCTGGATTTCGATGACCTGTTCCTCGATCGCAAGCCCTTTCCGCCGGCACCGACGCTGATGATCCGTCGGCAGGCGCTGGAAGAGGTCGGAGGGTTCGATCCGCTGATTCCGCTGGAAGACTTGCTGATCGAATTGAAGATCACCCACGCCGGGTACACCATCGACGTGTTGAGCGTGGTGATGGCGCGCTATCGCCAGCACGCGACCAACACCTACAAGAATCACCGCTACATGATCCAGAACATCCTCAAGACCTACGGGTTGTTCAGCGATCATCCAGCCTACGATCAGGTTCGCTACAACTTCCTGAACTCGATGTTCCTCAAGACTGCCGACCGTGACCGCCCACTGGCGCGGGAGATCCTCAAGCAGATTCCGTTGAAGTTCTGGGGTCGCAAGACCTTGCGTGGGTTGGTGCGGCTGTACCTGGCGCCGCAGCGCAGCTCATAGGGCTTCGGCCGGGCCATTGCGTTCACCGCAATGGCCCGGGGCCTGCAACCCCGGCGCTTCAAACCATCACTTGGCCGGGTTCGCTACCTGCGCAACCGGACGATTGAGCCTGGACACCTGGTCACGGATCTTCGCCGTGGCGCTTGGCGATGCTGCCGAAGCGTAGCCAGCGGCGAGTTGTTCAAAGTGGGTTTCGAACAACCAGTTGCGGTCCTGGGGATAACGCTGCATGTGCCGCAGGTTGCGCTGGCGCAGGGCGTTACGCAGCGGCGATGGGTAGATGCGCATGTCTGCCACGTCAATCAGGCCGAACTCGCCATCATCCATCAAAAGTACGTTGCCCAGGTGCAGGGAGCGGAAGTACACGCCGCGCTCGTGGAGCTGGGCCATGAACCGGCCGAAACGTTCGATCAGCGATTCCCGCAGGCTGCTGTCCAGGCTTTGCAGGGCCTGGCGCAGGGTCAGGCCGGGCAGCGGCTGATAACGTACGGCGCTGCTCGCATCCTTTAACTGATAGAGATTGAGGATGACCGGTGATGGAATCCCCAATGCACGCAGTTGCTCGCTGTTGCTGGCAAAGCGCTCCGAATAGGGATTGAAGCTGCCTGAGGTGTACCAGCGACGAGGGCGGAACAGCTTGAGGAAGCTGCCATCGTCCAGGCGCAGGACCTTGGGCCCGAGGCCATCGGCTTCGATCACGTGGGCGTTGGCGCACAGCTGTTCGAAGTCTTGCGATTTCAGGCGTTGAACCGGCATGCGCAGCAGGCTGCGGCGACGCTGGGCGATGCTCAGGCCGGCGATCAGTGCCAGCGGGATCCACAGCAGGAACCAGTGTTCTTTTGGCCGCGAGAGAATGCCGCCGCCTTCGGTCAGGCCGGCACCGATGCCATAGGCCAGCAAGGAGGAGGCCAGGATGAACAATGGCTGTGCACGTTCCTTGAGGCTTTTGTACAGGCCCCAGCCGAGCATGAAGGCCCACGGGATGAAGCCGATGATGCCGACGTAATACAGCACGCCGAGGGCAAAGCTGTGGGGTTCGCGCAGTTGATAGCCGTCGGCAATCGTCAGGTACAACTCTGAGTCGTAGCTGTGGCCGATCCAGGGGTGTTCGGCGATACGCGCGAGCGACATGCTCCAGAGTTCGAACCGGAACGAGCTGCCACGATTGGTGATCATTTCGGGATAGAACAGCAACAGCGCCGCAGCGCCCAGCGCCATACAGGCGATCAGCAGGGCCGAGCGCCGATTGCGACTGATGAAACTCATCCAGAGCACGGCGAGGACCAGTGCAACCATCGGTGTTCTCGAGCCGGTGGCCAGCACCGCCGCGGCCATGATTGCCAGTGCCGGAACGCTGAACCAGAGTACGTGAGCACGCTTGGTAGTCATGCACACGTACAGCCAGTAAACGCAGAAGAATCCGAATACGTGAGAGCTCAGCAGCGGATTATCAAGTGCCCCACGCCCGCCGATCATTCGCGTGCCATCCGAGATATGGGGAGCAAAAGCCACCAGGCTGCAGGCGCTCGATACAAGCGCAATCAGCGCGGCGCAGAAGAAGATCGGCTTGAACAGTTCGTTGCGGTAATGCAGCAACAGTCCGAAACCGGCAAACAACGTGAAGGTATTCGGTGGCCGCTTGAACAGGTCGGAGTCTGTCGTAGCCTCAGGGCTCCAGAGCAGGCTGGTGAGCGCCCAGCCCGAGAAAACCAGGAAGGCAATCGCCAGGGGCTCGCGCAATACCTGCTTGAATTCCGTCGGGCGCAGGCACAGCAGCAACAGTGTCGGCGCGGCGAATAGAAGGTAGTAAAACCTGTGCAGCACATTTCGATTGGTAACGAAGAACAGCGCACTCAGGAGCAGCAACAAGCCGATGGGCAGAATCCACAGACAGAGGAAGTCGAAAACGCGGTTTGAGCCATAGGTAAGGCGCTTGGATTGCATACAGAAAAGCCGTTCCAGTATAAAGAAAGCCAACCATACTAAAGTAGTGGCTATACAATGTCGCCCGTTGGATCCAACGGGGCCGCGGTTGTGCCGCGTGCAAGTACAACAGAGAAGCTGTGCTAAAGTCAGCCTCCTTTTTCAAAACCGCCGCGTGATATGACCGACTCCAGTCCGAGCGCAAGCCCTTCGAGCTTGAAAATATACTTCCGCCTGCTCAGCTACGTTAAGCCCTATGCCGGCTTGTTCGCGCTGAGTATCGTCGGCTTTCTGATTTTCGCTTCGACCCAGCCGATGCTGGGCTACATCCTCAAGTACTTTGTCGATGGCCTGTCCAACCCTGAAGCGGTGTTGTTCCCCACGGTGCCTTTCCTGCGTGACCTGCAACTGCTGCAGGCCGTGCCGTTGCTGATCATCCTGATCGCCGCGTGGCAGGGCCTCGGTTCGTTCCTGGGCAACTACCTGCTGGCCAAGGTTTCCCTGGGCCTGGTCCACGACCTGCGGGTGCAGTTGTTCAACAACCTGCTGACCCTGCCGAACCGCTATTTCGACAATCACAACTCCGGGCACCTGATCTCCCGCATCACCTTCAACGTGACCATGGTCACCGGTGCTGCGACCGATGCCATCAAGGTGGTGATTCGCGAAGGCATGACGGTGATCTTCCTGTTCGCCTCGCTGCTGTTCATGAACTGGCGGCTGACCCTGGTGATGATCGCCATCCTGCCGTTGATTGCCGTGATGGTCAGCACCGCAAGCAAGAAATTCCGCAAGCAGAGCAAGAAGATCCAGGTTGCGATGGGTGACGTCACCCACGTTGCCTCGGAAACCATCCAGGGCTACCGCGTGGTGCGCAGCTTCGGCGGTGAGGTGTATGAGCAGAAGCGCTTCCTCAAGGCGAGCCTGAGCAACACCAACAAGCAACTGCGCATGACCCGCACCGGCGCGATCTATACGCCGGCGCTGCAACTGGTGATCTACAGCGCCATGGCAGTGTTGATGTTCCTGGTCCTGTACCTTCGCGGTGATGCGTCGGCGGGTGACATGGTCGCCTACATCACGTTGGCCGGCCTGTTGCCCAAGCCAATCCGCCAGCTGTCCGAAGTCAGCTCGACCATCCAGAAAGGCGTGGCCGGTGCCGAAAGTATTTTCGAGCAGTTGGACGAAGACGTGGAAATCGATCGCGGCACCATCGAGCGCGACAAGGTCAGCGGCCGCCTGGAAGTGCGCAACCTGAACTTCACCTACCCGGGCACCGAGCGTCATGTGCTCAAGGACATCACTTTTACCGCAGAGCCCGGGCAGATGGTTGCCCTGGTGGGGCGTTCGGGTAGCGGCAAGTCGACACTGGCCAGCCTGATCCCGCGTTTCTACCACCATGAGAGCGGTGAGATCCTGCTCGACGGCGTGGAAATCGAAGACTATCGCCTGCTCAACCTGCGTCGGCACATCGCCCAGGTGACCCAGCATGTGACCCTGTTCAGCGACACGGTGACCAACAACATCGCCTACGGTGACCTGGCCGGCGCACCGCGGGCCGATGTCGAGGCGGCAGCGGCCGATGCCTATGCCAAGGACTTCATCGACCAGTTGCCCAAGGGCTTCGACACCCAGGTCGGCGAAAACGGCGTGCTGCTGTCCGGCGGCCAGCGCCAGCGCCTGGCAATCGCCCGGGCCTTGCTCAAGAACGCGCCATTGCTGATCCTCGACGAGGCCACCTCGGCGCTGGACACCGAATCGGAGCGCCATATCCAGGCCGCCCTGGACAAGGTCATGCAAGGCCGCACGACCCTGGTGATCGCTCACCGCCTGTCGACCATCGAGAAAGCCGACCTGATCCTGGTGATGGACGATGGCCGGATAGTCGAGCGCGGTACCCACGGCGAATTGCTGGCGCAAAACGGTTACTACGCCCGGCTGCATGCCATGGGCCTGGACGCGCCGATCCCGGCCGACATCACCTGATCTGCAGGAGCCGGCTTGTCGGCGATGGCCACCGCGGTTGCACTGAAAAACCGCGGTGGCCGCATCGCCGGCAAGCCGGCTCCTACATTGCACAAGCCTTTGACAACCCTGTGGTAATATCGCGCCCCTGTTCATTTTGTATGTGGGTTGCTCCATGAAGTTGTCCATGCCGCGATTCGATCAAGCCCCTGTCTTGGTGGTCGGCGATGTCATGCTCGACCGTTACTGGCATGGCGGTACCTCACGGATTTCCCCTGAGGCACCGGTACCGGTAGTCAAGGTCGAGCAAATCGAAGACCGTCCAGGTGGCGCTGCCAACGTTGCCCTCAATATTGCCGCCCTCGGCGCCCCGGCATCCCTCGTGGGTGTGACCGGCGACGACGAGGCTGCCGACAGCCTGGCCAACAGCCTGAAGGGTGCGGGTGTGCGTGCGCTGTTCCAGCGCATTCCCCACCAGCCGACCATCGTCAAGCTGCGGGTCATGAGTCGGCACCAGCAATTGCTGCGTATCGATTTTGAAGAACCCTTCGCCACCGACGCCCTGGTGCTCAGCGCCCAGGTCGACGAGATGCTCGAAGGTATCAAGGTGCTGGTGCTGTCCGACTACGGGAAAGGCGCCTTGAAAAACCATCAGGTACTGATCCAGGCCGCCAAGGCCCGGGGCATTCCGGTGCTGGCAGATCCCAAGGGCAAGGACTTCTCGATTTATCGGGGCGCCAGCCTGATCACGCCGAACCTCAGCGAATTTGAAACCATCGTCGGCGGTTGCGTCGATGAGCACGAGCTGGTGACCAAGGGCGCCCAACTCATGGCCGACCTCGACCTGGGTGCCTTGCTGGTGACCCGTGGCGAACACGGCATGACCTTGCTGCGTCCCGATCACCCGGCCATGCACCTGCCGGCGCGGGCCCGTGAAGTGTTCGACGTGACCGGTGCCGGTGATACCGTGATTTCCACCCTGGCCGCGGCAATTGCGGCGGGCGAGGAATTGCCCCATGCGGTGGCCCTGGCCAACCTGGCAGCAGGTATCGTGGTCGGCAAGCTCGGTACGGCGGCCATCAGTGCCCCTGAGCTGCGCCGCGCCATCCAGCGATCCGAAGGCTCGGAGCGCGGCGTGTTGAGCCTTGAGCAACTGTTGCTGGCGATTGACGATGCCCGTGCCCATAACGAGAGCATTGTCTTCACCAACGGTTGCTTCGACATCCTCCACGCCGGTCACGTGACCTATCTGGAGCAGGCGCGGGCCCAGGGCGATCGCTTGATCGTGGCAGTCAACGATGATGCGTCGGTCAGCCGCCTCAAGGGGCCAGGCCGGCCGATCAACAGTGTCGACCGTCGCATGGCGGTGCTGGCAGGTTTGGGGGCGGTGGACTGGGTGATCAGCTTTGCCGAGGCGACCCCGGAAAACCTGCTGGCCCAGGTCAAGCCCGACGTGCTGGTCAAGGGCGGTGATTATTCCGTCGACCAGGTGGTGGGTGCCGATATCGTCAGTGCCTACGGTGGCAAGGTCAAAGTGCTGGGGTTGGTGGAAAACAGCTCGACCACGGCGATTGTCGAGAAGATCCGCAATAACTGATGGTGGGAGCGGGTTCGTGTGGGAGCGGGCTTGCTCGCGAAAGCGGTGGGTCAGCTGGCAGATGCAGTGACTGATACACGGCCTTCGCGAGCAAGCCCGCTCCCACATTTGACTGCCGCGACCTGACGTCCGGTTACCGGTTGGCTTTTTTCTTCGGCACGATCTTGCGCAAGATCTGCCGCGCCTTACCCGTCAAGCGCTTCAGCTTCGACTCTTTCTCGGGTGCACTCAGCCCTTGCTGGCGCAGCCAGTCCTTCCAGCGGATCCGCTCATCCCGCACGATCCAGCCTTCCTGCTGGGCAAAGCTTTCAGCCAGATACAACCCTCGCGTACTCGCCGGATACAGCTGATCCTTCTTCAAGGTATACAGCTCCGCACACGGCTGCCCGTCCTTCAGCGGCATCAGGTACAGGTCCGGGCGCTGGCGGTCCAGGCGGGCCACCAATTGGTCGCCCTCCAGGCGCTCGTCCACATGAAACAGGCTCAGGGACTTCGCCTCCTTGGGCACTTCCAGGCGCAAGTCATAAATCAACTGCAGCGAAGCCGTGGGCAGGTGCACGTAGGCGCGTGGCCGTTCAATCAATTGCATAGTGGCGCATCGCACCGGGCGCGCGGCCCCGGACAGCGGTGAGAGACGGAACGGCAACGCTTCGCGGTAGTGCAGGGCCGACGAGTAGGGCGCCGGCAGCCAGGTGTCATTGAAACGACCGCCCAGCCAGCCTTCCGGGGTTTCCAGCAGGCATTCCTCGGCGATTTCCTGGATGGCGGTGTGCAGTGGCAGGTTCAGTTCGTGGGCCGGCACATAGCCGGAGATCAGCTTGAGCACGACGTCGCCACGGTCTTGTCGGCGCTGGCGCACCAGCACCCAGTAATCGCGGTTCTGCCAGTGCAGCGTCAGGCGCACCGAGACCCCAAGGTTGGCCAGCTCCAGCACGAAACGCTCGGTGTCTTTCACCTCCACCGGCTTGCGCCGTTGCAGGGTCTGGGCGAAGTTGAGCGGCATGCCGACGCTCTGGTAGCTCAAGCCTTCGGGGGTTGCTTCGACGTGCAGCGGCAGTGTCTTGAAGTTGCTGGGGTTCTTTCTTATGAGCGTTCGCGGCATGTCGGCTCCTTCTTGCGTCGGGGTCGGCCGCGTCGGCGGCATCAGAGTTGGCGAATGACCTTGGCAGCGGTCGCCACGTTGTGGGCGAGGTGCAGCGGATTAATGGTCCCGACAATAGCACTGGCAACGCCAGTTTGCGCAAACAACAGCATGAAACTGGCGTGAATTGGATCCACTCCGGATTCCAGGCAGACATGGCCACTGGCTAGTGCCTTTTTCACGAGGATGCCCTTGCCGTGTGCGGCGGCATAATCAATGACGGCTTTCTCGGCCTGTTCGTTCAAATTGTAGGTGACCATGGCGCAATCACCTTGTTCCAGAGCCTTTACACCGCCCTCGACGGTTTTGCCGGAGAAGCCGAAACCACGGATCTTGCCCTCGCGCTTGAGGTCTTCCAGGGTCTGGTAAACCTCGCAATCATTGAGGATATGCAGGTCGTTGCCGTCGGAGTGCACCAGCACCAGATCGATAAAATCCGTTTCCAGTCGTTTCAGGCTGCGCTCCACCGAAAGCCGGGTGTGGGCTGCGCTGAAGTCGTGATGGGATACGCCTTCGGCAAATTCTTCGCCCACCTTGCTGACAATTACCCATTCCTGGCGCTGGCCGCGCAACAGCGGGCCCAGGCGTTCTTCGCTGCGGCCATAGGCGGGCGCAGTGTCGATCAGGTTGATGCCCAATTGCCGGGCCTGGCGTAACAGCATCCGCGCCGCATCGTCATCGGGAATCTGGAAGCCACTGGGGTATTTCACCCCTTGGTCGCGGCCCAGCTTGACGGTGCCCAGGCCCAGCGGCGAGACCAGCAGGCCGGTGCTGCCCAGCGGGCGGTGGAGGTCGTGCAGAGTCGGCAGGGTCATGGCAGCAGTTGCTCCCAGGCGGGTTGGGCGATGGCGGGTTTCGGCAGCTCGGGCAGTTTTTCGGTAGTTCCGGGCTTGATGCCGTCACGTTCCAGTGCGTTGATCACTCGATCGGCGAAATCCGGTGCCAATGCCAGCTTGGTCGGCCAGCCCACCAACAGGCGATCCTGTTCGGCGAGGAACGCGTTGTCCGGGCGGGTCAGGCCTGACTGCAATGGTTCGGCGCGGTCGACGCGCAAGGTGGCCCATTGGGTCTGGCTCATGTCGATCCAGGGCAGCAACTGCCCCAGCTCTTTTTGGGCGGTGGCGATCTGTTGCTCCGGGGTACGGGCCACACCTTCGGCTTCGGCGATATCGCCGCCCAGGTACCACACCCAATTGCCGTCGGCGGCGGGATGCGTGGTCACGGTGATGCGCGGCTTGGTGCCGCCCCCCAGGCAGTGGGCGTACAGCGGCTTCAGGCCGGGGCCCTTGGCGATGATCATGTGCAGAGGTCGGCGTTGCATGGCGGGCTGGCTCAGGCCCAGGGCGCCGAGCAGGTCAGCGGTGCCGCCGCCGGCGCTGACGACGATACGCTGGGCGCGGATCTCACGGCCATCGACCTTCAGGCCGACCAGTGTGCCTTGTTCCAGCAAGGGTTCGATCTGTTTACCCGCGAGCAAACCGTCGCCGGCCAGTTGGGCCAGGCGTTCGATAAGGCTTGGGACGTCGATCACCAGTTCGGCCAGGCGATAGACCTTGCCCTTGAAGCGGCGATCTTGCAGGGCCGGTGGCAGGTCATCGCCCTTCACTTGATCCACGCGGCCACGCACGGCCTTGCTCGCGAAGAAACTGGTGAGGTTGCCGGCGATGGTGCCCGGCGACCACAAATAGTGGGCTTCGGACAGCAGGCGCACACCGGAGAGATCCAGTTCACCGTTGCCCGCCAGGGCTTCGCGCCAGCGGCGGGGCATGTCGGCGATGGCTTCGGAGGCACCGGTCAGGGCGCCGTGCAGTGCGTATTTGGCGCCGCCGTGGATGATCCCCTGGGACTTCACGCTTTGCCCGCCACCGAGGGTGGCGCTTTCCACCAATACCGTGGAAAAGCCCTGGCGGCGCAGGCGCGCATTGAGCCAGAGGCCGGCAACCCCGGCGCCGACAATCAGAACGTCGGTGGAAATAACGGATGGCATGCAGCGACCTCAGTGTTCAAGACAGGCTGCGCAGTATACAGGCTCATGAAGTGAATCTTCGCCCCAACGCTCCCTGATGACAGACGCACCGCAGGAGCTGTCGAGTGGAACGAGGCTGCGAGTTTCGGCCTCAATTGAATCTCGCGTGAACGCTCAGTGCCCGGCCGTTTTCGAGAACAACTGAATCACCACCACGCCCAGCACAATCAGGCCCATGCCCAGCATCGCCGGGATATCCAGTTTCTGCCCGTAGATAAACAGCGCGGCGATGCTGACCATCACGATGCCCATCCCGGCCCACACTGCATACGCGACACCCACCGGCACGGTGCGCACCACCAGCGTGAGCATCCAGAAGGCCACGCCGTAGCCGACGATCACCAGCAACAACGGGATTGGCGTGCTGAAACCCTTGATCGCTTTCATGGAAACGGTGGCGATCACTTCCGAGCAGATGGCAATGGCCAGGTAATAGTAGGCGGCGTTCATGGGGTAAATCCTCGGTACAGGGTCGCTTGATAAGGTTGGCATTTTAGAGACTTGTCAGATGCGGTAAAGTCATTACCTATCCGAATTGAAGATGGGTTGAGCCATGAGCGTGCAGTGGAGTCTTGAGCAAATGCGCCTGTTTGTCAGCGTCGCCGAGCAGCGTTCATTTTCGGCGGTGGCGCGGGACCAGCGTCGGGCACAATCGGCAGTCAGCAATGGGATTGCCCTGTTGGAGGCGGACCTGGGCGTATCCCTGTTTGATCGCAGCAGCGGCCGCCAGCCCCGTTTGACCGAGGCGGGCACGGCACTGCTCGAGGAGGCGCGGGAAGTCTTGCGCCAGTGCGAGCGCCTGAATGGCCGTGCCTTGTCATTGATGCGCGGTGAAGAGGCGCGCCTGCGCCTGGCCCAGGATGAAGCCATGCTCTATCAGCCGGTGCTCGATAGCCTCGAAGCGCTGGCGGGAAAATTTCCCAGCCTGGAAGTGCAGTTGTCCAGCGCCGCCCAAGGCGATGTCGCGCGCAAGCTGGTGGAGCGCAAGGCGGATCTGGGCCTGCTGTTCTATCACGATCAGATCCCCGAAGCGTTGGAGCGCCGCGTGCTGGGCAGTGTGGAGATGGTGACCGTGTGCGGTATCGGGCATCCCATGGCCAAGGAACAGTTCGTGGATTGCCAGCGCCTGGCGCAGTTTCGCCAATTGCTGATGGCGACCCAGACCAGCGTGTATCCCGGCAGCGAGGCCGCCAGCCCGCAAGTGTGGCGGGCTGACAGTTTCTACGTGCTGGCCGAGTGGCTGGCGCGCGGCCTGGGTTGGGCCTGGTTGCCGCGGCATGTGGTGCAGTATCCGGCCTATCAGAACCAGATGGTCGAACTGAACAGCGAATGGACCCCGCCGGCGCTGGTGGTGGAGCTGGTCTGGCGTCGCGACGAGCCCCTCGGCCCGGCCGCGCGTTTCCTCGCCGAACGTTTTGCCGAGTGCTTGCAGGCGATCGACTGAAAAAGCCGATAAACTCCGCCGCCATGAATAGAACTCTCTACAGCTGTCTGTTTTACCTGGCGCTGCCGTTGGTAGCTTTACGTCTGTGGCTGCGAGCCCGCAAAGCGCCTGCTTACGCGAAGCGCGTGGGAGAACGCTTCTCCTGGGGCTTGCCGGTGATGCAACCCGGCGGGATTTGGGTGCATGCGGTGTCGGTGGGCGAAAGCATCGCCGCTGCGCCGATGATTCGCGGGCTGCTGGAACGTTATCCACAGCTGCCGATCACCGTCACCTGCATGACGCCCACCGGTTCCGAGCGCATCCAGGCGTTGTTCGCCAACGAGCCGCGCATCCAGCACTGCTACCTGCCGTACGATTTGCCCTGTGCGGCCAAGCGTTTTCTCGATCGCGTGCAGCCGAAACTGGCGGTGATCATGGAGACCGAACTGTGGCCCAACCATATTCACCAGTGCGCCAAACGCGGGATTCCCGTGGCATTGGCCAACGCGCGGCTGTCGGCTCGCTCGGCCAAGGGCTACGGGCGTTTCGCCAGGCTGACCGCGCCGATGCTGGCGGAAATGAGTCTGTTCGCGGTCCAGACCGAAACCGAGGCCGAGCGTTTTCGCAGCCTGGGTGCACGGCCCGAGACTGTCGAAGTCACCGGCTCGATCAAGTTCGACCTGGCCATCGACCCGCAACTGCTGGCGCTCGCCGCCGCGTTGCGTGAACAGTGGCACGCCAGTGAACGCCCGGTGTGGATCGCCGCCAGCACCCACGAAGGCGAAGACGAAGTGGTGCTCGCTGCCCATCGCCAGTTGCTTGCCAGTTATCCCAATGCGTTGCTGATCCTGGTGCCGCGCCATCAGGAGCGCTTCAACCCGATGTTCGAGCTGTGCCAGCAACAGGGTTTCGCCACGGTGCGTCGCTCCAGCGGCGAGGCGGTGACGGCGCAAACCTCGGTGCTGCTGGGCGACACCATGGGCGAGTTGCTGTTTCTGTATGCCCTGGCCGACAGCGCTTTTGTCGGCGGTAGCCTGGTTGCCACGGGCGGGCATAACCCGTTGGAGCCGGCGGCCTTGGCCAAGCCGGTGATCTGCGGGCCCCACGTGTTCAACTTCCTGGAAATCAGCGCAATGATGCGCGACGCCGGCGCGTTGCAGGAAGTGGACGATGCCGAGGGTTTGGCGGTGGCGGTGCAGCGTTTGTTCGAGCTGCCGCAGGACGCGCAGAAGATGGGGCAGGCGGGGCTGGCGGTGATGCGCGCCAATCAGGGGGCATTGAAGCGTTTGCTGGACGGATTGGGCAGACTGCTCAGCCACTGACAACACAAATCAAATGTGGGAGCGGGCTTGCTCGCGAATGCGCAGTGTCAGTCAGCGAATAAGTCGACTGATACACCGCCTTCGCGAGCAAGCCCGCTCCCACATTGGGTTATTTGGCAGTCTTAGTAACCCGGGTTAGCCTTCAGCTGCGCCGCGGCGGCCTTGGCCAGGTCCGGCGGCAGGAAGTCCTTGTCCGGGTTGTAGTCGGCCTTCAGGTAACGCGCCAGATCCTGCAAGTCCCCCGGGTTCAACGTGCCCGCCGCCTGCTTCAAGCGCAGGTTGTCGAGGATGTAGTCGTAGCGGCTGTTGTTGTAGTTGCGCACCGAGGTGTACAGCTGGCGCTGGGCGTCCAGCACATCGACGATATTGCGCGTGCCCACCTGGTAACCGATTTCCGTGGCCTCCACCGCGCTCTGGTTGGAGATGATCGACTGACGGCGCGCCTGTACCTGCTCCACATCGGTGTTCACCGCGCGGTGCAGGTTGCGGGTGTTTTCCACCACCTGGCGACGCAGGCCTTCGCGTTGCTGCTCGGTCTGGCCCAGGCGGGAATAGGATTCGCGCACTTGCGAGCTGGTCAGGCCGCCGCTGTACAGCGGGATGCTCAACTGCAAGCCTACGGTGCGTTGCGACACGTCACCGTGATACGGCTGGCCAAAGGCGCTCGGGTTGCTGAAGCCCAGGGCGTCGTTGTCACCTTTTTCATATTGCGCCACGGCATCCAGCGTCGGCGCGTGGCCGGCCTTGCGTTGCTTGAGGGTTTCTTCGGCGGCGGTGACGGCATAGTTGCTGGCCAGCAGGTTCAGGTTCTGGCGGCCGGCGGTTTCGACCCAGGCCTTGGCGTCGTTCGGCGCCGGTGGCAGCACCGGCAGCGTGTGGACGATGCCCTGGATCGAGTTGTACTGGCGGTTGGTCAGGGTGATCAGCGCTTCGAAGGCGTCGTCCACCTGGCGCTGGGCCAGGATGCGATTGGCCCGTGCGGTGTCGTAGCTGGCCTGGGATTGCAGCACGTCGGTCTTGTCCGACAGGCCGACGTCAAAGCGTTCGTTGGACTGGTCCAGCTGGCGCTTGAACGCGGCTTCTTCGGCCTTGGTGGACGCCAGGTTGTCCTGGGCTCGCAGCACGGCGAAGTAGTTTTCGGCGCTTTGCAGGATCAGGTTCTGTTCGGTGGCCGAGAGTTGCAGCGCGGCCTGCTCGTTGACGGCTTCAGCGGCTTGCAGCTGGAACCAGCGATCAGCGCGGAACAGCGGCTGGCTCAAGGTCGCGCGCCAGGAATGGGCGTCGCGGTTGACCGTGGCGGCGGGCTGGTCCAGCTGGGTGCGCACATTGTTGATGTCGGCACCGGCCGACAGGTTCGGCAGCAACCCGGCGCGGGCCTGGGGCACCACTTCTTTCTGCGCGCCGTATTGGGCGCGGGCGGCGGCCAGGTCGGCGTTGTTGTCCACCGCTTCCTGGTAGACGCTGACCAGGTCGGTTTTGGTCGTCAGGGGCGCTTCAGCTGCCCAGACCAGTCCGTTGGTCGCACAAGACACGGCGAGAGCCAGTGAAAGTTTGCGCAGCATGAGGCGATCCCTAGAATAAATATTACAGCGATAATTTGGAGCCCAAGGCTAAGGCGGCCCATTCCTGGCGTCAAGACCTCAGGCAGTCACCGAGTGTAGTGGCGCTATCACGGCACAACAATCCTGTAATTACGCCATTCATCACGATGAATGCACCGCCGTTGGCAATTTGCCTGCTCCATGGTCTAGACTGGCCGCGTTCTTGTCGGGGTGCCTTGTTGGAAGGCTGAGATCGGTAAATACCGGATCCCGTTGAACCTGATCAGGTTAGCGCCTGCGTAGGGAACAAGATTTCTCGTCACCCGGCGAGTCCTCTTGTGCTTCGTCCGGGATGTTGTTCGACAATCGAACAGCCCGTGCGCCAAGCACAGCACTGTCACAGTGCGTCCATCCGTCACAGGTTCACTCCGACAAAAATCCACCGCCTGGATAGTTGGAGAGCCCGTGATGAGCATCGAATTAAAAAGCCAAAAATCAAAAAATACCGTGCACTTGAGTGAATCGGCCAAGGTCGACTCCGGTTCCGTGCAGCCGTTTACCCGCTCGCAAAAAATCTACGTTCAGGGCACCCGTCCGGATATCCGCGTGCCGATGCGCGAAGTCAGTCTCGACGTGACCCCCACCGACTTCGGCGGCGAAATCAATGCGCCCGTAGTGGTCTACGACACCTCAGGCCCCTACACCGACCCGAACGTGATCATCGACGTGCGCAAAGGCCTGGGCGATGTGCGCTCGCCGTGGATCGAATCCCGCGGCGACACTGAGCGCCTGTCGGGCTTGAGCTCGCACTTCGGCCAACAGCGCCTGAGCGATGCCGAGCTGACCGCGCTGCGTTTTGCCCACGTGAAAAACCCGCGCCGTGCCAAGGCCGGGGCCAACGTCACCCAGATGCACTACGCCCGCAAAGGCATCATCACCGCCGAGATGGAATACGTCGCCATCCGCGAAAACATGAAGCTGGAAGAGGCCCGCGCCGCCGGCCTGCTGGACCAGCAACACGCCGGCCACAGCTTCGGCGCCAGCGTGCCGAAAATCATCACCCCGGAATTTGTCCGCGAAGAAATCGCACGTGGCCGCGCGATCATCCCGGCCAACATCAACCACACCGAACTGGAACCGATGATCATCGGCCGTAACTTCCTGGTGAAGATCAACGGCAACATCGGCAACAGCGCCCTGGGTTCGTCCATCGAAGAAGAGGTGGCGAAACTGACGTGGGGCATTCGCTGGGGTTCGGACACGGTGATGGACCTGTCCACCGGCAAGCACATCCATGAAACCCGCGAGTGGATCATCCGCAACTCGCCGGTGCCGATCGGTACCGTGCCAATCTACCAGGCCCTGGAAAAAGTCGGCGGCGCCGCTGAAGACCTGACCTGGGAGCTGTTCCGCGACACCCTGATCGAACAGGCCGAGCAGGGCGTCGACTACTTCACCATCCACGCCGGCGTATTGCTGCGCTATGTACCGCTGACCGCCAAGCGCGTCACCGGCATCGTGTCCCGTGGTGGTTCGATCATGGCCAAGTGGTGCCTGGCGCACCACAAAGAGAACTTCACCTACACCCATTTCGACGAAATCTGCGAAATCATGAAGGCCTACGACGTCAGCTTCTCCCTGGGAGACGGCCTGCGCCCGGGCTCGATTGCCGACGCCAACGACGCCGCGCAATTCGGCGAGCTGGAAACCCTCGGCGAGTTGACCAAGATTGCCTGGAAGCACGACGTGCAAACCATGATCGAAGGCCCGGGCCACGTGCCGATGCAGTTGATCAAGGAGAACATGGACAAGCAGCTGGAGTGCTGCGACGAAGCGCCGTTCTACACCCTCGGTCCGCTGACCACCGACATCGCCCCGGGTTATGACCACATCACCTCGGGCATCGGGGCGGCGATGATCGGCTGGTTCGGTTGCGCGATGCTCTGCTACGTCACGCCGAAGGAGCATTTGGGCCTGCCGAACAAGGACGATGTGAAGACCGGGATCATCACCTACAAGATCGCGGCCCATGCGGCGGACTTGGCCAAGGGGCATCCGGGGGCGCAGATTCGTGACAACGCGTTGAGCAAGGCGCGCTTTGAATTCCGTTGGGAGGACCAGTTCAACCTGGGCCTGGACCCGGACACGGCGCGTTCTTACCACGATGAAACCTTGCCGAAGGACTCGGCCAAGGTCGCGCATTTCTGCTCGATGTGCGGGCCGAAATTCTGCTCGATGAAGATCACCCAGGAAGTGCGTGAGTACGCGGCCAACCAGCGCATTGAAGCGGTGGATGTGGACGTGGCCAAGGGACTGGCGGAGCAGGCGGAGCGGTTCAAGCAGGAAGGTAGCCAGCTGTACAAAAAGGTCTGAACCCGATGATCGTTCCCACGCTCCGCGTGGGAATGCATCCCGTGACGCTCCGCGTCACAAAAGCGGACGCAGAGCGTCCAAAGCGGCATTCCCACGCAGAGCGTGGGAACGATCATGTCCCTCTGAGATAGCACCCTTGAGCATTCAACCCAGCACCTATTCCCCAGACATCGCAGTCCCCTTGGACAAACGCGTCTTCGGCGCCCGCGATCTCTTCTCCTTGTGGTTCTCCCTGGGCATCGGCCTGATGGTCCTGCAAACCGGCGCGCTGTTGGCGCCGGGACTGGGCCTGTCCGGCTCGTTGCTGGCGATCTTCCTCGGCACTCTGGTCGGCGTCCTGCTGCTGGCCGCCGTCGGCGTGATTGGCAGCGACACCGGCCTGTCCTCCATGGCTGCCCTCAAACTCAGTCTCGGCATCAAGGGCGCAAGCCTGCCGGCGCTGCTGAACCTGCTGCAGCTGATCGGCTGGGGCTCATTCGAAATCATCGTGATGCGCGACGCCGCCAGCCTGTTGGGCGCCCGCGCGTTCAGCGAAGGCAGCCTGCTGACCAGCCCATTGTTCTGGACCCTGGTATTCGGCGCCCTCGCGACCTTGCTTGCCGTCAGCGGTCCGCTGACCTTCGTGCGGCAGATCCTGCGCAAGTGGGGCATCTGGCTGCTGCTGGCCGCCTGCCTGTGGCTGACCTGGAACCTGTTTGCCAAGGCCGACCTGGCCACTCTCTGGGCCCAGGCTGGTGACGGTTCGATGCCGTTTGCCGTTGGCTTCGATATCGCGATTGCCATGCCGCTGTCCTGGCTGCCACTGATTGCCGACTACTCACGTTTCGGCAAACGCGCGAAAAACGTGTTCGGCGGCACGGCACTGGGTTTCTTCATCGGCAACTTCTGGCTGATGAGCCTTGGCGTGGCCTACACCCTGGCGTTTGCGCCGAGCGGTGAAGTGAATGCGTTGCTGCTGGCATTGGCCGGAGCCGGCCTGGGGATTCCGCTGCTGCTGATCCTGTTGGATGAATCAGAAAACGCGTTCGCCGATATTCACTCGGCGGCGGTGTCCAGCGGGATTCTGTTGCGCTTGAAAGTCGAGCACTTGGCATTGGCCATTGGCGTTATCTGCACGCTGATCGCCTGCTTTGCACCGTTGGCGCAGTACCAGAACTTCCTGCTGCTGATCGGCTCGGTGTTCGCGCCGCTGTTCGGCGTGGTGCTGGTGGATCACTTCATCCTGCGCCGTCGTGGCCATGGTGTTGCCGCCAACCTGCGCTGGCCGGCACTGCTGGCGTGGCTTGGAGGGATCAGCACCTATCACCTGTTGGCGAATCTGTACCCGGATGTCGGCGCGACCCTGCCGGCGCTGGTGCTGGCAGGGCTGTTGCACTTTATCCTGGGCCGGGCCTTCAGTGGCGTGCGGGCACCAGCTCAGGCTTGATCACGCCGGTGAGGCGCGCATAGGGGATGGTCATTTCGATCAGCCCCAATGCGTACGGCGCGATGGTGGTCACGTTGTACTTGAGCACCACGCCATTGCTGGTCAGCGCCACATTCGGGGTTTTCTGGAACGGCCAGTTCTTCACGAACTCCGGGTCACGGTCCATCTGCGAGTTGATCAGCCAGTTGTTGTGGGCGACTTTCGCGGTCTTCCAGAATGCATCTTCCTGGCCCGGCAACAGCATGTCGGTCAGGCTCAGCTCTTTGTGCAGCAGGCGTGAATAGTTGATGAAACCGCGGCCCGGCTCGCCGTGGGCGGTGCCGGTGTCCAGGTAGCTGGACACTTCGATGATCACCAGTCCGTCATGCTGCTCACGTACCTTGGCCTGCAAGTACATGCTGTTGCGGTCCGGGGACTCACGCAAGAACTTGTCGCGGTAGGCGTTCAGGGTGGCGGGCATGGCCTGGCCAGGTGAAGTGCGGGCCATCTGCAGCAGGCGCTGTTCGATGATCTGGTCCAACTGCGGCTCGGACGGGAAGTGCACGGTGTCGATGTTTACCAGCGGGCAATCCGGACTGCTGCAGCCGGGTTTGATCTGCTCGGAGGCGTCGGCGGTGGTGTCCAGCGGCTTCAGATAGGCCGGTTGGAACAGGCTCTGGCAAGCACCCAGGGTCAAGGCGATACAGGCCACGGAGGCGATTTTTAAAAGCGACATGTGTGTCCTTCATAAATCGAGGAAAGGTGAAAATGTGGAGCTTCGACTCCCGACAAGGCAGTCAGTTCGCCACTAAGCTGATTAGAGTGAGTTTGACGCCCGCCGTCTATCCCGGCAACCGGAAAGGGGCTGCATCAAGGGGCACGAGCGCGTTAGGATGGCGCGATGTCGAGGCCGCCTCGACACCGCAAGGCAATAAACGAGGGTTGATATGACGGACACAGCGAAATCGACGCCGAGCAAGGTCGAGATTGTTCAGCGCGACAATGCCTACAAGGGCTTCTACAAACTGGATCGGCTGAAACTGCGGCACGAGAAGTTTGATGGCGGCATGAGCCGTGAGCTCAATCGCGAAGTCTTTGTGCGTCATGACGCCGTGTGTGTACTGCCCTACGACCCGCAGCGCGATGAAGTGGTGCTGATCGAGCAGTTTCGCGTCGGCGCCATGGGGCGTACCGACAACCCGTGGCTGATCGAAATGGTCGCCGGCCTGATCGACAAGGATGAGCAACCGGAGGAGGTTGCACACCGCGAAGCCGAGGAGGAAGCTGGCCTTACATTCTCCGCACTCTGGCCGATCACCAAGTACTTTCCGTCGCCGGGTGGCAGCACCGAATTTGTCCACTTGTTCCTGGGCCGTTGCGAAAGCGCCGGGGCCGGTGGCGTCCATGGACTGGAAGAGGAAGCCGAAGATATCCGCGTCACCGTCTGGGCCTTTGAAGACGCTCTGCAGGCGGTACGTGACGGTAAAATTTCCAACGCAGCGAGCATTATTGCCCTGCAATGGCTTGCGCTTAATCGCGCGGAAGTGAGGGGGTTATGGCAGTAAAGGCACGGGAGCGATATCGGGTTGACCTGATCGGGCTGCAAGCAGCCTGCGAGGCCAACTATGCACGGCTGATGCGGCTGCTGCCGGACATGCGCCACACCCCCGAGGCGCGGCGCATTGCCGTGACCCACGGCGACCAGATGCTCGGCGTGCTGACCCTGGAAGTGATCGTGAACTGCCCGTACACCACCACTTTGCGGGTGCGTCAGGAGCACAGCCTGCCGTGGCTGCCGGTGCCGCAGCTGGAAGTGCAGGTGTACCACGACGCACGCATGGCCGAAGTGATCAGCGCCGAACATGCACGACGCTTTCGCAGCATCTATCCTTACCCCAACGTGTTCATGCACCAACCCGATGAGAAAGCACAGCTCAATGTGTTCCTCGGTGAATGGTTGAGTCACTGCCTGGCCCTGGGCCACGAGTTCGAAGTCGTTCGATAGATGTGAACTGCGTCCGCTTCACGGGTTTCCTCTTTGTGTCCTGCCCCAGCATAATCGCCTCAAATGTCCATTCCTGTGATCACGCCCTGGGAGAACGCCTTGCCGAGCGTATCCGCCTTGAACCCTGACGCTTCGGCGTTGCTGGTGCAGTTGTCCGACAGTCACCTGTTTGCCGAGGCGGACGGCGGCCTGCTGGGCATGAATACCCGCGAGAGCCTGCAACGGGTGATCGACACGGTGCTGGTGCAGCAGCCGCAGATTGATCTGGTGCTGGCCACCGGGGATTTGTCCCAGGACGGTACGCTGGAGTCGTATCAGGCGTTTCGTGACATGACGCGGCAGATTCAGGCGCCGGCGCGCTGGATCCCGGGGAATCACGATGAGCCGCAGGTGATGCAGCAGGCGGCGGTCAATAGCGCGTTGCTGGAACCGGTGGTGGATGTGGGCAACTGGCGCATTACCCTGCTGGACTCGGCGGTGCCGGGTTCGGTGCCGGGGTATTTGCAGGATCAGCAGCTGCAATTGCTGGCGCAGTCGTTGAGTGAGGCGCCGGCTCGGCATCATTTGGTGTGTTTTCACCATCATCCGGTGTCGATTGGGTGCGCTTGGATGGAGCCCATCGGTTTGCGCAATCCTGAGGCGTTGTTTGCGGTGCTGGATCGGTTTCCGCAGGTGCGGGCGGTGCTTTGGGGGCATGTGCATCAGGAAATTGACCGGGAGCGCAATGGGGTGCGTTTGTTGGCTTCGCCTTCTACCTGTATTCAGTTCGCTCCCGGGAGTGAGGATTTCAGCGTGAGTGAGCAGGCACCCGGGTATCGCTGGCTGCGGTTGCATGCCGACGGGCGGTTGGAAACCGGTGTGGAGCGGGTGCAGGGCTTCGCGTTTCAGGTGGATTACGGTAGCAACGGCTACTGAGATTTCCCTGTAAACTGCGCCTCTTTGGCAGACCCACAGAGGACCCGGAATGTCCGCATCGATCTTGTATATCCACGGTTTCAACAGCGCACCAGCCTCCAACAAGGCGAGCCAGTTGATCACCGTGATGGACAGCCTCGGTCTGGCCGACCAGCTGCGCGTGCCGGCCCTGCATCACCACCCCCGCCAGGCGATCCCCCAGTTGGAGGCGGCTATCCGTGACCTCGGAAGGCCACTGCTGGTAGGCAGCTCACTCGGCGGCTACTATGCAACCCATCTTGCCGAACGCCATGGCCTCAACGCCTTGCTGGTCAACCCGGCAGTCAGCCCTCATCGGATGTTCGACGGTTACCTGGGCACCCAGAAGAACCTCTACACCGATGAGACCTGGGAGCTGACCCACGACCACGTCGCGGCCCTGGCCGAGCTGGAAGTGCCGGCGCCCCAGGACGCCCAGCGTTATCAGGTGTGGTTGCAGACCGGCGATGAAACACTGGATTATCGCCTCGCCCAGCAGTATTACCGGGCCTGTGCCTTGCGCATCCAGGCCGGTGGCGATCACGGTTACCAGGGCTTCGCCCAACAGTTACCGGCGCTGTTGAGTTTTGCCGGCATAGGCTCCGATCAGTACCAATCCTTCGATTTCACCGCATTGTGAAACCGCAGGTTACTTTTTAATCGAACGACTCACGACGAGACCCCATGGCCACTCCCAGCGCTAGCTCTTATAACGCCGACGCCATCGAAGTCCTCTCGGGCCTCGACCCGGTGCGCAAACGCCCCGGCATGTACACCGACACCAGTCGGCCGAACCACCTTGCCCAGGAAGTCATCGACAACAGCGTCGACGAAGCCTTGGCCGGGCACGCCAAGTCGGTACAAGTCATCCTTCACGCCGACCATTCCCTGGAAGTGTCCGACGACGGTCGTGGCATGCCGGTGGACATTCACCCGGAAGAGGGTGTGTCGGGCGTCGAGCTGATCCTCACCAAGCTGCACGCCGGCGGCAAGTTCTCCAACAAGAACTACCAGTTCTCCGGTGGCTTGCACGGTGTGGGTATTTCCGTGGTCAACGCCCTGTCGAACCACGTACGGGTCAAGGTCAAGCGCGACGGCAACGAGTATCAGATGACTTTCGCCGATGGCTACAAGGCCACCGACCTGGAAGTGATCGGCACCGTCGGCAAGCGCAATACCGGCACCAGCGTGTACTTCGCGCCGGACCCGAAATACTTCGATTCACCCAAATTCTCCATCAGCCGCCTCAAGCATGTGCTCAAGGCCAAGGCTGTGCTGTGCCCGGGCCTGCTGGTCAGCTTTGAAGACAAAGGCACCGGCGAAAAGGTCGAGTGGCATTACGAAGACGGCCTGCGGTCCTACCTGGAAGACTCTGTCAGCGAATTCGAGCGCCTGCCGAACGAGCCGTTCTGCGGCAGCCTGGCGGGTAATAAAGAAGCCGTGGACTGGGCCTTGTTGTGGCTGCCGGAAGGTGGCGACAGCGTCCAGGAAAGCTACGTCAACCTGATCCCGACGGCCCAGGGCGGTACCCACGTCAACGGTTTGCGCCAGGGCTTGCTGGATGCCATGCGCGAATTCTGCGAATACCGCAGCCTGCTGCCGCGCGGCGTGAAGCTGGCGCCGGAAGACGTCTGGGAGCGGATCGCGTTCGTCCTGTCGATGAAAATGCAGGAGCCGCAATTCTCCGGCCAGACCAAGGAGCGCCTGTCGTCCCGTGAGGCAGCGGCGTTCGTCTCCGGGGTGGTCAAGGATGCCTTCAGCCTGTGGCTCAACGAACACCCTGAATTGGGCCTGGCCCTGGCGGAGCTGGCGATCAACAACGCCGGCCGTCGCCTGAAGGCCAGCAAGAAAGTCGAACGCAAGCGCATTACCCAGGGGCCGGCACTGCCTGGCAAGCTGGCGGACTGCGCCGGGCAAGACCCGATGCGCTCCGAGCTGTTCCTGGTGGAAGGTGATTCTGCCGGCGGTTCCGCCAAGCAAGCGCGGGACAAGGAATTCCAGGCGATCCTGCCCCTGCGCGGCAAGATCCTAAACACCTGGGAAGTCGATGGCAGCGAAGTACTGGCCAGCCAGGAAGTGCACAACATTGCCGTGGCCATCGGTGTCGACCCGGGCGCGGCGGACATGAGTCAGCTGCGCTACGGCAAGATCTGCATCCTCGCCGACGCCGACTCCGACGGCTTGCACATTGCGACCTTGCTCTGTGCATTGTTCGTCCAGCACTTCCGCCCATTGGTGGATGCCGGTCACGTCTATGTCGCCATGCCGCCGCTGTACCGCATCGACCTGGGCAAAGAGATTTTCTACGCCCTGGACGAAGCCGAGCGCGATGGCATTCTCGACCGCCTGGTGGCCGAGAAGAAACGCGGCAAGCCGCAGGTCACCCGATTCAAGGGCCTGGGTGAGATGAACCCGCCGCAGCTGCGGGAAACCACCATGGACCCGAACACTCGGCGCCTGGTGCAGTTGACCCTGGAAGATTTCGCCGCCACCTCGGAAATGATGGACATGTTGCTGGCGAAGAAACGCGCGCCGGATCGCAAGAACTGGCTGGAGTCCAAGGGTAACCTGGCCGAGGTTCTGGGCTGATGCGCAGCAGTTTCGCCCTGGCGATTCTGTTGTTGAGCGGGTTGGCGACCACCTCGGTGGTCGCGGCGCCCGTGGCTGAGCTGAAGCTGTTGTCGGAACACCCGGTGGAAGGCATGCGCGGCGGCAACCTGTCGGGCCTGGCCTTATGCGGTAGCGAATTGTGGACAGTCTCCGATCGCGATGACGATCAGATCTACCGGCTCGATACCGCCGGTGACGTCTGGAAAGCAGAGACATACGTGATTGATGTGCCGCCGGTGCCGGCGTCGGGTTTGCCCTTTGGCCTGCGCTCACGCACCAGGGCAGCTGCGTTGATTCGTGGTGGTGATCTGGATTTTGAAGGCATCAGCTGCGATGCGGCGGGTAACCGCTACATTGTCAGCGAAGCCCACGCGGCGGTTCTCAGGGTGCCTTTCTCCTCAGAACACGGTGAAACGGAGTGGCTGAAGATCGCCCCGGGCATGGTTCGCGAAGCTCGGGCCAGTGGCATGTTGCTGCACTTCAACGCGCTGTTTGAAGGCATCGTGGTGAACCCGGAAGGCAATCAAATCTGGCTCGCAGCAGAGCGTGAGCGGCGCGGGTTGATCTCCATCAAGCGCCCGCAAACCCTCTGGGATTGTGACGGCCCTTGTGTATTGCTGAGCGAGGCCGGCCAGGAGATGCAGCCGGCGCAGTTTCCGGGCGCCAAGGCGGTGTCCAAGGACTTTGCCGACCTGGCGATGTTCAATGGCAAGCTGTTTACCCTGGAGCGCAATGCGTTTCAGGTGTGTCGCCGGGATGCGGTCACGGCCCAGGTGGAGTTGTGCTGGTCGTTTGCCGATGAAGCGCTGACGCCGAATCGGCGTTATGCCCAGGCCTATGGATTGGCCGAAGCCTTGGTGGTGGACGCTGACGGTGCCTGGATCGGCATCGACAATAACTTCGGTGCCCGCGCCGATGGCGAAAAGCGGCCGGTGGTCTATCGTTTCGCCGCCCCTGCGGGTGGCTGGAGCGCCAAGCCATGAGTGCGCAACAACCCGGCAAGCGCGCCGGGCGTGTGTTGATGTTCGTCGCGTGGGGCGCCGGCCTGTTTTTGGCGACACGATTTTTTGGGCAGTGGGAAGCGCGACAGGAAAACCCCAATGCCGTGGTGACCTCGGAGCAGCACGAGGGTTATATCGAAGTAAAACTGCTGGGCAACGGCCAAGGGCATTTTGTCGCCACTGGCCAGATCAACGGCAAGCCGGTGCAGTTCATGCTCGACACCGGGGCCACCGACGTGGCGGTTCCGGCTGAATTGGCCGACCGTCTCGGGCTTGAACGCGGCATGCCGGTTGGCGTGAGTACGGCCAACGGGCGAACCCAGGGCTTTCGGACCGAGTTGGGCCGTCTGCAACTGGGCGATATCGTCCTTCGGGACGTGCGCGCCATCGTGGTACCGGGTTTGGGCGATGAACAGGTATTGCTGGGCATGAGTGCATTGAAACAACTTGAATTTACCCAGCGCAGCGGCACTTTGCTGCTGCGCCAGACCAAACAATGATGAGGCCCGCATGAGTGACATCCTTGCAGACAGCTTAGATGGCGTTGAACGCCGGTCGCTGGCTGACTTCACCGAAAATGCCTACCTCAACTACTCGATGTACGTGATCATGGACCGTGCCTTGCCGCATATCGGCGACGGCCTGAAGCCCGTACAGCGGCGCATTATCTATGCGATGAGTGAGTTGGGCCTGGACGCTGACTCCAAGCACAAGAAGTCGGCGCGTACCGTCGGTGACGTGCTCGGTAAATTCCACCCTCACGGCGACTCGGCGTGCTACGAAGCCATGGTGCTGATGGCCCAGCCGTTCAGCTACCGCTACACGCTGGTGGACGGCCAGGGTAACTGGGGTGCGCCGGATGATCCGAAGTCCTTCGCCGCCATGCGTTACACCGAAGCGCGTCTGTCGCGGTATTCGGAAGTGCTGCTGAGCGAACTGGGCCAGGGCACGGCCAACTGGGGCCCGAACTTTGACGGCACCCTCGACGAGCCGCTGGTGTTGCCGGCACGTTTGCCGAATATCCTGCTCAATGGCACCACGGGTATCGCCGTGGGCATGGCCACTGACGTACCGCCCCACAACCTGCGGGAAGTGGCCAGCGCCTGCGTGCGCCTGCTGGATGAGCCGAAGGCTACGGTCGAACAGCTCTGCGAGCATATCCAGGGCCCGGATTACCCGACCGAAGCAGAAATCATCACGCCTCGCGCCGACCTGCTGAAAATCTACCAGACCGGTAAAGGCTCGGTGCGCATGCGCGCCGTGTACCACATCGAAGACGGCGACATCATCGTCACGGCGCTGCCGCACCAGGTGTCCGGCGCCAAGGTGCTGGAGCAGATTGCCGCGCTGATGCAGGCCAAGCCGTCGAAGCTGCCGCAAGTCGCCGACCTGCGTGACGAGTCCGACCACGAAAACCCGTGCCGCATCGTGATCATCCCGACCAACAGCCGGGTCGACCATGAAGTGCTGATGCAGCATCTGTTCGCCAGCACCGAGCTGGAGTCCAGCTATCGGGTCAACATCAACATCATTGGCCTGGACGGCAAGCCGCAGTTGAAGAACCTGCGGGCTTTGCTGGTGGAATGGCTGGAATTCCGGGTGCAGACCGTGCGTCGCCGCCTGCAATTCCGCCTGGACAAGGTCGAACGCCGCCTGCACCTGTTGGACGGCTTGCTGATCGCTTATCTCAACCTGGATGAAGTGATCCATATCATCCGTACCGCCGAGCACCCGAAGGCCGAGCTGATCGCGCGCTTCGAACTCAGCGAAATCCAGGCCGACTACATCCTCGACACCCGTCTGCGTCAGTTGGCGCGACTGGAAGAGATGAAGCTGCGGGACGAACAGGACGCGCTGCTCAAGGAACAAGCCAAGCTCCAGGCCCTGCTGGGCAGCGAGGCCAAGCTGAAGAAGCTGGTGCGCACCGAGCTGATCAAGGACGCCGAAACCTATGGCGACGACCGCCGCTCGCCGATTGTCGAGCGCGCCGAAGCCAAGGCCCTGACCGAAACCGAGCTGCTGCCCAACGAGAAAATTACCGTCGTTCTGTCGGAAAAGGGTTGGGTTCGCTCAGCCAAAGGGCATGATATTGACGCCACCGGCCTGTCTTACAAGGCTGGCGACGGTTTCAAAACCGCGGCGGCGGGGCGTTCCAACCAGTTTGCGGTGTTTATCGACTCCACCGGTCGCAGTTACTCGGTGCCGGCGCACACCTTGCCATCGGCGCGGGGGCAGGGCGAGCCATTGACCGGACGCCTGACACCGCCACCGGGTGCGAATTTTGAGTGCGTGCTGCTGCCGGACGATGACTCGTTGTACGTCATCGCTTCCGATGCGGGCTATGGGTTCGTGGTCAAGGGTGAAGACCTGCAGGCCAAGAACAAGGCGGGCAAGGCGTTGTTGAGCCTGCCGAACAACGCCAAGGTGATCCTGCCGCGTCCGGTGGAAGACCGTGAAGGCAACTGGCTGGCGTCGGTGACGACCGAAGGGCGCCTGCTGGTGTTCAAGATCAGCGATTTGCCGCAGTTGGGCAAAGGCAAGGGCAACAAGATCATTGGTATTCCCGGGGAGCGGGTGGCCAGTCGCGAAGAGTACGTGACCGACATCGCCGTGATCCCGGAAGGCTCGACCCTGGTGTTGCAGGCCGGCAAGCGCACGTTGTCACTGCGCCCTGACGACCTCGAGCACTACAAGGGTGAGCGGGGTCGTCGTGGCAATAAACTGCCGCGCGGCTTCCAGCGAGTGGACGCTTTACTGGTGGAAACGCCCGTTTAAGGCGATATAGAGCGCCCGATCTACGATTTAACCCGTAGATCGACGCTTTCGCGCTGGAGTCATGGCGCATATTCACGGATGATATGGCCTTTCCAGCGCCGGCGTGGCTGAGCGCGTACAGGTTATTTTTGAGTATTACATTGTGGTTCGCCTTGTGGCAGCCACCTGGATGGGATGATGACTGCTCCGCGCCTTCCTTTATTTTTGTTGCTCGCTGGCCTTTTGGGCCTGGCGGGTTGCAGCACACACCAACCGGTGTCGCTGTATCAGCTGGACAGTGGAAGTCCGGCTCAGCCTGCACAAAGTGCCGGCATGGCTGTATTGCTTGGCCCTGTTGTAGTGGCCGACTACCTGCAACGTGAAACCCTGCTGCAACGTCAGAACGACGGCAGCCTGCAAGGTTCCACCGATGGCCGCTGGGCCGGTAGCCTTTCGTCCGACATCAATCAGTTGATGTTGCGCCAGGTGGCTGGCCACCTGGACAGCCAGCGTGTGGTATTGGCGCCGGCGCCGTTGGGTTTTGCCCCGGACGTACAGGTGCTGCTGACCATTACGCGACTGGACTCGGGCGTTTCGCAGCCCGCTATCCTCGACGCGCAATGGCGCTTGATCGACCGTCGTGGCCAGGTGCGGGATAACCGCATCGTGCACTTGCAGGAAGAGCACAGCGGCAGCACCGCGTCCCAGGTCCAGGCCCAGGGTGTGTTGCTGCAACGTTTGGCTGACCAGCTGTCGGTGGCCCTCAAGCCATTGGCCAATCAGCCAGCGGTGGCAGAAGCGCCACGCAAACAAGCCCCGGCGCAGCCCAAGGCTGCGGCACCGGAGAAGCCGAAGATGCCGATGGCCGTGCCGATTCGCACCGATATGGAAGTGTTCAGGTTCTGACCTGAATACAGACCAACAAAAAGGCCCGCTGATGAGCGGGCCTTTTGTTTGTGCGGGATTTGAGCGGTACGCAGATCTAATGTGGGAGCGGGCTTGCTCGCGAATGCGGCGGATCAGTCGATACATAGGCTGACTGACAGGCCGCTTTCGCGAGCAAGCCCGCTCCCACATTGATTTGCGTTGTTCTTTAGTTCTTCGCCCGCGTCTCATGCATCCGCGCCAGCTGGCGCTCAAGCATCGACGGGTAAGGCTCCATCAACCGCTCCACACAGCACGCACCTTCAGGGCTGGCAATCGGGCGGATCCGCGCACGCTGGCGAATCAGTACGTCGTCACTGATCTTGCGTTCCACCAGCAGCAGGTTGCGGCTGTGTTGCGACAAGGCCAGCGCATCCTGGGCAATCTCGGTCAGCAGCAGGTCGATCTGGCTCATGCCATACAGATCGTCGCCCACCGTCAGGCCCAATTGCAGTTGCAGGGTGATGCCGCTGTCGGCCACTTCGATTTGCAGCGCATGGCCCAGGGCCCGCAGCAGTTCACCGCAGCAGATGGCGTTGGTCAGGTAGTCTTCGCCGCTGTCTTCGCTGTGGAACAGCATCAAGGTGCTGCCGTCGTTCAGGGTGTGCAGTTCGCTCTGATACAGCGAGGCCGCCTGGTCGAGGCAGTCACGATAACGTTCCAGCAGCTCGGTCAGGCGTGCCCGCGGCAAGCGACGCAGTTGATCCTGTGCGCCCAGTTGCACGGCCAATACGGCGCTGTGCTGGGGCTGGGTGCTGCGCACCGGAGCAGGCTGCACAGCAGGAGCGGTTGGCACTGAAGTATCGCGAAGATCGGCGAACGGGTCTTCTTCGTCCAGTTCGTCTTCTTCTGCCTTGATCACATGACGGGTCGCCGGCTTTTGGGCCGCTACCGGCGCAGACTCGTCGAAGCTCGGGTCCCGCAGGTTGCGCACTTCAAACTCGGGCTCGTCGTCTTCGTAGTCGGTGTCGTCGAACTCGGGCTCGGGTTCAACCTCGGGCACTACGGGCTCCGGCGCGAAGCTGGTGTGCAGTTGGCGGGCGAGGTCGCCGATTTCGTCCTGGCGGTCGGTGGCCGGGGTGTGTTCATCGATATCCCGCAGCCAGATGCGCAGTTGCATCAGTGGCGTGGAGATATGCCGGCCCAGGCGCAGGCTCAAGGCCAGGGACAGTGCCAGCAGGATCGCACTCAGGATGCCCATGCTCTGCAGGCTGATGGTCATCGGCTGCTGGAACTGTTGCATGTCCAGGCTGATGCGCAGTTGGCCGGCCTTCACGTCCTGAAACGTGATATTGCTCTGGTACAGGCCTTCGGCTTCACCCAGCAGGCCGTTTTTCGGGCGTTGCCCGGCTTCGGCCATGATCCGGTTGTCCACGCTATAGATAGCGGCGTGGGCCACCAGCGGGTTCTTGGTCAGGTTGTTGAGCAGCACGTTGAGGCTGAGGATGTCGTTGGACACCAACAACTCAGTCGCCGAGGTGGCGGTCTGGGTGGTCAGGCTCTCGCCCAAAGCGTCGGCTTGCTCGTGCATGGCCTGCTTGAACTGCAAACCCATCACGCAGGCGTAGATGACCAGGGCCAGGGCGACCAGGATCACGTTATGGCTGGCGATGCGTAATGCGATCGGTACACGGCGGTGGCGCAGTGCCCGGAAGATCAGCAGGAAGAAGTTATCGGTTTTTACTGGCGTGGGCCGGTTCACTTAAGCTCGGCTCTTTAGTCCGTGAAGTTGACGCGCAGTATAGCGACAGGCCCAAGACCGGCAAAGCGCTGGCTGTGCCCGATGGTCACTGAAAGTGGGTAGAATGCGGTTTTTTTCCAGCTCGGGGGTGCGCTTTGCGCGAAATTGTCCTGATTAACATCACAGGTGAGGACCGTCCGGGTCTCACCGCAGCCATTACCGGTGTTCTGGCCCAGGGTGGTGTGAACATTCTCGACATCGGCCAGGCAGTGATTCACGACACGCTGTCGTTCGGCATCCTGGTGGAAATTCCCAGCACCGAGCAAGCCTCGTCCGTGCTCAAGGACATCCTGTTTACGGCGTATAAGCTCGATCAGCAGGTGCGTTTCACCCCGGTGTCCGAAGAGGATTACCAGAGCTGGGTGGCCGGCCAGGGCAAAAAACGCCACATCGTGACGCTGTTGACTCGCAAGGTGACGGCCGAGCAACTGCAGCGTGTCAGTTCGATCACGGCTCAGTACGGTTTGAATATCGACCATATTGACCGTCTGTCGGGTCGTATGCCGTTGGACACGCCGGCGGACAAGGGCAAGGGCTGCATTGAGTTCTCCGTACGCGGTGAGCCGGCAGATCCCCAGGCCCTGCGTGCCGAATTCCTGAGCGTTGCCCAGGAGCTGAATGTCGATATCGCCTTCCAGGAAGACTCGCTGTTCCGCCGCAATCGCCGCCTGGCGGTGTTCGACATGGACTCGACGCTGATCGAAGCCGAAGTCATCGACGAATTGGCCAAGGCTGCCGGTGTAGGTGAGCAAGTCTCGGAAATCACCGAGCGTGCCATGGCCGGTGAGCTGGATTTCCGTGCCAGCTTCAAGGAGCGCCTGGCGCTGCTCAAGGGCCTGGATGTGAGCGTACTGGACTCCATCGGCGCCTCGCTGCGCCTGACCGAAGGCGCCGAAACCCTGTTCGCCGAACTCAAGCGCCTGGGCTACAAGACCGCGATCCTGTCGGGCGGTTTCACCTACTTCGCCAAGCAATTGCAGGCCAAGCTGGGTATCGACTATGTGTTCGCCAACGAGCTGGAAGTGGTAGACGGCAAGGTGACGGGCGTGGCCGTGGAGCCGATTGTCGACGCACAGCGTAAGGCTGACCTGTTGCGGGAATTGGCACACAAGGAAGGGTTGCGTCTGGAGCAGACCATTGCGGTCGGCGACGGGGCAAATGACTTGCCGATGCTGGCGATTGCCGGGTTGGGTGTGGCGTTCCGGGCCAAGCCGCTGGTCAAGCAATCGGCCAAGCAGGCGATTTCGACTTTAGGGCTGGATGGCGTGTTGTACCTGTTGGGCTTTCGCGACCGCGACGGTCAGCTCTGAAGATCGTTCCCACGCTCTGCGTGGGAACGCCGCCCTGGACGCTCCGCGTCCGATTTTGAGGTTGGGACGCGGAGCGTCCCGGGATGCATTCCCACGCGGAGCGTGGGAGTGATCGCTAGGTCAGGCTTTCGGCAAACCCATGCCCTGGCCCATCTGCACCGGCGTCCCCGCCTGCAGTGCTTCCGACCATTGCACCTGGTCCGGCCCAAACAGCACGATTGCCGTCGAACCCAGCTTGAAGCGCCCCAGTTCCGCACCTTTTTCCAGGTGGATCGGCCCACGGGCAGCTTCGTCATAACGGAAGGTTTTCAGCTCGCGTTTTGGCGGCGTTACCAAGCCTGCCCAAACCGTTTCAATCGACGCCACGATCATCGCGCCAACCAGCACCACGGCCATCGGGCCGCGTTCGGTGTCGAAGATGCAGGCAACACGCTCGTTACGCGCAAACAGTTCCGGCACATTTTCGGCCGTGGTCTGGTTCACCGAGAAGATTCGGCCAGGGATATAAACCATTTCCCGCAGGGTGCCGGCCAATGGCATATGCACCCGGTGGTAGTCCTTCGGCGACAGGTAAACAGTGGCGAAATCGCCGCCCATGAACGGCGCAGCCACCGCCGCATCGCCGCCCAGCAATTCCAGCACGCTGAAGCTGTGGCCCTTGGCCTGGAACACCCGGCCATGTTCAATCGGGCCCAACTGGCTGACCGCGCCATCGGCCGGGCTCAATACCGCGCCTGGGGTCTGATCCAGCGGGCGTGCACCGTCTTTCAGTGCGCGGGTGAAGAAGGCGTTGAAGTGCTCGTAAGCGGTCACGTCTTCAACCAGGGCCTGGGACATGTCCACTTGATAACGCTTGGCAAACCAGCTGGTGAACGCATTCTTGAACCAGCGCACGCGGCATTCGGCAATGCAACCGGCCAGACGCGACAGCAGGTGGTGGGGCAGCAAGTACTGGCTGAGGATGAACAACTGCTTTTTCATTAACTGTCCTTAAACCTTAAATCTCAACGGGGGTGTCGGGGTGGTTGCCCCATTCGCCCCAGGAACCGGCATAACCTTTGACTCGCGGATAACCGAGCGCCTTGGCCACCAGGTAGGTGAAGCCAGAACGATGGTGAGTCTGGCAGTGGGTGATGATTTCTTTGTCGCGGGTCAGCCCGAGGTCTTCGAGGATCTGCGGCATGTCGCGGCGGATGCGCAGTTGGCGTGCCTTGTCCATGCCGGCGGTCCATTCGAAGTTCACTGCGCCCGGGATGTGTCCACCCTTGGCCGCGAGGACTTTCTCGCCGGAGTATTCCAGCGGGCCACGGGCGTCCCAGATGCCGAGGTCGGCAGCGCCGAGACGGCTTTGCAGGTATTCGCGGGTGGCGGTGGGTTCTTCATGCAACGTCAGGCTGACCGGGCCGCCGGCGCTGGCCGGTACCTCGGTGGACACTGGGTGTTTTTCTTCCAGCCACGCCAGCAGGCCGCCGTCGAGGTAGTGGTACTTCTTGTGGCCGATGACGTCGAGCATCCAGATGAATCGCCCGGCCCAGCCACCGCCTTCGTCGTCATACACCACGTAGGTGGCATCCGGGGTGTGGCCCAGTTCGCCGAACAGCTTTTCCAGATCAGCCTTGCCCGGCAGCAGGCCCGGCGCCGGTGGCTGGCCCAGTTGGGTGCGTTTTGGATCAACGAAACGTGCGCCGGGGATATGCCCTTCGGCGTAACGCGCAGCGCTGGTGAGGTCCACCAGGATCAGGTGTTCGGCATCGAGGCGACCGAGCAGGTCACTGGCCTCGATGACCAGCGGCAAGCCAGAGAAGTCAGGCATGTGAGGTCTCCTGGGCATAAAAATTGGGCGCTAAGGGAGGGCGATTGTAGCGCAAGCGTCAGGCACTGCGGTTGGTAAAGCTGTGCAGGGCCTTTTCGATGCATTGGGCGGTTTTGCCGAAGGCCTGCACGGTGGTTTCCGAGAACGGCCCGCCGCCCTGGTCGGCCACCATCAGCATCACCACCCGGCCATTGCAACTCAGGGAGCGCAGCAGCAGGTGTTCGCCCTTGAACAGGCGGCGCAGTTCCGGCGGCAGCAGTGCCGAGAACTGGGCGTGGTTGTCGGGGTTGAGGCGCACCTGGGCGGACTTGGCCAGCAGGCGTTGCAGCAGGGTGCTTTGCGCCACGTCGAGGCTCATGTGGTCGGCGTCCTTCGGCAGGCCGTCGACTTGATGCACACGTAGCGTGCTCAAGGTTTTGTCCGCCATCAGCAGCATCACCCGTTGCATGCCGCAGGCCACGAGGGCTTCCTTGGCGCAGGTGGTCAGGTGCATGGCGTTGGCAAAGCGGCTCGGCTCTACGAGCAATTCGGTGCAGCGCTTGCGCCAGATCGCCAGGGACTCGGCGGTGGGTGGCGGTGCCGGCAGCAAGCCGTGGTGAACGCGCTGCACATCCCATGGCCAGATCAACGACAGCGCCGGGTGCCACAGGTCGCGCATCAGGGTGCTGCGGGCGCTGATTGCCGCGTGTTGGTGGGACTGTTGCTGCACTTCGGCCAACGGTTGCTGCAGGTAAAGCGCAGTGAGGTATTGCCAGCGCTGGGTGTGCGGGCAGGTCCAGGACTCCTGCGCCGCCAGCGCCAGGCCGTTGGCCAACAGCACAGTGTTGGCCGGCTGGTTCAGCCAGCGGCGCAGGTTCGGGTCGGCATCCAGCAACTGCTGTTGGCGCAACGGCTCGTCTTCACGGGCAATGCTCAGCGCCTTGACCAGCAAGCGTTGTTCCGTCAGCAGTAACGTATAACCCTGGGATACCCAGATCGGCAGGCGCCAGGTGTTGGTCAACCCGAGGCACAGGTCCAGCAGGCGTACGCCGAACAGCTCCTGTTCGACTGTGCGTGCCGATTCGCCCTTGTGAATCACCCGCAGCTCCCATTCTTCCAGCAGCTTGGGATAGGCAATCGCCATCGGCCACAGCGGCGAAAGGAACAGCAGGCTGCCCCAGTGAATGTCTTGCCACAACCGCGCCAGGCGGCTGGCGAACAGGCCGCTGGCTTGTTGCGAAGCGTGCTGGCTGATCATCTGCAGCTGGCGCAGGGCCACGGGGATTTCATTCAGAGGCACGGAAGGCAGGCGCCGCAGCAGCTCCTCGGTGCGCTTGAGGCCGAGGCGATTGATCGCCACTTCGAGATTTTCTGCCGGCTCCGCGAGGCTGCCGTGGGCCTGGTTGTTGGCCTCGCGCATCACGCTCAGCACCAGCGCCGGGCTGTTCTGCATCAGCTCTGCAATATCCCGCAACGAACTGCGGTTGTCGCCGATGGCCTTGCAAACCCGGTCGTGGCTCGCCTGTGGAACAGGCAACAGCACATCGTCCAGGCGCTTTACCCAAGCGGCGAGGGTGGCGGGTTTTTGAGTTGGGACTGTCGTTTCATTTGCCATGATTGGGGCGCGATCATCACTTGCGGTCAACACGCCCGGGACGGGCCGAACTGGTTTTTCGCCATAACGGGCTATAGTCTGGCGCAGATTTGCCGATAAGTAGAACAAGAGTTTTCAACTCTTGCGAATATGACCCTGAACCCGACGGCGCAAGTACTCATCCCCTATGGCTAAAATTATCGGCATCATCGTCGTCATCGCGAGCGTGCTCGGCGGATACGTCCTTTCCCACGGCAAGATTGCGGCGCTGATCCAGCCTTTCGAAGTGCTGATTATCGGCGGTGCGGCGTTCGGCGCATTCCTGCAGGCCAACCCCGGCTACATGACGATGCACGTGATCAAGAAGTCGCTGGGCATGTTCAGCTCGCGCTTCTCCCACACCTTCTACCTGGAAGTGCTGGGGCTGATCTACGAGATCCTCAACAAGAGCCGCCGCGAAGGCATGATGGCCATCGAAGGCGACATCGAGGACGCCGCGGCGAGCCCGATTTTCGCCAAGTACCCGGCCGTGCTCAAAGACGAGCGCATGACCGCCTACATCTGTGATTACCTGCGCATCATGTCGTCCGGCAACATGGCGCCCCATGAGCTGGAAGGCCTGTTCGACATGGAACTGTTCAGCCTCAAGGAAGAGCTGGAGCACCCATCCCACGCCGTGACCGGCATCGCCGACGGCATGCCCGGTTTCGGTATTGTTGCCGCGGTGCTCGGGATCGTGGTGACCATGGCCTCCCTGGGTGAAGGCGACCAGAAAGCCATCGGCATGCACGTAGGTGCGGCACTGGTAGGTACCTTCTTCGGTATTCTCGCGGCCTACGGTTTCTTCGGCCCGCTGGCCACGTCCCTGGCCCACGATGCCAAGGAAGAAGTGAATCTGTACGAAGCCATCAAGGCCTGCCTGGTGGCTTCGGCTTCCGGCATGCCGCCATCGCTGGCAGTGGAGTTCGGGCGCAAGGTTCTGTATCCGAAGCACCGTCCAAGCTTCGCTGAGCTGGAACAAGCGGTTCGCGGTCGCTAAGCCATGGAAAACAACCAGCCGATCATCATCAAGCGCGTCAAGCGCTTCGCTGCGGGACACCATGGCGGCGCCTGGAAAATCGCCTTCGCCGACTTTGCGACGGCGATGATGGCGTTCTTCCTGGTGCTGTGGCTGATGTCCACCGCTACGCCGGAACAGAAGATCGCCATCGCCGGGTACTTCAAGGACCCCATCGGTTTCTCCGAGAGCGGCACGCCTTTTGTGATCGACCTCGGTGGTTCGCCGCAACTGGCGCCAGAGCGCACCATCAACCCGGAAATCAAGACCGACTCACCCCAGGAAAAGATCCCGATCGAGCGCGACACCGTCGAGAGCATGGCCGAACAGGTCGAGCAGGAACGCCTGGAATTGCTGCTGCAGGAACTGCAAACCAAGGTTGAGGAAAACCCGCAACTGCTGAAGTTCAAGGACCAGATTTCCTTCGAGATCACCCCGGATGGCTTGCGCATCCAGATCACGGACGCCGCCAACCGGCCGATGTTCGATTCCGGCAGTGCACGCTTGAAGCCGTACTTTGAAGACATCCTGCTGGCCATGGCCGACACCATCAAGGCGGTGCCGAACAAGATCAGCATCAGCGGCCACACCGACGCCAAGCCGTATGCAGGCCAGGGCGACTTCGGCAACTGGGAGCTCTCGGCCAACCGGGCCAATGCCGCGCGTCGTGCACTGGTGGCCGGCAGCTATCCGGACCCGCAAGTGGCACGGGTGGTGGGGTTTGCTTCCTCGCAGCTGTTTGATCCCAAGGATCCGTTCAATCCGATCAACCGACGCATCGATATCGTCGTGCTGACCAAAAAGGCCCAGCGTGCAATTGAAGGTGACCCGCCTGCGACGCCACCGGTACCGACCCAGGGTGAAGGCGCGCCGGGCGAAGTGCCGGCAGACCCGAACGCACTGCCGCCGGAGCAGGAGCCGTTGCCGGCCCATGAGCTGCGGCAGAAGCTGAACCTGTTTGACGATGGCGGTGTGAAGGATCCGACTCAGCCAGCCACTGGCTCGTAAGCAGATACAAAAAGGCCGCGATGATCGCGGCCTTTTTGTATCTGCTACATCCTGTAGGAGCGAGCTTGCTCGCGATGGACGTTAACGATGACGCGTGCTCTCTGAATGCACGCGGCGCCCTCAAGCTTTTCGCGAGCAAGCTCGCTCCTACATGTTAATAGCTGGTCTCGGGCAAGCTGGCGATGATCGAGCGATAGCTGTTCATTCGCTGCTGCTGCACGCGGCCGTCTTCCAGTGCCTTGAGCAGGGCGCAACCCGGCTCGCGGTCATGTTTGCAGTCACGGAAGCGGCAGGTGCCGATCAAGTCGTTGAACTCGATAAAGCCCGCTTCAACATCGGCACGGCTCACATGGCCCAGGCCGAATTCACGGATGCCGGGGGAGTCGATCAGCTCGCCGCCGCCCGGAAAGTGGAACAATCGCGCGGTGGTGGTGGTGTGGGTGCCCTGGCCGGACAGCTCCGACAGCGGGCCAACACGGGTTTCGACTTCCGGCAACAGGCTGTTGACCAGGGACGACTTGCCCACGCCCGACTGGCCGACGAACACGCTGATGCGCCCGTCCAGTTCAGTCTGTAACTGTTCCATGCCATTGCCGTGATGCGCCGAGACTTCCAGCACCGGGTAGCCGAGGGTGCGGTACACCGCCAGCAACGCGTTGAGCGCCGGGGCGTTCTGTTCGTCGATCAGGTCGAATTTGTTCAGCAGCAACAGCGGGCGAATGCCGGCGTGTTCGGCGGCTACCAGGTAGCGGTCGATCAGGTTGGCATGGGGCTCAGGCAGTGGCGCGAAGACAATGACGATCATGTCGACGTTGGCCGCTACCGGCTTGAGCTGGCCACGGCTGTCGGGGCGACGCAGTTCGGTGGTGCGCGGCAACTGGGCGACGATCACGCCGATGCCCTGGTTGCCGGCACGCCATACCACCTTGTCGCCGGTCACCAGCGCAGGCAGGTTGGCGCGCAGGTGGCAACGGAACACCTGGCCGGCGTGATCGCCTTCGGTGGCCTCGACTTCGACCTGCACACCGAAGTGCGCGATCACCAGGCCCGTTTGCTCGGGGCCCAGGTCGCCGCCCTCAAGCGCTTCCACGGCGGAGGATTCACGTTTGGCGGCGCGGGCAGCGCGTTCGCCCTGAATCTTTTCGATGCGCCAGTTTTGGCGACGGTTGAGCTGGCGTTTGGCCATTGGTGTTCCGTGTCGATAATGCAAAGGTTAGGTGAAACGGTCGCGAGTCTAGCACGCCCTGCCTGCTAAACTGCGCAGCTACGCCAAGGTGCCAAGGAACCACGACATGCAAAACCCACAGAACCTGATTTGGATCGATCTGGAAATGACCGGTCTGAACCCTGACACCGACGTCATCATCGAGATGGCGACCATTGTCACCGACAGCAACCTCAACACCTTGGCCGAAGGTCCGGTGATCGCCATTCACCACAGCGACGCGGTGCTGGCCACCATGGACGAGTGGAACACCCGCACCCACGGCAACTCGGGCCTGACCCAGCGTGTGCGCGACAGCCGCGTGAGCATGGCTGAGGCTGAAGCCGAAACCATCGCCTTCCTGGAAAAGTGGGTACCCAAGGGCAAGTCGCCAATCTGCGGCAACAGCATTTGCCAGGACCGCCGCTTTCTCTATACCCACATGAAGGCGCTGGAAAGCTACTTCCACTACCGCAACCTGGACGTGTCGACCTTGAAGGAGCTGGCCGCGCGCTGGGCGCCGGAAGTCAAAGACAGCTTCCACAAGGGCAGCACCCACCTGGCGCTGGACGATATTCGCGAGTCGATTGCCGAGCTGCAGCATTACCGCAAGCATTTCATCAAGTTCTGACTTGAGTCGTGGTGAGGCGTTTTTGTGGCGAGGGAGCTTGCTCCCGCTGGGCTGCGAAGCGGCCCTGAAAAATGGGACTGCTGCGCAGTCCAACGGGAGCAAGCTCTCTCGCCACATCAGCAAGAGCTTTAAGCTCTTCAGCGCTCGCCCCCTTTTGGTGCCATCACCAAATGATTAGACTGCGCGCCTCTTTGCAAGGATCGCCACCATGCTGCTGATGCTCTACCTCATCGCCATCACCGCCGAAGCCATGACGGGCGCCTTGTCCGCCGGGCGGCGCGGGATGGACTGGTTCGGTGTGGTGCTGATCGCCTGCGTGACGGCGCTGGGCGGCGGTTCGGTGCGTGACGTGTTGCTCGGCCACTACCCGCTGACCTGGGTCAAACACCCGGAGTACCTGGTGCTGACCTCCGTCGCGGCCCTGGTGACCATCTTCATCGCTCCATTGATGCGCCACCTGCGCTCGCTGTTCCTCGCGTTGGACGCCGTGGGCCTGGTGGCCTTCACCCTGATCGGCAGCATGACCGCCCTGGAAATGGGCCACGGCATGCTGGTGGCGTCAGTCAGCGGTGTGATCACCGGGGTATTCGGCGGCATCCTGCGGGATATCTTCTGCAACGACATTCCGTTGATCTTCCGCCGCGAGCTGTACGCCAGCGTGTCGTTCCTGGCCGCCTGGTTCTACATGCTGTGCATCTACCTTGAGCTGCCAAGTGAGCAATCGATCCTGCTGACGCTGTTCAGCGGCTTTCTATTGCGCCTGCTGGCGATCCGTTTTCACTGGGAAATGCCCAAGTTCGTCTACAACGACGACGTGCACTGACGTTCGGCGTGCTGGTTCAGCGCCCATTCCACATGTTCGCGCACCAGTTCCGAGGGGTATTCCCGACGCGCCTTCAGCGCTTCCAGCACCGGAATGCTTGATGGCGCATTGCCCAGGCCCACCGCCAGGTTGCGCAGCCAGCGCTCATAGCCGGCGCGGCGCAGGGGAGAACCTTCGGTGCTGCTGAGGAATTTGTCCTCGTCCCACATAAACAACTCGGCGAGCTCTGCGTTATCCAGGTTGTGCCGTGGCTTGAAATCGCCTTCGTCGGTAGGCCGCGCGAAACGATTCCACGGGCAAACGATCTGACAGTCATCGCAGCCGAATACCCGATTGCCGATCAGTGGGCGCAGTTCTTCGGGGATCGCGCTTTTCAGCTCGATGGTCAGGTAGGAAATGCAGCGCCGGGCGTCCAGCACGTAGGGCCCGACGAAGGCGTTGGTAGGGCAGATATCCAGGCAGGCGGTGCAGCGGCCACAATGTTCGGTGGCGTGGGGTGGGTCGACCGGCAACGGCAGGTCGACAAACAGCTCGCTCAGGAAGAAGTAACTGCCCGCCTTGCGATTGAGTACCAAGGTGTTCTTGCCGATCCAGCCGAGCCCGGCCTGCTCGGCGATGGCTTTTTCCAGCACGGGGGCGCTGTCGACAAAGGCGCGGAAGCCGAACGGGCCGATTTGCGCCTGGATGCGGTCGGCCAGTTGCTGCACGCGCTTGCGGATCAGCTTGTGGTAGTCGCGGCCCAGGGCGTAGCGGGAGATGTAGGCTTTTTCGGGTTTGGCCAGCAGTTGGGCCATTTGGGTGTCGCCCGGCAAGTAGTCCATGCGCAGTGAGACCACGCGCAAGGTGCCGGGTACCAGCTCCTCCGGGTGTGAGCGCTTGCTGCCGTGGGCGCCCATGTAGTCCATTTCGCCGTGGTAGCCGGCGTCGAGCCAGCGTTGCAGGTGCTGTTCATGCTCGGCGAGGTCGAGGCCGCTGATGCCCACTTGTTGAAAGCCCAGCTCGCGGCCCCAGTCTTTGATCGATTGGGCGAGGGCGGGCAGGTCGTAGGTAATAGCAGGCATGAACAAGAGAAACCGCAGGTTAGATGCGTATAATTCTGCCAGACATCGGAGCTTGAAGACGCATGCCGCAGACAAAACACGAAATACCCGACGTTCAGCACCTGTTGCCCGGCCAATTGCCGCAACTCGCTGCGCGTTCCCCGGACGCCCATAAAGGCCAGTTCGGCCATGTATTGCTGATCGGCGGCGACCGAGGTTTTGGCGGCGCCGCCTTGCTCAGTGCTGAAAGTGCCCTGCGCAGTGGTGCCGGCATGGTTTCCCTGGCGACCCGTAGCGAACACGTCGGTGCGGCGCTGGCGCGGTTGCCGGAAGTGATGACGGTGGGCGTGCACTCGGCCAATCAATTGATGGGCCTGCTGGAAAAGATTTCCGTGATCGTCATCGGCCCGGGCCTGGGCGAGGTCTCCTGGGGCAAAAGCCTGCTGTCGGTAGCGGCCAATGCCAGGCAGCCGCAAGTCTGGGACGCCGATGCCTTGAACCTGCTGGCGGCGGGCAGCGTCAGCTTGCCGGCCAATTGCGTGATCACTCCGCATCCTGGCGAAGCGGCCCGCTTGATGGGTATTTCGACAGCCGAGGTTCAGGCCGACCGCCTTAACGTGGCGCGCGCCTTGAGTCAGAAATTCAATGCGGTGGCCATCCTCAAGGGCGCCGGCAGCTTGATCGCCAGCCCGGACGGTCGGGTTGCCCGCTGCGATCAGGGCCATCCTGCAATGGCAACCGCTGGCCTTGGCGATGTGTTGGCCGGCCTGGTCGGTGCTTTGCTGGCGCAAGGCATGCCGGCATTTGATGCCGCCTGCCTGGCGGTCTGGCTGCATGCCACTGCCGGAGATCGCCAGGGTACCTACGGTCGCGGGCTGGCCGCCAGTGACCTGATTCCTGCCATTCGTCAGTTGCTGGAGGAGCAATCGCCGTGTCTGAAGTAGTTCTTTTCCTGCCTGATGAAGACGCCATGGTCGCCTTGGGCAACCGTATTGCCCGGGTCACTCAAGGCTCAGGGCTGATCTTTCTGGAAGGCGATCTCGGCGCCGGAAAAACCACCTTGTCCCGGGGCATCATTCGCGGGTTGGGGCACGCGGGTGCTGTGAAAAGCCCTACGTTCACCTTGGTAGAACCCTACGAAATCGGTGACGTACGAGCGTTCCACTTCGACCTGTATCGCCTGGTGGACCCGGAAGAACTGGAATACATGGGCATTCGTGATTACTTCGATGAGGACGCCTTGTGCCTGATCGAGTGGCCAGATAAAGGCACAGGCTTTTTGCCAAAGCCGGACCTGACCATTACCATTACCCCGCATAAGCAAGGACGTCAGCTGAAGTTGTTGTCCCAGAGCGCGCGCGGCGAGTCGTGGTGCGCCGCCTTGGCATTGGAATTCAAATAATTGATGGGGTTAGGTATGCGCTTTCGCGCGTTGGTTACTGTCGTAGGGGTGTTGCTTGCGGCAATGACTTTCAATGCACTGGCGGCCTCACAGGTGAAAAGTGTTCGCCTGTGGCGGGCACCGGATAACACGCGACTGGTATTCGACCTGTCTGGCCCGGTTCAGCACAGCGTCTTCACCCTCACGGCGCCTGATCGCCTGGTGATTGATATCAACGGTGCGACCCTGGCCGCGCCGTTGAAAGTCGCCATGGCCAATACCCCGATTACCGCGATGCGCTCGGCCCAGCGTACGCCGACCGACCTGCGGGTGGTCATCGACCTGAAAAAGGCCGTGACCCCGAAAAGCTTCGTGCTGGCGCCCAACGCGCAGTATGGCAACCGGCTGGTGGTCGACCTGTTCGACAACGCCGCCGATGCCGCGCCGCCGCCTGCGCCAACTCCAAGCGTCGCGACGATACCTGCGGTGCCGGTCAACCAGTCGCAACCCCAGGTCAAATTGCCGCCGCTGCCACCGGCTCCGGCGGGCAAACGTGACATTATCGTGGTCATCGATGCCGGTCACGGCGGCGAAGACCCGGGAGCCTCCGGTTCGCGCGGCCAGCATGAAAAAGACGTGGTACTGGCCATCGCTCGCGAACTGCAGCGCCAGATCAATGGCATGAAAGGCTACCGCGCCGAGCTGACCCGTACCGGCGACTACTTTATTCCGCTGCGTGGCCGTACCGAAATCGCCCGCAAGAAGGGCGCCGACCTGTTCGTCTCGATCCACGCCGACGCCGCACCTTCGGCCGCGGCGTTTGGTGCCTCGGTGTTTGCCCTGTCTGATCGCGGCGCTACGTCCGAGACCGCCCGCTGGCTGGCGGACAGTGAAAACCGTTCCGACTTGATCGGCGGGGCTGGCAACGTATCCCTCGACGACAAGGACAAGATGCTCGCTGGCGTATTGCTCGATCTGTCGATGACTGCCTCGCTGACCTCCAGCCTGAACGTGGGGCAGAAAGTCCTGAGCAACATTGGTCGCGTCACCTCGCTGCACAAACAGCGCGTGGAACAGGCCGGGTTCATGGTGCTCAAGTCGCCGGATATTCCGTCGATCCTGGTGGAAACCGGGTTTATCTCCAACTCCAACGAAGCCTCGAAACTGGCCTCGGCCAGCCACCAGCAGGCGTTGGCGCGCTCCATCAGCGCCGGTGTTCGCCAGTTCTTCCAGCAGAACCCGCCGCCGGGCACTTATATAGCCTGGCTGCGTGACTCCGGGAAAATCGCCCAGGGCCCGCGTGACCATCGCGTGCAGCCGGGCGACACCCTGGCGATGCTGGCGGTGCGCTTCCAGGTGTCAGCGGCAACCTTGCGCAGTGCCAACAACCTCAAGACCGATGAATTGAAGGTCGGCCAGGTGTTGACCATCCCGGGCACTGAACTGGCGGCGCAATAATGAGCGAAACAGTCTTGAGCAATACCTCGCGCATCGAGCTGCTAAGCCCGCGTCTCGCCAACCAGATCGCGGCGGGTGAGGTGGTCGAGCGGCCAGCGTCGGTGATCAAGGAGTTGCTGGAAAACAGTATCGACTCCGGCGCCAGGCGCATTGATGTCGATGTTGAGCAAGGCGGCGTCAAGCTGCTGCGAGTGCGCGACGACGGCAGCGGGATTTCCTCCGATGACCTGCCGCTGGCCCTGGCCCGTCACGCCACCAGCAAGATTCGTGACCTGGAAGACCTGGAGCGGGTGATGAGCCTCGGGTTTCGTGGTGAGGCCCTGGCCTCCATCAGCTCCGTGGCTCGCCTGACCCTGACTTCCCGCACCCGCGACGCCGACCAGGCCTGGCAGGTTGAAACCGAAGGCCGCGACATGGCGCCCCGGGTCCAGCCGGCGGCACATCCGGTGGGCACCTCGGTGGAAGTACGCGACCTGTTCTTCAATACCCCGGCCCGGCGTAAATTCCTCAAGGCCGAAAAAACCGAATTCGATCACCTGCAGGAAGTCATCAAGCGCCTGGCCCTGGCTCGGTTTGATGTGGCTTTCCACCTGCGCCACAACGGCAAGACCATCCTCAGCCTGCACGAGGCCCATGATGATGCGGCCCGTGCGCGGCGTGTCTCGGCCATCTGCGGCGCGGGGTTCCTGGAGCAGGCGCTGCCGATCGAGATCGAGCGCAATGGCCTGCGGCTGTGGGGTTGGGTGGGTTTGCCGACTTTCTCCCGTAGCCAGGCGGACATGCAGTATTTCTTCGTGAATGGCCGGGCGGTGCGCGACAAGCTGGTGGCCCACGCGGTGCGCCAGGCGTATCGCGACGTGCTGTTCAACGGGCGGCATCCGACGTTTGTGCTGTTTTTCGAGGTCGACCCGTCGGTGGTCGACGTCAACGTGCACCCGACCAAGCACGAAGTGCGCTTCCGTGACGGTCGCATGGTCCACGACTTTCTTTACGGCACCCTGCACCGCGCCTTGGGCGATGTGCGGCCAGATGATCACCTGGCGGCGCCGATTGTCACGGCTGTTGTCCGTCCTTCAGGGCCGGAAGCCGGCGAGTTCGGGCCCCAGGGCGAAATGAGCCTGGCGGCCAACCTGCTGCAATCGCCGCAAGCCCAGCCGAGCTTTACCGCACCTGGTTCAGGCGCCGGCGCCGGTTATCAATACCAGTACACCCCGCGTCCGCAATCGGCGGTGCCGGTGGCCGAGGCCCAGGCGGCCTATCGCGAGTTTTTCGCGCCGCTGCCCGGCGCCGAGCCAGGTGCTGCCGCGTTGCCGGAAGGCCAGGGCGACGTGCCGCCGTTGGGTTACGCGCTGGCACAGCTCAAGGGTATTTATATTCTTGCGGAAAACGCCCATGGCCTGGTGCTGGTGGACATGCACGCCGCCCACGAGCGGATCATGTACGAGCGCCTGAAGATCGCCATGGCCAGCGAAGGCCTGAGCGGCCAGCCGCTGCTGGTGCCGGAATCCCTGGCGGTCAGCCAGCGGGAAGCGGATTGCGCCGAAGAGCACGTCAGCGTGTTCCAGAAGCTGGGCTTTGAGCTGCAACGCCTGGGGCCGGAAACCCTCGCTATCCGCCAGATTCCGGCTTTGCTCAAGCAGGCAGAGGCCAACCGGCTGGTGGCCGACGTACTGGCAGACCTGATGGAATACGGCACCAGTGACCGGATCCAGGCCCACATCAATGAACTGCTCGGCACCATGGCCTGTCACGGCGCCATCCGTGCCAACCGCCGGCTGGCCTTGCCGGAAATGAACGGCCTGCTGCGGGACATGGAAAACACCGAGCGCAGCGGCCAGTGCAACCATGGCCGCCCGACCTGGACCCAGATGGGCCTGGACGACCTGGACAAACTGTTCTTGCGCGGCCGTTGATGAGTGCCTTGCCCCCCGCCATCTTCCTGATGGGCCCGACGGCCGCCGGCAAGACCGACCTGGCCATCGAGCTGACCAAGGTCTTGCCGTGCGAGTTGATCAGTGTCGACTCTGCACTGGTTTACCGGGACATGGACATCGGCACTGCCAAACCTTCAAAAGAGCTGCTGGCCCAGTATCCGCACCGGTTGATCGACATTATTGATCCCAGCGAGAGCTATTCGGCGGCGGATTTTCGCATCGATGCGCTGGCCGCCATGGCCGATATCACCGCGCGGGGCAAGATTCCGCTGCTGGTCGGCGGCACGATGCTCTACTACAAGGCCTTGCAGGAAGGTCTGGCTGATATGCCGCCAGCTGATCCACAGGTGCGCGCCGAACTTGAAGAAGAGGCTGCGCGCCTTGGCTGGCAGGCCTTGCACGATCAGTTGGCCATTGTGGATCCGGTTTCCGCCGCGCGAATTCATCCCAATGACCCCCAGCGCCTGACGCGAGCGTTGGAAGTCTGGCGGGTCAGTGGCCAGACCATGACTGAACACAGGCTGAAACAAACTGCGCAAAGTGCTGAAGCAGGCGCCTCGGGACACTCACAATTGCCCTATACTGTGGCGAATCTGGCCATCGCTCCGACGGATCGCCAGGTGCTGCATGAACGAATTGCACAAAGATTCACAATTATGTTGGAACAGGGGTTTGTGGAGGAGGTCGTAGCACTGCGTTCAAGAGGTGACCTGCATCCAGGGCTGCCTTCGATACGTGCTGTAGGCTACCGCCAAGTCTGGGATCATCTGGATGGCAAGCTGACGTCAGCCGAAATGCAGGAGCGCGGCATCATTGCCACGCGCCAATTGGCGAAGCGTCAGTTCACCTGGTTGCGCAGTTGGAGCGATTTGCACTGGCTGGACAGCCTGGGCAGCGACAATCTGTCACGCGCCTTGAAATACTTGGGAACGGTCTCCATATTGAGCTGAGTCCTTGCAATTGCCGTCTATCCTTGGGGGTGTGACGGCCATGAGCTATCTATTTTCCGATTTTTATTATTGATCCTTAAAGGAGTGCGGCACATGTCAAAAGGGCATTCGCTACAAGACCCTTACTTGAATACTTTACGTAAAGAGAAAGTTGGGGTTTCCATCTATCTGGTCAACGGTATCAAGCTGCAAGGTACGATCGAGTCGTTCGACCAGTTCGTGATCCTGCTGAAAAACACCGTAAGCCAAATGGTTTACAAGCACGCTATCTCGACCGTAGTGCCGGTTCGTCCAATTCGTCTGCCTAGCGCAACCGAAGAACAGGGTGACGCCGAGCCTGCACCAGGTAACGCCTGATAGGAGTCTCCTTTGTTCTTTGAGCGCCACGGTGGTGGTGAGCGAGTAATCCTCGTTCACTTGGATGGACAGGACCCTGAGGCGCGCGAAGATCCGCAGGAGTTTCAGGAGTTGGCAAATTCGGCCGGCGCCGAGACCGTCGCGTTTTTTAACGTGCCGCGTCATCGGCCAACCGCCAAATTCCTGATCGGCAGCGGCAAGGTCGAGGAACTGCGCGACCTGGTCCACGCCGAAAAGGCCGATCTGGTGATTTTCAATCACATCCTCACGCCCAGTCAGGAACGTAACCTCGAACGAGTTTTCGAGTGTCGCGTGATCGACCGCACGGGTCTGATTCTCGATATTTTCGCTCAACGCGCCCGTACCCATGAAGGCAAGCTCCAGGTAGAACTGGCCCAGCTTGACCACATGAGCACCCGGCTGGTGCGTGGCTGGACTCACCTTGAGCGCCAGGGTGGCGGCATCGGCATGCGCGGCCCGGGTGAAACCCAGCTGGAAACCGACCGGCGTCTGCTGCGGGTGCGCCTGCGACAGATCAAGGGCCGCCTGGAGAAGGTGCGCAGCCAGCGCGAACAATCGCGACGTGGCCGTATGCGTGCGGATATCCCGACCGTTTCCCTGGTGGGCTATACCAACGCCGGCAAATCCACACTCTTCAACAACGTGACGAAATCGGACGTGTACGCGGCCGACCAACTGTTCGCGACCCTCGACCCGACCTTGCGCCGTCTGGAACTAGACGACCTGGGGCCGATTGTCCTGGCCGATACCGTGGGTTTCATTCGTCACTTGCCCCACAAGCTGGTCGAGGCATTTCGGTCTACGCTCGAAGAGTCGAGCAATTCCGACCTGCTGTTGCACGTGATCGATGCGGCCGAACCGGATCGCATGTTGCAGATTGAACAGGTCATGGTGGTGCTGGGCGAGATTGGTGCCCAGGACTTGCCGATCCTCGAGGTCTATAACAAACTCGATTTGCTTGAAGGCGTTGAGCCACAAATCCAGCGCGACGAAAACGGCAAGCCCCAGCGGGTCTGGCTGTCGGCGCGTGATGGCAGTGGCCTGGAATTGCTTGAACAAGCCATTGCCGAGCTGTTGGGCAGCGATTTGTTCGTCGGCACCTTGCGCTTGCCGCAGCGTTTTGCTCGACTGCGTGCACAGTTTTTCGAGCTGGGCGCGGTACAGAAAGAAGAACACGACGAAGAAGGTGTCAGCTTGCTGGCCGTTCGATTGCCGCGCTCGGAGCTGAATCGGCTGGTCAGCCGTGAAGGCGTTGTGCCGACAGAGTTCATCGAACAACACACTTTGCAATAAAAGCCTGAGAAAGCGGTTGTGCCGCTGTGACAGGCATTCTGTAGCATTGGTCGGCGCGCCGTGGGTGCGTCTTTGCTTTATCAGATGGAGAGCGCTATGGCTTGGAATGAGCCGGGTGGCAACTCGAATAATCAGGATCCTTGGGGTGGTAAACGCCGCAATAATGGCGACCGCAAGGGGCCACCAGATCTCGACGAGGCCTTCCGAAAGCTGCAGGAAAGCCTGAATGGGTTGTTCGGTGGTGGAAAAAAACGTGGTGGTGACGAAGGCGGTCGTACGAGCAAGGGCGGTGGTTACGGCCTGCTCGGCATCGGCCTCGTCGTGCTGGCGGCCGTCTGGCTGTACAGCGCCGTCTATGTGGTGGACGAGCAGGAGCAAGCCGTGGTGCTGCGCTTCGGCAAGTACTACGAGACTGTCGGCCCTGGCCTGAACATCTACTTCCCGCCGATCGACAAGAAGTACATGGAAAACGTCACGCGTGAGCGTGCCTACACCAAGCAGGGCCAGATGCTGACCGAAGACGAGAACATCGTCGAAGTGCCGCTGACCGTGCAGTACAAGATCAGCAACCTGCAGGACTTCGTGCTGAACGTCGACCAGCCGGAGATCAGCCTGCAACATGCGACCGAAAGCGCCCTGCGCCACGTGGTGGGTTCCACCGCAATGGACCAGGTGCTGACTGAAGGCCGTGAATTGATGGCCAGCGAAATCAAGGAGCGCCTGCAACGGTTCCTCGACACGTACCGCACCGGTATCACCGTGACCCAGGTCAACGTACAGAGCGCAGCGGCACCGCGTGAAGTGCAGGAAGCCTTCGATGACGTGATCCGTGCCCGTGAAGACGAGCAGCGTTCGCGCAACCAGGCTGAAACCTACGCCAACGGCGTGGTGCCGGAAGCCCGTGGCCAGGCCCAGCGCATCCTTGAGGATGCCAACGGTTACCGCGACGAAGTGGTCTCCCGCGCCAAGGGTGAGGCAGATCGTTTCACCAAGCTGGTGGCCGAGTACCGCAAGGCACCGGAAGTCACCCGTGAGCGTCTGTACCTGGACACCATGCAGGAAGTCTTCAGCAACACCAGCAAGGTTCTCGTGACCGGCAGCAAGGGCGGGCAGAACAATCTGCTGTACCTGCCGCTGGACAAGATGATCGAAGGTGGTCGTAGCAGCACCAGCGCACCGGCTACCGGTTCCAATGCTGCTGCCAACGAAGCGAGCGCCCGTGCGGCCGCTGACCTGCTGCAACAGCAAACACGTACCAGGGAGAGTCGTTGATGAGCAATAAATCGCTGACCGCCCTGATTGTGGGCGTCGTCGTGGTCATCGCTGCCTGGAACTGCTTCTATATCGTGTCTCAGACCGAGCGCGCGGTGTTGCTGCAATTCGGTCGCGTGGTCCAGGCGGATGTCCAGCCGGGCCTGCATGTGAAAGTCCCCTACGTCAACCAGGTGCGCAAGTTCGACGGCCGCCTGATGACCCTGGATGCACCGACACAACGCTTCCTGACCCTGGAAAAGAAAGCTGTGATGGTTGACGCCTACGCCAAGTGGCGCGTCAAGGATGCCGAGCGCTTCTACACCGCGACCTCCGGCCTCAAGCAGATTGCCGACGAGCGTTTGTCGCGCCGTCTGGAATCGGGCCTGCGTGACCAGTTTGGTAAGCGCACCCTGCACGAGGTGGTATCCGGTGAGCGTGACGCGCTGATGGCGGACATCACGCGTTCGTTGAATGCGATGGCGGAAAAAGAACTGGGCATCGAGGTGATCGATGTTCGGGTCAAGGCCATCGACCTTCCGAAGGAAGTGAACCGCAGCGTGTTCGAGCGTATGAGCACCGAGCGTGAGCGCGAGGCTCGTGAGCACCGCGCCAAGGGTAACGAACTGGCAGAAGGGATCCGCGCGGATGCCGACCGTCAGCGTCGCGTACTGTTGGCTGAAGCCTATCGCGAGTCTGAAGAGGCCCGTGGTGATGGTGATGCTCAAGCCGCTTCGATCTACGCCAAGGCCTATGGCCAGGACCAGGAGTTCTACGCGTTCTACCGTAGCCTGCGCGCCTACCGTGAAAGCTTTGCGAACAAAACCGACGTCATGGTGCTGGACCCAAGTAGCGATTTCTTCCGCTACCTGGAAAAGTCCAAGTAACCCGCATGTAGTCTGAGAATCGCTCCGTCGGGCGGCTAAAATGCCGGGCGGGGTGATCCTTTCAGAAAACGGGTGTATGATGCGGCAGCCGGGAAATTCCCGGCTTTTTTGCGTCTGCATGTTTGATTGTGGTTTTGCTCCGCAGGCGCCACAGGTTTTTCGAGGAAAGTGCCCGACGAGGCCGATTGTTGGTCGTTCGTCACGTCGCTCTTGCGCGTGGTTTATGCAGGGGCCGGGTATTTTCTGCTTCACTCAAGGCTCGCCCGAGGGCTGGCCGCCCGGATCATAGGGGAATGGCGTAATGGCAACGGTAGACCGCTGGCTGCTGCCAGATGGCATCGAAGAAGTACTGCCACCAGAAGCTGCGCGCATTGAAATCGCGCGCCGCCAGGTGTTGGATCTGTTCCAGAGCTGGGGTTACGAGTTTGTCGTGACTCCGCATATCGAGTACCTGGAATCCCTGCTGACCGGCGCGGGCCAGGACCTGGATCTGCGCACCTTCAAGGTCATCGACCCGCAATCGGGCCGGCAAATGGGCTTTCGTGCCGACATCACGCCGCAAGTAGCGCGCATTGATGCGCACACCCTGCGTCGCGAAGGGCCAAGCCGCCTGTGCTACGCCGGCAGCGTGCTGCATGCGCAACCGCGTGCGTTGTCGTCGTCCCGCAGCCCGATCCAGTTGGGCGCCGAGTTGTACGGTGATGCCAGCCCGAGCAGCGACGTGGAAGTCATCAGCCTGATGCTGGCCATGTTGCAGCTGGCCGATGTGCCGGATGTGCACATGGACCTTGGGCATGTCGGTATCTACCGCGGCCTGGCCCGTGCGGCCGGCTTGTCGGGTGAAGTGGAACAACAGTTGTTCGATGCCTTGCAGCGCAAGGCCATCGATGAAGTGATTGCCCTGACGGCGGGCGTGCCTGCCGACCTGGCCGGCATGCTGCGTGCGCTGGTGGATCTGTGTGGCGGCCGTGAAGTACTGACCGCCGCCCGTGATCGCCTGGCGAATGCGCCGGCTGATGTATTGGCGGCCCTGGACGATGTGCTGGCGATTGCCGAGCAGTTGTCTGCGCGCTTCCCGCAGTTGCCGCTGTACTTTGATTTGGGTGAGTTGCGCGGCTACCACTACCACACCGGTGTGGTGTTCGCGGTGTTTGTCCCGGGTGTTGGCCAGGCCATCGCCCAGGGCGGTCGTTACGACGATATCGGCGCCGACTTCGGTCGCGCTCGTCCGGCGACCGGTTTTTCCACCGATTTGAAAACCCTGGTGACCCTGGGGCGTGCTGAGGTCGAACTGCCGTCTGGCGGTATCTGGATGCCCGACAGTACGGACGCAGCACTCTGGCAGCAGGTTTGCCAGTTGCGCAGTGAGGGTCAGCGTGTGGTCCAGGCCTTGCCTGGGCAGCCATTGGCCGCCGCCCGTGAAGCGGACTGCGACCGGCAATTGATTCAGCAGAACGGGCTTTGGCAAGTATCGCCACTGGCTTCTTGAGTTTTCCTGCCGGCCACTGCCGGCACCAAGTTTGCGCGAATGAGGACAAGTGTTATGGGTAAGAATGTCGTAGTCCTGGGCACCCAATGGGGTGATGAGGGCAAAGGCAAGATCGTTGATCTGCTGACCGAACATGCTGCCGCCGTAGTGCGCTACCAAGGTGGCCACAACGCTGGCCACACCCTGGTCATCGATGGCGAAAAAACCGTCTTGCACCTGATCCCGTCGGGTGTACTGCGCGAAGGCGTGCAGTGCCTGATCGGCAACGGCGTGGTGGTTGCACCTGACGCCCTGTTGCGCGAGATCACCAAGCTGGAAGAGAAAGGCGTGCCAGTGCGCGAGCGCCTGCGTATCAGCCCTTCCTGCCCGCTGATCCTGTCCTTCCACGTTGCGCTGGACCAGGCCCGTGAAAAGGCCCGTGGCGAGCTGAAGATCGGCACGACCGGTCGCGGCATCGGCCCGGCCTACGAAGACAAGGTTGCACGTCGTGGCCTGCGTGTGGGCGACTTGCTCAACATGCCGCGCTTTGAAGACAAGCTGCGTGAACTGGTGGATTACCACAACTTCATGCTGGTGGGTTACTACAAAGAGCCGGCCATCGAGTTTGAAAAGACCCTGGCCGAGTGCAAGGAATACGCCGAGCTGCTCAAGCCGCTGATGCTGGACGTGACTGCCGAGCTGCACGACCTGCGTCGCGCCGGCAAAGACATCATGTTCGAAGGCGCCCAGGGCTCGTTGCTGGACATCGACCACGGCACCTACCCGTACGTCACCAGTTCCAACACCACCGCTGGCGGCGTTGCGACGGGTTCGGGCGTTGGCCCGATGTTCCTGGACTACATCCTCGGCATCACCAAGGCATACACCACGCGTGTAGGTTCGGGTCCATTCCCGACTGAACTGTTCGACGACGTCGGCGCGCACCTGGCCAAACAAGGCCACGAGTTCGGCGCGACGACCGGCCGTGCCCGCCGTTGTGGCTGGTTCGACGCCGTTATCCTGCGTCGCGCTATCGATGTGAACAGCATCTCGGGCATCTGCCTGACCAAGCTGGACGTACTCGACGGCCTGGAAACCATCAACATCTGCATCGGCTACAAGGATGCGGAAGGCAAGGACGTTGCCCCGACTGACGCGGACAGCTACGTAGGCCTGCAGCCTGTGTACGAAGAGGTGCCAGGCTGGACCGAATCGACCGTGGGCGCCAAGACCCTGGAAGAACTGCCAGCCAACGCCCGCGCTTACATCAAGCGCGTTGAAGAGCTGATCGGTGCGCCAATCGACATTATTTCGACGGGCCCGGACCGCAACGAGACCATCGTTCTGCGTCACCCGTTCGCTTAATAAGCTGTTGATGTAAAAAGCAAAGGGCTCCTTCGGGAGCCCTTTGTCGTTTCCGCCTGGTAAACGGCACGACCCTTGCTATGGTTCTTTCTTTCGCGGTGCTATCAAATTAATGGCACCCGTGGTGGAGGGATTCCCAGTGTCTGCCGTTCTCTCATTGTTACAAAGCCGGCTGTTGCGGCCGGTGTTCGTTACCCTAGGTATCGCTCTTTTGGTGCAAGTACTGGTGGCCGTCGCCCTGACGCGAAGCACCGTCACTGCATTGGAAGCTGATTTGGGCAATCGCCTGGGTGTCGACAGCCAGAAACTGTCCGGCGAGTTGGCGCAAGCCGGCAAGGAAGTGACATCCAGCCTGGACAGTCTGTCTTCCAGCACGCGCCAGCGTCTGACGGCGGGGCTTTCCACGCGCCTGCAGGAAGAGCAGAAGCAACTGCGTGCGACCCTGGAAAAAGACCTGCAGGACTCTGCCAATGACATGGCGCAACTGCTCGCTTCGGTGGCGCCGCGCGCCATGTGGGACAGCGACGTGCCGACGCTGTCTGAGTTTGCCCGCAGAGCCCAGCGCAATCCCAACGTGTTGTTTGTGGTGTATGACGACGCGGCTGGCGAGCACCTGACCCGTTACCTTAATCGTGAAAACCCGATCAACCAGGCGCTGCTGGAAAAGGGCAAGGGCGAACGTGCCCTGGATAAAGTGCTGGATGCGGCGAAGAATGATCCCTCGGTGTTCTACGTCGAAGCGTCCATCAGCCCCAATGGCGTAGAGATCGGCAAGGTCCGCATGGGGGTTTCGACTGCCTCGGTCGAGGCTGACCTGGCCGCGCTGGACAAGCGTTTTGCTGCACTGATTGCCAGCGGTGACCAGTTGGTGGGCGACAGCCTCAAGGGTGCCGCGGCTGACAGCGCGGCGGCCATGGGCGCGCGTTTGCAGTCGGCGCAAGCCACCGCCACCCAGATGACCGCCAATACCACCAGCGCCGTGCAAGAGGCGGCGGGCACCTTGCGCTGGCGCATCGGCATGGGCCTGGCAGTTGTAGGTTTTGGTGTATTGCTGTTGATTGCTGTAGTGCTCGGCCGTCGGGTGGTCAATCGCCTGAAGCTGCTGATTGCAGCGATGGACGATTTGGCGGCAGGCGAGGGCGACCTGACCAAGCGCGTGCAGATCAACAGCCGGGACGAAATCGGCGACATGGCCTCGGCGGTCAATCGCTTTGTGGATAAATTGCAGCCGATCGTGCGTGAAGCCGGTGATGTGGCCCAGCGTACCGGCGTGGAAATCGGCGCGATGACCCTGCGCAATGCGGGTGCCGATGCGGCCGCCGGCTTGCAGCGTGATGAGGTTGCCGAAAGCCTGCGGGCGCTGTCGCAAATGGCGGATGAGGCCCAGGCGGAAAGCCATGCGATGCAGGCCGCCTTGCAGCAGGTGGTGGATATTCGCCAGGCGACTGATGAAAATTCCCGCACTTCAGCCGAAGTCGGCAGCTTGATCGAGGCGTTGGCGGGGCAGGTGCAGGCCGGTTCCAAGGTGATCGAGCGGCTGGCGCAGCAGAGCGAGCAGATCGAGGTGGTGTTGACGGTGATCCACGGGATTGCCGAGCAAACCAACCTGCTGGCGCTCAACGCGGCTATTGAGGCGGCGCGAGCCGGTGAGACCGGGCGCGGCTTTGCGGTGGTGGCGGACGAGGTTCGCGCCCTGGCCAGTAAAACCCAGAGTTCTACCGGCGACATCCAGGCCCACATCGTGGCCTTGCAGCAAGGCGCCCGTGAGGCCGTGGAAACCATCGGCAAGGCCGGGCGCCAGGCCAGCGAAGGTTTGTTGGTATTACGCGACAGTGTACGCCTGCAGCAGTCGGTACAGGCCTCGGTGGAGCAGGTGCATGCAGCGATTGGCCTGGCGACGCGGGCGGCTGAGCATCAGGCGCAGGGTGCGCATGCGGTGCGTGGGCGAGTCGAGATCATTCATGCCCAGGCTGAGCGAGCGGCGCAGGCGGTGGTAGAGACTACAGCCAGTGGCAAAGTGCTGGATGGGTTGGCGGCGCAGTTGAAGGCGAGCCTGGGGCAGTTCCGGGCTTGATGTCGCCTGGTGCGGCCCTTTCGCGAGCAAGCCCGCTCCCACATTCGACCGAGTTCCACTTCTGGAATGCGAGCAAATGTGGGAGCGGGCTTGCTCGCGAAAGCTATTTCAGCGGCTCAGATACATCCGCGTCGTAAGCAGATACACCGGCAGCCCCGACACCAAAATCAACAATGCCGCATAGGGCGCCGCTGCCGCGAATTCCACATTCGAGGTGTGCGCCCACACGGCAGTTGCCAAGGTGTTCAGCCCGGTCGGACTAAGCAGTAACGTCGCCGTCAATTCCTTCATCGCATCCAGGAATACCAGCGCAAACGCCGCCCCCAATGCCGGGAAAATAATCGGCAGCGTCACCCGGCAAAACGCACTGAACGACGACGCGCCCAGCGTTCTCGCCGCCTCTTCCAGCTGTGGTGCTGCCTTGTTCAGCGCCGTGCGGATCGGCGCCTGGGCCAGGGGCAAAAACAGCAGCGCATAAGCGATCAGCAGCAATGCCGACGTTTGATACAGCGCCGGCACGTAATGCAGGGCGAAATACACCAGTGTCAGCGCAATCACCAGGCCGGGCAGGGCGTGCAGCAGGTACGGCAGGCGTTCCGCCCACAGTGCGAGCTGGCCCTTGTAGCGCACCACCAGCAAGCCCACCGGCACGGCAAACAACAGGCAAAGCGCGGCGCCACCCAGGGACAGCGCCAGCGAAGAAAGCAGCGCCTCGCTGATCTCGGCTATCGGAAATGCCGCCGAACTGCCCACTGCCAGCCAATAACCGAGCATGCCCAGTGGAATGCCGCTGCCGATGATCGCCAGGAGCAGGCAATACAGCTGCCCCAGCGCCGCCCATTTGCCGAGTCGAACCTGTTCGGCATGCCGCGCCGCGCCCTGGCCGGTACGCACGTGCCGGCCCTTGCCGCGCACCCGCAGCTCCAGCCAGAGCAGCGTCAGGCACATCACCAGCAGCACCGCCGAAAGCATCGCCGCATTGGCGTTGCTGAACTCCAGCTCGAATTGCTGGTAGATTGCGGTGGTAAACGTCTGCAAGCCGATGATCGACAGCGCGCCGAACTCCACCAGCATATGCAGGGCAATCAACAGTGCCCCGGCCAGCAGTGACGGCCACAGTAAAGGCAAGGTGATGCGAAAGAACACGCCCCAGCGATTCAGGCCAAGGGTGCGGGCCGATTCTTCCAGGGATGGATCAAGATTGCGCAGGGTTGCCGCCACCGGCAGAAACACCAGTGGGTATTTGGACAGGGTCATCACCAGGATCGCTCCGCCCAACCCTTCAAAGTTGGCGCTTAACGAAACCCAGGTAAAGCTGCTGACAAACGCCGGCACCGCGAACGGCAGGCACAGGATCACTCCCCAGATCCGCCGCCCCGGCAGGTTGCTGCGTTCCAGCAGCCAGGCCAGGGACAAGCCGATCACGCCGCAGGCCACGGTGACGCCGACCATCAGCGCCAGGGTGTTGCGCAGCAACCCGAATACATAGGGCCGCCACAGCAAATGCACCGCTTCGGCCCATCCTGCCTGCCAGGCCTTGAGGCCGACATACGCCAGCGGCAACAGGCTCAGGCCTACCAGCAGCAGGACTGGTAGCAGCAACCAGATCGAAGGGCGTTTGCGTCTCGGCGTAAAACCCCCGCGCAAGGCGAGGGCGGGGAGCGATGGGTTCATCAGTTCAAGCCAACGTCACGTTCCAGTTCCAGGGCTTCTTCGGCGTTGCCCAGGTCGGCAGGGGTGACTTTCGGCGGTTGCAGCTCGCTGAAAGGCTTGAGGCCGCGGTTGGATTCCATGCCCTTGCGCAGCGGGTATTCGGCGGAAGTGTTGGTGATCACCCGCTGGCCTTCTTCGCTGGCCATGAATGCCAGCAGTTGCTGGGCTTCCTTTGGATGCTTGCTGGATTTCAGTGCAGCCGCGGCAGACACGGTGATCAGGCCACCGGCATCGCCGTTGGTGAAGTAGTGCAGCTGCGAATCCAGGTTGGTTTTTTCTTTCTTCAGGGCGAACCAGTAGTAGTTGTTCACCAAGACAGTGGCGACTTCGCCATTTTCCACGGCCTTGAGCGCAACCATGTTGTTGCTGTAGACCTTGCCGAAAGCGCGCAGGCCGGTCAGCCACTCTTCAGCCGCTTCGCGACCGTGCAGCTTGATGATCGCTACGGCTTGTTCCTGGAACGCGCCGCTGGTGGGCACGAAACCGACCTTGCCTTGCCACTCGGGCCCGGCGAAATCCAGTACCGACTTGGGCAGGTCTTTCTCGGCGATCAGCTTCGGGTTGAAGGCCACGACGCGGGTGCGTGCGGTCACGCCCATCCAGGCGCCGTTGGCGGCCACGTATTCCTTCGGCAGGACGTCGAGGGTGCTGGCGTCGATGGTTGCCAGCAGGCCTTGCTCGCCGAGTTTATTCAGCGGCGGCGATTCTTCGGTGTAGATCACGTCGGCAGGGGAGCGGTCACCTTCTTCGACGACCTGGCTGGCCAGCTGGTTGCTGCTGCCCTTGCGCACATTGACGTGGATGCCGGTCTTGGCTTCGAAGGCCTTGGCAAGTTCATCGCCGACCTCCTTGTGTTGGCCGTTGTACAAGGTCAGTGCAACCTTGTCGGCAGAATAGGCAGCGGGCGAGAGCAGGGTCAGGCCGAGCAGAGTGATGGTCAGGCCACGCAGAAGGGATGTCTTGAGACGGGTATCGCGGATCATCATCCGGGGTTTTCCTCACTTGAGTGCAACAAATCCTTACAAGGATAAACGATAAAACTTCTCAAGTGCGGACGAGGGGGGGAAATCACCGGTCAGGCTTTCAAACCCCGGAAACGAAAAAACCCGCTTTCGCGGGTTTGATCTGAATTTGGTGCCCAGGAGAAGACTCGAACTTCCACGACCTTGCGATCACCAGCACCTGAAGCTGGCGTGTCTACCAATTTCACCACCTGGGCATTATCAACGCTTGCGCTGTTGATGGAGCGAACTATACGGAGGGCTTTTTGATCTGTAAACCCCTGATTCAAAAATATAAATCAAGATTCTTGTTAAAAATCAAAGGCCTGAAACGCAAAAACCCGCTTTCGCGGGTTTTTGGAGACTCAAGGCATAACCTTGAGTTTGAAATTGGTGCCCAGGAGAAGACTCGAACTTCCACGACCTTGCGATCACCAGCACCTGAAGCTGGCGTGTCTACCAATTTCACCACCTGGGCAGCATCAACAACGTTGCCGTCGTCGATGGCGCGCACTATACGGAGGCTATTTTGAGCTGTAAAGCCCTGCCATGAAAAAAGTCTGGAATATTTCGCCGACGGTCGCGCAAGGTGCATTCCAAGGGCTACAAAGTGCTTTTACGGGCTTGTTGACACCTGAAATTTCCCGTTTCAATACGCGTATGCCAAACTAACCCGCATATAGACAAGGTGAAAACTCTCTAATGGCCGATTGGCAGTCCCTCGATCCCGAGGCCGCTCGTGAAGCGGAAAAATATGAAAACCCCATTCCTAGCCGCGAACTGATCCTGGCGCACCTCGCCGATCGGGGTTCGCCTGCTAGCCGCGAGCAGCTGGTTGAAGAATTCGGTCTGACCACCGAAGACCAACTCGAAGCCCTGCGTCGCCGCCTGCGCGCCATGGAGCGCGATGCCCAGTTGATCTACACCCGCCGCGGCACCTACGCGCCGGTGGACAAGCTCGACCTGATCCTCGGCCGCATCGCCGGCCACCGTGACGGTTTCGGCTTCCTGATCCCGGACGATGGCAGCGACGACCTGTTCATGAGCCCTGCGCAAATGCGCCTGGTGTTCGATGGCGACCGTGCCCTGGCCCGCGTTTCCGGCCTCGACCGTCGCGGTCGCCGTGAAGGCGTGATCGTCGAAGTGGTGTCCCGTGCCCACGAGTCCATCGTCGGCCGTTACTTCGAAGAAGGCGGCATCGGCTTCGTGGTGCCGGATAACCCCAAGGTTCAGCAGGAAGTGCTGATCACTCCGGGGCGCAATGGCGCCGCCAAAGTGGGCCAGTTCGTCGAGGTGAAAATCACCCACTGGCCCACTGCGCGCTTCCAGCCACAGGGCGATATCGTTGAAGTGGTCGGCAACTACATGGCGCCGGGCATGGAGATCGATGTTGCGCTGCGCACCTACGATATCCCTCACGTCTGGCCTGAGGCTGTGCTCAAAGAAGCCGCCAAGCTCAAGCCGGAAGTCGAAGAAAAAGACAAAGAGAAGCGCATCGACCTGCGTCATCTACCGTTCGTCACCATTGACGGCGAAGATGCCCGCGACTTCGACGATGCGGTCTACTGCGAAGCCAAGCCTGGCAAACTGCGCCTGTTCTCCGGCGGCTGGAAGTTGTTCGTCGCGATTGCCGACGTGTCCAGCTACGTGAAGATCGGTTCGGCCCTGGACAACGAAGCCCAGGTGCGCGGCAACTCGGTGTACTTCCCCGAGCGCGTCATCCCTATGCTGCCTGAGCAGCTGTCCAACGGCTTGTGCTCCCTGAACCCGAAAGTCGACCGTTTGGCCATGGTGTGCGAGATGACCATCTCGAAAACCGGCGAAATGACCGACTACCAGTTCTATGAAGCGGTGATCCACTCCCAGGCCCGCCTGACCTACAACAAGGTCAGCACCATCCTGGAGCAGCCGAAAACCAGCGAAGCCAAGGCCCTGCGCGGTGAGTACGGGCATGTCGTGCCGCATCTCAAGCAGCTCTACGCGCTGTACAAGGTGCTGTTGGGCGCTCGTCACGTGCGTGGCGCGATCGACTTTGAAACTCAGGAAACCCGGATTGTCTTCGGTTCCGAGCGCAAGATTGCCGCGATCACCCCGACCACGCGCAACGATGCTCACAAGCTGATCGAGGAGTGCATGCTGGCGGCCAACGTGGCCACCGCAGAATTCCTCAAAAAGCACGAGATTCCTGCGTTGTACCGGGTGCACGACGGCCCGCCGCCGGAGCGTCTGGAGAAGCTGCGCGCGTTCCTCGGTGAGCTCGGCCTGTCCCTGCACAAAGGCAAGGACGGCCCGACGCCGAAGGACTATCAGGCTCTGCTCGCGAGCATCAAGGACCGTCCGGATTACCACGTGATCCAGACCGTCATGCTGCGCTCCCTGAGCCAGGCGGTGTACAGCGCCGATAACCAGGGCCACTTCGGCCTGAATTACGAAGCGTACACCCACTTCACCTCGCCGATTCGTCGTTACCCGGACTTGCTCACGCACCGGGCGATCCGCAGCGTGATCCATTCCAAGCAGAACACCCCGCACGTCAAGCGTGCTGGTGCCATGACCATTCCGAAGGCACGGATCTATCCGTACGACGAAGCGGCCCTGGAACAGTTGGGCGAGCAGTGCTCCATGAGCGAGCGCCGTGCCGACGAAGCCACCCGCGACGTAGTGAACTGGCTCAAGTGCGAGTTCATGAAAGACCGCGTGGGCGAGTCGTTCCCGGGTGTGATCACTGCCGTGACCGGTTTTGGTTTGTTCGTCGAGCTGACCGACATCTACGTCGAGGGCCTGGTGCACGTCACCGCCTTGCCGGGTGACTACTACCACTTCGACCCTGTGCATCACCGCCTGGCGGGCGAGCGCACCGGTCGCAGCTTCCGTCTGGGCGATACCGTGGAAGTGCAGGTCATGCGCGTCGACCTCGACGAGCGCAAGATCGATTTCGGTATGCCTGACAAGCCGGCTGAACCGACTGGCCGTAAAAAACGTGGCAGCGAAACTGCAGCCCCGGCCAGCAAAGGCAAAGGCGCTCCTGCGAAAGCAGCGGTCGCCGAGCCTGCGCCAGCCAAGCCTGCGCGTCGTTCGTCTGCCAAGGACAAGGCCCCCGAAGCCTACCGCCCTAGCGATGCCGCGGCGAAAAACGCCGAGCTGCGCAAGAGCCGCGAGTTGAAGCAGCAGTTGCTCAACGAAGCCAAAAGCGGTGGTAAAGCGGCGTCTGGGGGAAAGTCCCGCGAGGCGGAAAAGCCGTCGAGCAAGCCGAGTAAACACCGTAAAGGCCCGCCAAAAGCGGGTTCGGCCCCCGCGAAAAGCGGCGGGTCGCGCAAACCTAAGGCCAAGTCATGAGTCTGGAAAAAATCTACGGCGTGCACGCCGTAGAAGCATTGCTGCGTCACCACCCGAAACGCGTCAAGCAGGTGTGGTTGGCAGAAGGCCGCAGTGAGCCGCGTGTTCAAGCGCTGGTCGAACTGGCCAATCAGAACAAAGTTGCCATCGGCCAGGCCGAGCGGCGCGAGATGGACGTCTGGGTTGAAGGCGTTCACCAGGGCGTGGTAGCCGACGTCAGTCCAAGCCAGGTCTGGGGCGAAGCGATGCTCGACGAGCTGCTCGACCGCACCGAAGGCGCACCGCTGTTGCTGGTGCTCGACGGCGTGACCGATCCGCACAACCTCGGCGCCTGCCTGCGTTCGGCGGATGCCGCCGGTGCGTTGGCGGTGATCGTGCCTAAAGACAAGTCGGCAACCTTGACGCCTGTCGTGCGTAAAGTCGCCTGCGGTGCTGCGGAAGTGATTCCGTTGGTGGCCGTGACCAACCTGGCGCGCACCCTCGAGAAACTCCAGCAGCGCGGCCTGTGGGTCGTGGGTACGGCGGGAGAGGCCGAGGTCAGCATTTATGACCAGGACCTCACCGGCCCGACCATCCTGATCATGGGTGCCGAAGGCAAGGGCATGCGCCGCCTGACCCGCGAGCATTGCGATTACCTGGTGCACCTGCCGATGGCCGGTAGCGTCAGCAGCCTCAACGTTTCAGTCGCAACGGGCGTCTGCCTGTTCGAAGCCCAGCGCCAGCGCGGCGCCAAGGCTAAAGCCAAGAAATAACCAAGTCTGGCGCAGGTCAAAATGTGGGAGGGGGCTTGCTCCCGAATACGGTGTATCAGTCAGTGCATTTGGTGACTGGCACATCGCTTTCGGGAGCAAGCCCCCTCCCACATTTGTTTTTGTGGTGTATGGGGGCTGTTCAAATAATCACCAATCACCTTGCACCCTTTCTCCCCCTTCTCTACAATTGCGCCCCTTGCCTTCATGGCAGGCACGCATGTGCCTCCCTTCGGCAAGATCCATAAGTGTCATTCACTCCTTGTCTGACCGTTTTTGAGCGGCAGGCTACAACCCGTAAGGAGCATTCATGCGTCATTACGAAATCATCTTTTTGGTCCACCCGGATCAAAGCGAGCAAGTCGGCGGCATGGTAGAGCGTTACACCAAGCTGATCGAAGAAGACGGCGGCAAAATCCACCGTCTGGAAGATTGGGGCCGTCGTCAACTGGCCTACGCAATCAACAATGTTCACAAGGCTCACTACGTGATGCTGAACGTTGAGTGCACTGGCAAGGCCCTGGCCGAGCTGGAAGACAACTTCCGCTACAACGATGCAGTGATCCGTAACCTGGTCATCCGTCGCGAAGAAGCCGTTACCGGCCAATCCGAGATGCTCAAGGCTGAAGAAAACCGCAGTGAGCGCCGTGAGCGTCGCGACCGTCCTGAGCACGAAGGCGCTGAAAGCGCTGATAGTGATGACAGCGACAACAGCGATAACGCTGACGAGTAATCCACGGACCTTTTAAGGAGCCTATCAAATGGCACGTTTCTTCCGTCGTCGTAAATTCTGCCGCTTCACCGCTGAAGACGTGAAGGAGATCGATTACAAAGATCTCAACACTCTGAAAGCCTACGTATCCGAGACCGGCAAAATTGTTCCAAGCCGCATCACCGGTACCAAAGCTCGTTATCAGCGTCAGCTGGCCACCGCTATCAAGCGCGCCCGCTTCCTGGCCCTGCTGGCCTACACCGACAGCCACGGCCGCTGAGACCGGGCAGTCGACAAGTAGTAAGGGATTGAATGCATGCGCGCCTTAGCTGAGTTCATCATGCGCGGTCGTGTGCAGGCCACTCTGGTAGTGGCTGGATGTGCAGCATTGCCGTTGTTGTATTGGTTGGGTGCTGCCGCGGGTTGCCTTGTGCTTCTGCGGCGCGGTTTGAAGGACGCCCTTGGCGTTCTTGCCCTGGGAATACTGCCGGCCTTGGTCTGGTGGTTGAAATTCGATGATCCACGGGTACTTCTGGTACTGCTCGGTTCATCGACCCTTGCGTTGGTTTTGCGCGCAAGTGAGTCCTGGGTCCGTACGCTGCTGGTCAGCGTGGCATTGGGGTTGGTGTATTCACTGGCGCTTGGCGCGGCTTTCCGCCCGCAAATCGAGGCGCTGGCGCAGGAGATCATAAAGATCCTGCCGCTGGCCCTCGGGGATCTCTACCAGCAGTTATCGGTAGAGGAGCGAGCGCGCTTTGCGTCAGTGGTTGCACCGATGCTTACCGGCCTGATAGCGGCACTGTTGCAGATTGTCAGCTTGCTGAGCCTGATTCTTGGGCGTTACTGGCAGGCGTTGTTGTATAACCCGGGTGGTTTTGGTCGCGAGTTTCGCAGTATCAGAATCCCCGCTGGACCGGCGATGTTGCTGCTGGCGTTCATGGTGGTCGGGCCGACTTTTGGCCTGGCGCTGTTGGTGCCGTTGTGCAGCGTACCGCTGGTATTCGCCGGCCTGTCCCTGATTCATGGGCTGGTGGCGCAAAAGCGACTGGGCAGATTCTGGCTGGTGGGGTTGTACGTGACGCTGTTGCTGTTCATGCAGCTGATCTATCCGTTACTCGTGGTCTTGGCCATTGTCGACGGCCTGATTGATTTTCGCGGTCGTCTGGCGCCGAAAGACGCCGATAACGCGAACGGTGAAGGTTAAAAGTTAGAGGATTTTCACATGCAACTGATCCTTCTGGAAAAAGTCGCCAACCTGGGCAACCTGGGCGACAAAGTGAACGTTAAGGCCGGCTACGGTCGTAACTACCTGCTGCCATACGGCAAAGCCACCGCTGCAACCGCTGCCAACCTGGCTGCGTTTGAAGAGCGTCGTGCCGAGCTGGAAAAAGCAGCAGCAGACAAAAAAGCTTCGGCCGAAACTCGCGCTGCCCAACTGGCTGAGCTGGAAGTGACTATCACTGCCACCGCCGGTGACGAAGGCAAGCTGTTCGGTTCGATCGGCACCCACGACATCGCTGATGCACTGACCGCCTCCGGCGTTGAAGTGCAGAAGAGCGAAGTTCGTCTGCCGAACGGCACCATCCGCAACGTTGGCGAATTCGATGTAGCCGTGCACCTGCACGCTGAAGTCGAAGCAACCGTACGCGTTGTTGTGGTAGCAGCTTAAGCAACACCTAACTGACTGGCACCTCGCGTGCCAGGCAGTTAACATCGGGCACGATCCTGTTCACAGGTCGTGCCTTTTGTTTTTCTGTAGCCCCAGATTCTCCAACTATTCCAAGTGGCCATGAACGATATCTCCGCTCCTGAGCAATATGACCTGCAAACCGCTGCCCTGAAGGTGCCGCCGCATTCCATCGAGGCCGAACAGGCCGTGCTCGGTGGCTTGATGCTGGACAACAACGCCTGGGAACGCGTGCTGGATCAAGTCTCGGACGGCGATTTCTACCGTCATGACCACCGCCTGATCTTCCGCGCCATTGCCAAGCTGGCCGATCAGAACTCACCGATTGACGTGGTGACCCTGGCCGAGCAATTGGACAAGGAAGGCCAGACGTCCCAAGTGGGCGGCCTGGGTTACCTGGGCGAGCTGGCGAAAAACACGCCATCGGTTGCCAACATCAAGGCCTATGCACAGATCGTCCGTGCGCGGGCCACGTTGCGCCAGTTGATCGGCATCGCCACCGAGATCGCCGACAGCGCGTTCAACCCGGAAGGCCGCACCGCCGAAGAGATTCTCGACGAAGCCGAACGGCAGATCTTCCAGATCGCCGAGGCCCGGCCTAAAACCGGCGGCCCGGTCAGCGTCAACGACTTGCTGACCAAGGCCATCGACCGTATCGACACCTTGTTCAACACTGACAACGCCATCACCGGCCTGTCCACCGGCTACACCGACCTCGACGGCATGACCAGCGGCCTGCAGCCAGCCGACTTGATCATCGTCGCCGGCCGTCCGTCCATGGGTAAAACCACCTTCGCCATGAACCTGGTGGAAAACGCCGTGTTGCGCAGCGACAAGGCCGTACTGGTTTACTCCCTGGAGATGCCAGGCGAATCGCTGATCATGCGTATGTTGTCGTCCCTGGGCCGCATCGACCAGACCAAGGTGCGTGCCGGCCGTCTGGAAGACGACGACTGGCCGCGGCTGACCTCGGCGGTCAACCTGCTCAACGATCGCAAGCTGTTTATCGATGACACCGCGGGCATCAGTCCGTCGGAAATGCGCGCGCGTACCCGACGCCTGGTGCGTGAGCACGGCGATATTGCCCTGATCATGATCGACTACCTGCAGTTGATGCAGATCCCGGGTTCCAGCGGTGACAGCCGGACCAACGAGATTTCCGAGATTTCCCGCTCGTTGAAAGCCCTGGCCAAGGAATTCAACTGCCCGGTGGTTGCCCTGTCGCAGCTCAACCGATCTCTTGAGCAGCGTCCGAACAAACGCCCGATCAACTCCGACTTGCGGGAATCCGGAGCGATCGAGCAGGATGCTGACGTGATCATGTTCGTATACCGGGACGAGGTGTATCACCCGGAAACCGAGCATAAAGGCATCGCTGAAATCATTATCGGTAAACAGCGTAACGGGCCAATCGGCACCACGCGCCTGGCCTTCATCGGTAAATACACCCGCTTCGAGAACCTGGCGCCGGGCAGCTATAACTTCGAAGACGAGTAAAAGCGCTGCCCGCCAATTCCGACTGCAAAGGTCGGAATTGGTCAAATTTTGTGCTATATTCCGCGCCCGCGATTTTTCATCTCAACACCGGTCACCGTCATGCAAACAGCCAAGCCGTTATTTGACTATCCCAAGTACTGGGCCGAATGTTTCGGTCCTGCGCCATTCCTGCCGATGAGCAGGGAGGAGATGGATCAGCTTGGCTGGGATTCATGCGACATCATCATCGTCACCGGTGACGCGTACGTGGACCATCCGTCGTTCGGCATGGCAATCATCGGCCGGCTGCTGGAGTCCCAGGGCTTTCGCGTCGGGATCATTGCCCAGCCCAACTGGCAGTCCAAAGACGACTTCATGAAGCTCGGCGAGCCGAACCTGTTCTTCGGCGTCGCGGCCGGCAACATGGACTCGATGATCAACCGCTACACCGCCGACAAGAAAATCCGCTCCGATGACGCCTACACCCCAGGCGGCATGGCCGGCAAACGTCCGGACCGCGCGAGCCTGGTCTACAGCCAGCGCTGCAAGGAAGCCTACAAGCACGTGCCGATCGTGCTCGGCGGCATCGAAGCCTCCCTGCGCCGCATCGCCCACTACGACTACTGGCAGGACCGTGTACGCAACTCGATCCTGATCGACGCCTGCGCCGATATCCTGCTGTACGGCAACGCCGAGCGGGCCATCGTCGAAGTCGCCCAGCGCCTGTCGTGGGGCCACAAGATCGAAGACATCACCGACGTGCGCGGCACTGCGTTCATTCGCCGTGACACGCCCGAAGGCTGGTACGAGGTGGACTCCACCCGTATCGACCGTCCGGGCAAGATCGACAAGATCATCAACCCGTACGTGAACACCCAGGACACCCAGGCCTGCGCCATCGAGCAGGAAAAGGGCCCGGTGGAAGACCCGGAAGAGGCCAAGGTGGTACAGATCCTGGCCAGCCCACGCATGACCCGTGACAAGACCGTGATCCGTCTGCCGTCCGTGGAAAAAGTCCGTGGCGACTCGGTGCTGTATGCCCACGCCAACCGCGTGCTCCACCTGGAAACCAACCCGGGCAACGCCCGCGCGCTGGTACAGAAGCACGGCGAAGTGGATGTGTGGTTCAACCCGCCGCCCATTCCCATGACTACCGAAGAAATGGACTACGTGTTCGGCATGCCTTACGCCCGTGTTCCACACCCGGCGTACGGCAAGGAAAAGATCCCGGCCTACGACATGATCCGCTTCTCGGTGAACATCATGCGTGGCTGCTTCGGCGGCTGCACCTTCTGCTCGATCACCGAGCACGAAGGCCGGATCATCCAGAACCGTTCCGAAGAGTCGATCATTCGCGAAATCGAAGAGATCCGCGACAAGGTGCCAGGCTTCACCGGCGTCATTTCCGACCTCGGCGGCCCGACCGCGAACATGTACCGCATTGCCTGCAAGAGCCCGGAGATCGAATCCGCGTGCCGCAAGCCATCCTGCGTGTTCCCGGGTATCTGCCCGAACCTGAACACCGACCACTCGTCGTTGATCCAGCTGTACCGCAGCGCCCGTGCGTTGCCGGGTGTGAAGAAGATCCTGATCGCTTCCGGCCTGCGCTACGACCTCGCGGTCGAGTCGCCGGAGTATGTGAAGGAGCTGGTGACCCACCACGTCGGTGGTTACCTGAAGATCGCCCCGGAACACACCGAGGAAGGTCCGCTCAACCAGATGATGAAACCGGGCATCGGCAGCTATGACAAGTTCAAGCGCATGTTCGAGAAGTACACCAAGGAAGCGGGCAAGGAGCAGTACCTGATTCCTTACTTCATCGCCGCCCACCCGGGCACCACCGATGAAGACATGATGAACCTGGCCCTGTGGCTCAAGGGCAACGGCTTCCGCGCCGACCAGGTGCAGGCGTTCTACCCGTCGCCAATGGCCACCGCCACGGCGATGTACCACTCGGGCAAGAACCCGCTGCGCAAGGTCACCTACAAGAGCGACGCGGTGACCATCGTCAAGAGCGAAGAACAGCGCCGCCTGCACAAGGCCTTCCTGCGCTACCACGACCCGAAGGGCTGGCCGATGCTGCGTGAAGCATTGACTCGCATGGGCCGTGCAGACCTGATCGGGCCGGGCAAGGAGCAACTGATCCCGTTGCACCAACCGTCCACCGACAGCTACCAGAGCGCTCGTCGCAAAAACTCGACGCCGGCTGGCAGCCACAAGGTTGCGAAGGAAACCACCACCAGGATCCTCACCCAGCACACCGGCCTGCCGCCGCGAGGCAGTGATGGCAGCAACCCGTGGGACAAGCGCGAGCAAGCCAAGGCCGCAGCCATGGCGCGCAACAAGCAGGCCGCCAAGGAGCGCACCGACGCCGCCAAGGGCAAAGGCAAGAAGCCAGCCCGCAAGCCGGTGGTGCCGCGTTGATCGCCGCCTGAAACGCAAAACGCCAGCCTCGTGCTGGCGTTTTGCTTTCTAGCGGGTGGGTAGCCTGTTTGTTAAGGTGGCGCCCATTCGAGCGCCATCGCAGGCAAGCCAGCTCCCACATGTGACCGGGTTTCAGCATGAGAATGCGGTCGAATGTGGGAGCGGGCTTGCTCGCGAAAGCGCCAGTTCAGACACCACCCATTTCAAGGAAGAACACCCCCATGAGCAGCCCCCTGCTTGGCATCGGCATGGACTCCAACCGCTCCCAGTTCATGGCCCGCCAGCGCATCGAAAGCCAGATCAACCTGCCACGCCTGTTTGCCGCCATCGACGCCGACCCCGGCATCGTGGGGGCGGGTGTGGTGTATATCGATGCCGACTTCAACATCGTGACCCTGCGTGAATTCAAACCCCTCTGCAGCATTAAGCCCAAGCGCGTGATTCTGCGGGAGGCGCAGAAGTACATTGCCCCCACGCAATTTGCTGAACATGTTGTGAGTAATCCGCGCGAATCCCGCCTGATTGGTGAGGCCGTGAATACCGGCATTTCTTGTTTTGGCGCCGTCATCAGTTGGGCGGCTATTGCCAGCGGAACCATTTTGGTTCCATTCAGCGCCGGCGCGAGTTCGGTCATCGTCGTGGTCGGATACGCGGCTGCTGGTGCAAGCGCACTCCAGTGTTTCAATGGCATTACTCGAACGGTACTCGAGGTGGCAAGGCCAGAGGGAAATGATTGGCTCGACAGCGAGGCGTGGTATCAGAACACCTCAACGGTTTTGGACGCAGTATCGTTAGCTGGAGTGGGTGCCTCCGCCCTGACGACAATAAAACTTGTCAATGTCGCGAAGGCGGCCACAGGCAAGACGTTGCGCGAAGTGCTTCGTGGCTTGAATCGACAAGAAAGAGCGAAGCTCACAAAAGAACTGCTGACCATCAATGACCCTCGCCTCACATCGAAGATGCTCAAGCTCAAGCAGTTGTCGGGCGAACTGCCCAAGCGTTTTACCCCGACCCAACTTAAACACAGTACCAAAACCCAGATTAAAGACGCCTTAGGCGCAACGGCGGGCCTTATAGGGAGTGCTTACACGGGCAACGTAAAAACCATCGCATTGGGGTTGTATGAGGAGGTCGGAGAATGAGCGAGCTGATGACGCTTCGTGATTTTTTCAGGCATTACTTCCTTACTTTTATCGGTGGTGTATTTGCGGCCTATTTTTCTTTGGGCTTCGCTACAGCGCTTTCCTTTGCGACCTATTTTCGTGATTCGCCTCTCGCTGGCGGCTTGGGCTTTTCGATCATGCTCATCGGAGCATTGCTGATCCTGTTAACGGTCCATAGCAATTTCATGATTTTGCGCGGGCGCCCGTCGTGGGTGTGGGTAATGGTGGGTATTTACTTCGCCTGCTTTCTGTTTGTGCTTCCCATGATTCAGTACGCGCCGCACGCCGTTCTTTATGGCCTGGCGTTGGTTTTTCCGCTGTTTGGCCTCTTGATACTCAACAGCTCTGTTCAGCGAGATATGCGCATTAAACTCGTAGGAATTCGCCACATTCGACAGTCTTTGAAGACCAAGAGCCGAACCCGATAGGTATCAGGACATCACTCCTGTCGATTTTTATCAGGGAATCGAGCAATGAACCAAGCACCGAGCATTCGCGGTTTTCTATCTCGGTATTTTCCTGTTTTCATGGGGGCGATATTGGCATCGGTATTTTCCCTGGCCTTTGCGGTGCCATTGTTTTTTGAAAGCTATTTCCGGGATCTTTCTGTGGCCGATACCGCTAAGTACTCCTTTATCGGCGGAATCGCTTTAACGATGGTCATCGTGCACTGCAACTTCATGATTGCGCGCGGGCACCCGCAATGGGTCTGGCCACTGGTGGTGTTACTGGGGCTTTGTTTCGCGTGTGTGCTGCCCACTATCGTGTATCAGCCGCATGCGTTCATTTATGGCGTGAGCGTGCTTTTACCCTTGCTTGCACTGCTATTGCTTAACAGCAAGCGCCACCGCGAAATGCGCCAGAAACTGGTCGAAGTTCGCCACCTGCGTGAAGCCGTGATCGCCAGGCACAAAGCCCGTTGACTGGGTAGATTCACCACCCACCCTCACACTCCCGCCACAAATATGTGCAACCCTCGCACCACGACGGCAGCCATCGCGCCGTTTTGGTGCTGTACTGCACCGGGTCCCACGATAAAGCGCAATGACCACTGCTCTGGCATAAGTCTTGCGCGCTTTGTTTCCATGCCCTGGCTCGCAGGAGGCCGCCGTGTCGATTCATGTCGCGTTGCACCACGTTACGCATTACCGCTACGACCGCGCGGTCGAACTCGGCCCACAGATTGTTCGTCTGCGTCCGGCGGCCCATAGCCGCACGCGGATTCTTTCCTACGCGCTGAAGGTGCTGCCGGAACAGCACTTCATCAATTGGCAGCAAGATCCCCAGGGCAATTACCTGGCGCGTCTGGTGTTCCCGGAAAAAACTGACGAGCTGCGCATCGAAGTCGACCTGGTGGCGGAGATGGCGGTATTCAATCCGTTCGATTTCTTCCTGGAACCCTACGCCGAAAAAATCCCGTTCAGCTACGCCGCCGATGAGCAGCGCGAGCTGGCGCCGTACCTCGAAACATTGCCGCTGACCCCGAGATTCGCCGCGTATCTGGCGGGTATCGACCGCACGCCGTTGCCGGCGGTGGATTTCCTGGTGGGCCTGAATCAGCGCCTGGCCGCCGATATCGGCTACCTGATCCGCATGGAGCCGGGGGTACAAACTCCGGAATTCACCCTGGAAAACGCCTCCGGTTCCTGCCGGGATTCGGCGTGGTTGCTGGTGCAACTGCTGCGCAACCTTGGGTTGGCGGCACGGTTTGTGTCGGGCTATCTGATCCAGCTGACCGCCGACGTCAAAGCCCTCGACGGCCCATCCGGCACCGAGGTGGATTTCACCGACCTGCACGCCTGGTGCGAAGTGTATTTGCCCGGCGCCGGCTGGATCGGCCTCGATGCCACCTCCGGTTTGTTCGCCGGTGAAGGTCATATCCCGTTGGCCTGTAGTCCTGATCCTTCTTCCGCAGCGCCCATCAGTGGCCTGGTGGAACCCTGCGAGTGCGAATTTACCCACGAGATGTCCGTGGAGCGGATTTGGGAAGCCCCCAGGGTTACCAAGCCCTACACCGAAGAGCAGTGGCTGGCGATCCAGGCCCTGGGCCGGCAGATCGACGGTGACCTGCACAAGGACGACGTACGCCTGACCATGGGCGGCGAACCCACCTTCGTTTCCATCGACGACCCCGACGGCGCCGAATGGAACACCGCCGCCCTGGGCCCGGACAAACGCCGGCTGTCCGCCGAGCTGTTCCAGCGCATGCGCAAGCACTACGCACCCAAGGGCCTGGTGCATTTCGGCCAGGGCAAGTGGTACCCCGGCGAGCAACTGCCGCGCTGGTCTCTCAACTGCTACTGGCGCCGCGACGGCGTGCCGATCTGGCACAACAGCGCGCTGATCGCCGATGAGCAGGAAAGCTATGGCGCCGACGGCGTGATGGCCGGGCGTTTTCTGGCCAGCGTTGCCGAGCGCCTGAAACTGCCCGCGCAGTTTGTATTCCCGGCCTACGAAGACAATTTCTATTACCTGTGGCGCGAAGGCGCCTTGCCGCAAAACGTCAGCGCCGAAGATCCGCGCCTGGAGGACAAGCTTGAGCGCGAGCGCCTGCGCAAGGTCTTCAGCCAGGGCCTGGATAAAGTCATCGGCCAGGTGCTGCCGCTGGCGCGCACGGCGGCCAATGACCGCTGGCAGAGCGGGCGCTGGTACCTGCGGGACAACCATTGCCGCCTGGTGCCGGGCGATTCACCGTTGGGTTATCGCCTGCCACTGGCCTCGCAACCGTGGGTAACGGCGGCGGACTATCCGTTCGTGCACCCCACCGATCCGAATCAGGACCTGGCAGACCTGCCGACCACCTCGCAACTGCAAAGCCATGGCGAGGCAGCTGCCAGCCAAGACCGTATCCCGAAGATCGACGAGTCTGCCGACTGGCTGACCCGCACCGCCCTGTGCGCCGAGGCACGGGACGGCCGCTTGTACCTGTTCATGCCGCCGCTGGAACGGGTCGAGGATTACCTGGAACTGGTGGCCGCCATCGAAGCCACCGCCGAAGAACTGCATTGCCCGGTGTTGCTGGAAGGTTATGAGCCGCCGAGCGACCCACGCCTGAGCAACTTCCGGGTGACGCCGGATCCGGGTGTGATCGAGGTCAACGTGCAGCCGTCCGCCACCTGGGACGAGTTGGTGGAACGCACCGAGTTTCTCTACGAAGAAGCCCGGCAAACCCGCCTCACCACAGAAAAATTCATGATCGACGGGCGCCACACCGGCACCGGCGGCGGTAACCACTTTGTGCTCGGTGGCGCTACGCCCAAGGATTCGCCGTTCCTGCGGCGTCCCGATCTGCTGCGCAGCCTGATCAGCTATTGGCATAACCATCCGTCATTGTCCTACCTGTTTTCCGGCCTGTTCATCGGCCCGACTTCCCAGGCACCACGGGTCGACGAAGCGCGCAACGATGCGCTGTATGAGCTGGAAATCGCCTTCGCGCAGATGCCCGAAGCGGGCGAAGAATGCCCGCCATGGTTGGTGGACCGCCTGCTGCGCAACCTGCTGATCGACGTCACTGGCAATACCCACCGCGCCGAGTTCTGCATCGACAAGCTCTACTCGCCGGACGGTGCCACCGGCCGCCTGGGCCTGCTGGAATTGCGTGCCTTTGAAATGCCGCCCCACGCCCGCATGAGCCTGACCCAACAGTTGTTGCTGCGGGCACTGGTCGCGCGGTTCTGGCGTGAACCCTATGCGCCGCCGAAGCTGGCGCGCTGGGGCACAGAGCTGCATGACCGCTTCCTGCTGCCGCACTTTATCGAGCAGGATTTTGCCGACGTGATCGTTGAGCTGAACGCTGCCGGTTATCCGCTGCGGGCCGAATGGTTTGCCGCGCACCTGGAGTTCCGTTTTCCCAAGGTCGGTGACTACGCCGTCAGCGGCATCGAACTGGAATTGCACCAGGCCCTTGAGCCCTGGCATGTGCTGGGCGAAGAGGGTGCGGTGGGCGGTACGGTGCGTTACGTGGATTCGTCCCTGGAGCGCCTGCAGGTCAAGTTGAGTGGCCTGCCGCCCCAGCGTTACCTGCTGACCTGCAATGGCATCCCGGTGCCGCTGCAACCCACCGGGCGTGTCGGCGAGTTTGTGGCTGGCGTGCGTTATCGCGCCTGGCAACCGGCCAACTGCCTGCAGCCAACGATCCCGGTGCATGCGCCACTGGTGTTCGATCTTTTGGATACGTGGATGCAGCGCTCGCTGGGCGGTTGCCAGTACCATGTCGCCCACCCGGGCGGGCGCAATTACGACAGCCTGCCGGTGAATGCCAATGAAGCTGAAAGCCGGCGGATGGCGCGGTTTTTCCGCTTGGGACACAGCCCCGGGAAATTGCCGGTGCCGAGTGTGGTGATCAATGATGAATTGCCGATGACCCTGGATTTGCGGCGCTTCCCCAATAAGAATGACTAAATGCGATTCAAAATGTGGGAGCAGGGTTTGTGTGGGAGCTGGCTTGC